>CAXSEG010000282.1:0-5925 GCA_964235545.1 uncultured Acetobacteraceae bacterium
ACTTTTGGCGTGGGGTCCCCTCGGTGCTGCACTGGCACTTGGGGCGTTGGTCCTAGCCGATGATCGCTGGGTCAAGCGTCATGGCTCTCATCGTCAAAGCCTTCTTGTATGGATTTTGTGGCTCAGTATCGCGCTTCCGCTTCTGTCGGGTGGATTTTTCCTCTTGGCTGACCACCTCGATACCCGCCGATTGGAAAACTATCGCAATCAATGATTGCCTACAGCAGCCGTGGTGCTTCCCGGATGCTTACGTGAACAGCGCCGGGCGGGTCGTCTCGATCGGCCCGGCGTTCTCAGCCGGTGCGGGCCGGTCGGTAGGCGAGGCGTCCCTACGTATCAACGTCTGAAGCAGAGCACGCCAGCCAGCCATGCGCTCATGCAGCAAGACGAAGAAGTCGTCCGGCTCAAGACGTTGGTTCGAGGTCGGCGGGATTGTCCAACCGCCACAAGGTTCGTCGGCTAGTCTCGCGCATCACAAGCCAACGCAACGGCCGCGGCATCACTTAATGCGTCAACCAGGTGGCGCTTGATGGCGGCCTGGACGCTTGTGGCAGTTACGTTGCAAGGCGATATGTCCGTGCCGCCGTTCCAAAGAAAAGCTGGTCTTGCTCCGATGACGTCAAATCGGCCGCAAACCGCTTACATGCGTTCCAAAAGACGCCGTAGCCGAAGCTTACCTTGTCTACCGGGAAGTCGCTTTCGAACATGCACCGGCTTGGTCCGAAAGCCTCTAGGCATGTTGCGAAGATCGGCCGGAACGCCGCAACGAGTTGTTCGGACCCTGGGGGCTGCGCCTGCTTGTAGAAGTTCAAACCCATCGTCCAGACGCCAAGGCCCCCAAGCTTCACGACGATGTTGGGGCAACCGCCGAGACGCATCATGGAGCCGGTCCAGCGCGCGAGAACCTCCTCGTCGCGCCCTGCATATGCGCCGGCCCTGGTCGGCCCTCCGCAATGATTCAGCACGATCGTCGTTTCGGGGAAGGCGCGCGCCAAGTCGACGAGTTCGTCAAGCTGGGGGTGGAACATCCATGCGTCGAAAGACAGGCCACTTGGAGCCAGGCGTGCAAAGCCGCGGCGGAACTGGCTATCGGCGAGCAGTCCCCGCGGTGGATCGAAGCCGGGATTATTCAACCGGGGATCGCCGTCCCGTGCCGTGGTATACCGGATACCTTTGAAGCGACCCATGCCAGCCCGGATATGAGCGTCCAGCACTTCCTGTACGGCATCACCGAGGAGCAGCTCGGCCCGGCCGACGATGCCGGCGCAGGCCAAAGTGGAGCCGTATCCGCCACTGGCTGCCATGGCCGCGACGCCACTGGCAAATTCGGTCTCACCCACGGACCGGAGAGGCTCTGGCCCGGTAGCACTGTACATGGAATGGGCATCAACGTAGACGGTTGCCGCGATCCGGTGGCCCTCGCCGATGTCGGCGAGGTAGTCGGGATACATGTAGTGGAAGGTAGGCCGATCCCAGAGGTGGTGGTGTGGATCGATGATGGGCCTTGCCGGGTCGAGTGCGGGTTCGCGGGTGAGCGCCAGCCACTCCGGTCGGACCGGCGGATAGTAGTTTGCCGCGGGAGCTGCCTTTGGTGGTTCCTCGCCGGCTGCCCACGCTGCCGGGCTCGGCAAAACGGAAGCGAAACCTGCACACAATCCGAGTCGGATGAGCTTTCGACGGTCTGACATCGCCGAAGCTGGATAACAGTCCTCCATGGTTGTGTTTCTTCCCCCTTCTTATTTGTTCGGTTTCATCGTCCACAGGAGGTAAGACTTGGTTGGATCGTCTCCTTCAACCCGCGAAGCGTGGTTCTAGTAAGCCTGCAACGCCGGGACATAACGCGATCGTGCCGCCGGCTGTGGGCTCGTGCGCAGCCGCCGCGTCATCCAGCCCGTAGCGCATGCTGGTAACGTACAAGGTCAGCAGATCAGGTCCGCCGAACATCACGCTGGTCGGCCGCGTCATGGGCGTTTTTATGACCGCTGCTTCGCGACCGTCGGGGGCGAAACGCACCACCTGCCCGGCCGAAATCTCCGCTACCCACAGGTAGCCTTCGGAGTCGACAGTGCAGCCATCGGGCCGGCCCTTGCGGGCTCCAAAATCGACGAACATGCGGCGGTTGGCGATGGTCCCGTTGTCGATGTCGTAATCGTAGGACCAGATGTGGCCCGGCCTGGAGTCACAGAAGTATAACGTGCGATCGTCTGGGCTCCAGGCCATGCCGTTCGCTAGGGTGATGCCACTATCCATGGTGTGCACCGTCAGATCAGGATCCACCCGGTAAAGGTGCCCGACCGGCTTGGCGACCTCGCGATCCATAGTCCCGACCCAAAACCTGCCGCGACGGTCGCACTTGCCATCGTTGAAGATTTCTTTGGTGAAATCGATGGCTGGTGTGGCAACGTCTTCCAAGGCGCCGGTCGCAACGTCGATCAGCGCCAATCCCCTGCGATAGGCCATAATCATCCCGCCTGACTGCCGCAGCGCGAACGAGCCCGGCGTGCGGGGGAGGGCCCATTCCTGTTCCACACCGTTGACCGGCGTGTAGCCATACATCTTGCGGGACATGCAATCTAATGTGAACAGCTGGTATGCCTGAGTATCCCAAAGCGGACCTTCGCCCAAGACACTGCGGTAGGCCGAGCAGTAGGATGCATCGGACGCCACGGACGTGTTCTCCCTGAGTGTTTGCTGAAATCTAAGAGTTGCGCAGAGCGAACGCCATGGCTCAATAGACCAAGCGCGATGCCGATGAGGCATGGAGACCCGCACATTTTGATATGAGCATTTCGGTCGGGAACGATGACATGCTTACCGCTCGTTGTTCACTTGGCAGTCCTTAACGCCGAGAGGCCTTGGATGCAGGTTGGTAAGCGTGACACGGGGATGCATCGTCGGTGAAAATCGGAATTGTGGGCGCCGGCTTCATCGGCCGTGCTGTGGCGGGCCTCGCCACCAAAGCAGGGCATGAAGTGATGATCAGCAATTCCCGTGATCCACGGACGCTGGGCAGCACGGTAATTGCCCTGCGCTGCAAGGCGGGGAGCGCGGAGCAAGCTGCTACGTTCGGGGATATCGTAGTGATCGCCATTCCATTCCACGCGATCGGTGATCTGCCGCCGGACCCTTTTGCCGGCAAGCCGGTGCTGGATGCTAACAACTACTATCCTGAGCGGGACGGGCGCATCGCCGCATTGGACGCGTGCGAGACGACGACGAGCGAAATGCTGGCCGCCCATCTGCCGGGCGCGCACGTGGTCAAGGCCTTCAATGCCATCCTCCAGAAGGACTTGGCGGAAGGCGGAACACCCTCCGGCACACCCGGACGGCGAGCCTTGCCACTTGCAGGAAACAACCCAGCGGCCAAGGCCGTTGCCACGGCGCTCTACGACGCGTTCGGCTACGATACGGTTGATGCCGGGCCGTTGCGCGAGGGCTGGCGGTTCGAGCGCGCCATGCCGGCCTATTGCGTCCCGCTTGACGCTCCCAGCCTAAGGGTGGCGCTGGCGGCGGCGCAGCGTGGCGTCGGAGTTCCCCATGGTTCCTGGCGGGGCTGACGGCGATGTATGATCTGCTGCACGGCCTGCGCGTCGTCGAAGCGGCGTCGTTCATCGCAGCGCCCTCCTGCGCGCTGCACATGGCGCAGATGGGGGCGGAGGTGATCCGCATTGACCAGGCGGGCGGCGGCCCGGATTTCCGCCGTTGGCCGCTCGCCCCCGGCGGCGGCCCGAGCCTGTATTGGGAGGGGCTGAACAAGGGCAAGAAGTCGGTCGCCCTCGACCTGTCCCGGCCCGAGGGGCGGGAGCTGGCCGCCGCGATCATCACCGCGCCGGGCGACAAGGGTGGCTTGTTCGTCACCAACTACCCGGTGGCCGGCTTCCTGGCCTATGACCGGCTGGCGGCGCGGCGGGCCGACCTGATCTGCCTGCGCGTGATGGGCTGGCCGGATGGCCGCCCCGCCGTGGACTACACGGTCAACTCGGCCGCTGGCGTGCCGCTAATGACGGGGCCGGTGAGCCATGACGGTCCGGTGAACCATGTGCTGCCGGCGTGGGACCTGCTGGCAGGGGCCTATGGCGCGTTCTGCCTGCTGGCGGCCGAGCGGGCGCGCCAGGCGGACGGAAAGGGGCGGGAGATCCGGCTGCCGTTGTCCGACGTGGCCGCGGCCGCCCTGGGAAATCTCGGGCAGATCGCGGAGGTGCAGTTGACCGGGGCGGACCGTCCCCGCCTCGGCAACGTGCTGTTCGGCGCCTTTGGGCGGGACTTTGCCACCAGGGATGGCAAACGCCTGATGGTGGTGGCCATCACGCCCCGGCAATGGTCCGGGCTGGTGGGGATCCTCGGCCTGGAAGCACCCGTCGCGGCGGTCGAGGCGGAGCTGGGCGTCAGCTTCGCCCGCGACGAGAGCCTGCGCTTCGTCCACCGCGCGCAGTTGCTGCCGCTGTTCGAGGCGGCGTTCGCCCAACAGGATTCCTGCACCCTGACGCAAGCCTTCGAGGGCATCGGCGTGTGCTGGGGGCCTTACCAAACGCTTGGCGAGGCGGTCGTGTCCGACCCGTATTTCTCCGCCGCCAACCTGGTGCTGGCCGAGACCGCGCACCCGGGCGGCCGCTACCTGACGCCGGGTGCGGCCGCCACCCTGCCTGGCACGCCGCGCCAGCCTCCCGCCGCCTGCGCCATCCTGGGCGCTCACACGGACCAGGTGTTGGCCGAGGTGCTGGGCCTGCCGGCTGGCGAGATTGGCCGGCTGCACGATGCTGGCCTGGTGGCATCCGCGTGACGCAGCCGGTCCTGCCGGAGGAGGTGGCGGCCTGGCAGGCCCATGTCGGCCGCACCGAAACCCTTTACGACGTGCTGTCGATCGAGACGTTGCGCCGCTTCGCCGTCGCTTGCGGCGCCGATCCGGATGTGGAGCGCGGCCCGCCGCCCTTGGGCCACTGGGCGTTTTTCCTGGAGGCGCGCAACGGCGCCGGCCTGGGCACGGACGGCCACCCGCGCCGTGGCGGCTTTCTGCCTGCCATCCACCTGCCGCGCCGCATGTTCGCCGCCGCCAGCCTGCGGTTTCCGGCGCCGCTCGTGCTAGGCGCGCCGGGCGCCTTGATCATGACGGTCGCTGAAATCCGCCACCGACCCGGCAAAGCCGGTGACCTGGTGTTCGTGGAGGTAGATCGTTCGCTGGTGCAAGACGGCGTTGAACGCGTGTCCGAACGTCAGACCATCATCTATCGGGGCGCCGGCGCCCCCGTGCCACCCGTCACGCCCGCCCCGTTGCGGGAGCGGCGCGGTGCGGAGCCGTGGTGCCCGGGCCCGGTGGAACTGTTCCGCTTCTCCGCCGTGACCTTCAACGCGCACCGCATTCATTACGATCTGCCTTACGCCCAGGCGGAAGAAGGCTATCCCGCCCTCGTGGTCCACGGTCCGCTCACCGCGGCCAAGCTGTGCGCGCTGGCGGCACGGTCGGAGCCAGGGCGGGCGATGGCGCACTTCAGCTTTCGCGCTGCCGCCCCCATCTTCGCGGGGCAGACTGTGTTGCTGGCTCCCGCCGCCGCCCCGGGTGCGGTGGAAGCCGTGCGCTGCGACAACGTGATTGCCATGACGGCGCAAGCCGGTTTCTCTCAGGAGAGTTCGCGATGAACGACATGCCGTATCAGGAGGTGAGCAGCATGGCCGACGCCGCCGTGGACGCGGCCCGGCACTACATCCGCGCGGTGCAGGCCGCCTGCCTGGCCGCCGTGGCGCGAGACGGCCGGGTGGATACGGCGCTGGTTGAAGCAGGCCAGCGCCAGGTGCACGGCTTTGCCTGGGCCGCGACCACGGTGGAGGGATTGGCGCAACTCGCGGGTTGGGCCGGCCGCCTGGCCACCGCCGGCCGGCTCGGCATCGGCGAGGCGCTGCTGCTGCGGATCGGCTTCGGCGAATACCTGG
>CAXSEG010000283.1:0-5884 GCA_964235545.1 uncultured Acetobacteraceae bacterium
GTCGCTGCGGGTGGCGAGCGGCTACGGCTTCGCCCCGTGCCTGATGTTCGCCGTATGCATGGCACTGCGGCTGGCGCGGTTCAATTCCATGATCGACGCCTCGCCTCCGCCCGCCTATGCACAATCCTTCTTCACCGGCGTGCCCGCCCCGGCCGGCGCGGGACTGGCGCTGTTCCCGCTGTTCGCCGGGCTGGAGGCTCGGGAGTGGGGCCTGCCGGGGTTGTACGCCGTCGTGCACCACCCGCTATTTTGCGCCGCGATGCTGGTCGCAACGGCGACGCTCCTGGTCTCGACATTGCCGGTATGGAGCTTCAAGAACTTCAAGGTGCCGCAGAGGGTCGTGTTGCCGTTGCTTCTGGGCACGGGGACGTTCGCGGCAGTGCTGGTCGCCGATCCCTGGGCGGCGCTGGCCGCGGCGGGGCTGATCTATCTCGCCATGCTGCCATTCAGCCGCCGCAGCTTCCATCGGTTACGGGCGGCAGCCGAAGGGCGGGTCGAGCCTTAAGGCTGAGATATCCTGCTACTTGGGATGCCTAGGTAGGGTGAGACGCGCTTTGGCGACCCGCCACCACGCGCACAGGTGGTGGCCATATTGGAGCGACTGCCCTGCCGTCGATTGAACGCCGCGTCCAGGTTCGTGCGCGTGTTGGTGGGACGCCAAAGCGCGTCTCACCCTACGGTTTTGCTTTGGATCATGCGGGGCTACCGCGCTTCGAATCGAAAGGCCGGCGTCGAGTTGCCTCGCCGCCGGCCTTTTCTCGTATCGCCTTCTTCCGCATCAGCCCGGTTGTGGCGCCGCACCGAGCCCACCCGGCGGGGGGGCCGCAGGCCGCGTGGTCGGGACCGACGCGCGACGGGTTTCCGGCGCTGGCTCGTCCACCACCCGCTTGATCACAGGCTCACCTCGCAGCACAGTCCGGATCTCGTCGCCGGACAATGTCTCATGCTCCAGCAGGCCGCGGGCCAGGCGGTGCAGCTCCTCGATGTTCTCCGTCAACACATTCTTCGACCGTTGATAAGCACGGTCGATGATGCCCTTGATCTCGGCGTCGATCTCGCGGGCGGTAACTTCGGAGACGTTCTTGTTCTGCGTCACGCTGTGGCCCAGGAACACCTCCTGGCTGTTGTCGCCATACGCGATCATGCCGAGGTTCTCGCTCATGCCCCATTCGGTGACCATGTTACGGGCGATGTTGGTCGCCTGCTTGATGTCACCGCCAGCACCGGTGGAGACGCGGTCCGGACCGAAGATGATCTCCTCAGCGACACGGCCACCCATCGCCATCACCAGACGCGCGACCAGGCGGGCCTTGTTCTCGCTCAGGCGGTCACCTTCGGGCAGGCTCATCACCAAGCCGAGCGCACGACCGCGCGGGATGATGGTGGCCTTGTGCACCGGGTCGCAATCCGGCTCGTGCATGGCGCAGAGGGCGTGGCCAGCCTCATGGTAGGCCGTCATCCGCTTCTCGGCGTCACTCATGACCAGCGAACGGCGCTCGCTGCCCATCATGACCTTGTCCTTGGCGTGCTCGAACTCGAACATGGCCACCGTGCGCTTGCCCAGGCGGGCGGCCAGCAACGCGGCCTCGTTCACCAGATTTGCCAGATCGGCTCCCGAGAAGCCGGGCGTGCCACGCGCGATGGTCTTGGGATCGACGTCGTTCGCCAACGGGACCTTGCGCATGTGCACGCGCAGAATCTTCTCGCGCCCGCCCACGTCCGGGTTCGGCACCACGACTTGACGATCGAACCGGCCAGGGCGCAGCAGCGCCGGGTCCAGCACGTCCGGACGGTTGGTCGCGGCGATCAGGATCACGCCCTCGTTGCTCTCGAAGCCATCCATCTCGACCAGCATCTGGTTGAGCGTCTGCTCCCGCTCGTCATTGCCGCCGCCCAGGCCGGCGCCACGGTGGCGGCCGACCGCGTCGATCTCGTCGATGAAAATGATGCAGGGCGCGTTCTTCTTGCCCTGCTCAAACATGTCACGCACGCGGCTGGCGCCGACGCCGACGAACATCTCCACGAAGTCCGAACCGGAGATTGTGAAGAACGGCACGTTGGCCTCACCCGCGATGGCACGGGCCAGCAACGTCTTACCAGTGCCGGGAGGGCCGACCAGCAAGACGCCTTTAGGGATCTTGCCGCCGAGGCGCTGAAACTTCTGTGGGTCTTTCAGGAACTCGACGATCTCCTGCAGCTCGGCCTTGGCCTCGTCGATGCCGGCCACATCCTCGAACGTCACGCGGCCTTGCTTTTCCGTCAGCATACGGGCCCGGGACTTGCCGAAGCCCATAGCGCGGCCGCCGCCCGACTGCATCTGGCGCATGAAGAAGACCCACACGCCAATTAGCAGCAGCATTGGGAACCAGTTCAGCAGGTAATGGAAGATCGAGTTGCTGCCCTCGTCCTCCGGCCGGGCGTTCACATGCACGCCCTTGTCGACCAGCTTCTGCACCAGAGACGGGTCGTCCGCCATGTAGGTCTGGAACGTGCGGTTGTCGGTCAGCTGGCCGCTGACGACCTTGCCCTGGATTGTCACGTCATGGACGCGGCCGCTTGCAACATCGCCCAAGAAGTCGGAATAGGCGACCTGTTGCGCGGCGTGAGTCGCGGCGCCCGGCTGAAACAGGTTGAACAGCACCACCAGCAGCAGGGCTATAATGACCCAGAGCGCGAGGTTGCGGCCGAAATTGCTCATCTAGATTCCCTGGCCATCCACAGCATTACCCGCGCGCCGGTGGCCGGACGCTCAGGGCTGAACTTAAGCACCCCATCACAAGCGGACGGCGGTGTCACCCCAAGATGGGACCGTCCATCCATCAACACACCCCCGGCTAGCCGCGACTCGCCAGAAAAGGCGCGCAAGCAGCTGGTAAGCGGGCGCTCCGGAGCGCGATCCCGTCTGCAACCAAAGATGAGGAAGCATACCCCAAATGTGGAATGGCCGATAGCAGACCATTGTAACGGAGAGCTGGCAGGGTGCACAGCACGCTGCCCGGCAGATTGGACGAGATCCTATGCCGGGCAGCATCGGGCCCGAGGGCGCCCAGCTGCGCACCGGGGACACTGCCGGCCATGCGGAACCGTCCGTCCCACGCGGCACCGGCGCAGGCGGTGACCGGGGGTGCCATCGCCGCGGTTTCGCGCGTGAGCAGCCAGCCGCCCCCCGCCCGATTGACCGGTTGCAGACGGACGCCGGCGAGGGTCCCCGTTCTCGGCCCCGCGAGTGCAGACGCGTCCACGGGGTAGCGCCGGCCGGACAGGCTGCGCAGCAGGGCCGCCAGGGCCGCGGTGCCAAGCGGGCCGGGTAACAGCGTCGCATAGCCTTCCGGATAGAGGCTGGCGCGGGCCGCGAGCTCGGCGGCGATGGCGGCTTCGGCCTGGGTGCGGACCACGCCGGCCGCCGCTGCGCCCGTGAGCAGGGCGGTGCGGTCGGTGCCGATCTCGCAGCGGAGGCGGGCGCGGGTGGAGCGTTCGTCGGTATTGCCCGGGTCCTCCGCAGGCACCAGCCCGGCCGCGTCCACCACGGCGCGCAGCTGCTCCGGCGTGACCGACAGCAGCGGACGAAGCAGGCGCATGTCGTCCCGCTCGACGAGGGCGGCCATGCCGGCCAGCCCGTCCGGACCGCTGGCCCGGCGACGGCGCATCAGCACCGTCTCGGCCTGGTCACCGGCGTGGTGACCGAGCAGCAAGTCCACCAGCCCGGCCCCGCGGCAGGCGGCGGTGAGCGCGGCGTAACGCGCCTTTCGCGCCCGGGCGGCCAAGCCGGGACCCGGGGCCAAGCCCTCCAGCTTGAGCACCTGAGCGGGGATGCCACAGCCGGTCAGGGCAGTGCGCGCGGTCTCCGCCTCGGCTGCGGAGTTGGGGCGGAGGCCGTGATCCACGATGAAGGCCGCCGGGTCCCCCCAAGCTCGTGCCAGCAGCGCCAGAGCGAGGCTGTCGGGCCCGCCGGATACGGCGATGGCGATGCGGCGTGTGGTGTCCCAGGGACCTAGGTGGTCCATGGCGGTGGCGAAGACGCTGTCTAGAATCGGATGGAACCGGCCCTAATCCCGACCCGCTCCCGTGAAGGACGGAAGAGGGAGCAGGAGGTGGGACGCCTGCTAGCGGCAGCCAGCACGGGCACGGACGGCATTCATACCGTCGCGGATGTCCGGGCGGGGCTGCGGGAACTCCGCATGCAGCTTGGTCAAGGCGTCGCAAGCGGACGTCTTGTCGCCCAGCCCTGTCAAAGCAGCGGCGACGCCCAGCAACGCATCCGGCGCGCGCGGGCCGGTGCGGTTGCGGTTGTAGGCGTCGTAGTAATCGGGCGCTGCCTGCTGGTAGTTGCGCTCGCCCATCTCGGCCTGCGCCAGCACGAACTGGGCGTCCGGCGCGCGGGGGCTGCGCTTGCCGATCACCTCGCGGGCTGCAGCTTCGGCGGCGGAGTAGTCGCGCCGGGCCAGGGCGGCGTTGGCCTCCTGCATCGCCAATTCAGGCGTGCGCGGCACGGGGCCCGCCGGGACCTGGGACCCACCCGAGAAGCCCCCGCCGTCACCCAGGCTGGAGGGAGGCGGGCTCATCGCCGGCGGGACCTGTGACGCGCGGGCAGCCGGGCCACTGGTCTGCATGGCGAACTTTAGGTCGCCAATCTGCTTGTTGAAGTCCTCGGCCTGGCGCTGCTGCGCGTTGGTCAACTGGTCCACCTGGCCACGCAGGCTGCGAACCTGGTCCTCCAGCGTGCTCACCCGGTCCAGCAGCTGCGCCGTCAGCCCGCCCTGGTCGCCACCGCCGCCGCCGCGGTCCGGGCGATAAGACGGGGCGGGGCCGCCACGCTGCTGCTGCAACGCCTGCATCTGCTGGCGCAAGTCCAGGATCTGGTTTTGCAGCGTGATCGCGTCCCGGCTGTCGATCTGGGCGAGGGCCTGGGGCGACAAGACGGGTGCTACCATCAAACATCCCGCCAACACCAAACTGGCAAACCGCATTTGCTCGACTCCCCCGACGCTCGTGCGGCGGGTTCTACGGTTGCGCGCGTGCGCCGGCAACGCCGCACGGTCCTCCCAGCGGAGGAGCGTACCGGACGATCAGCTTCGCTCAGCGAACCGAGGTGATGGCGTTGCGGTTCTGCTGATAGGCGCTCTCGTCCGAACCCAGCGCGGTCGGGCGGTCCTTGCCGTAGCTGATCGTGCTGATGCGCGAGGAAGCGATGCCGTGGGCCACAAGGTAGTCGCGGGCGGCGTTGGCGCGGCGGGCGCCGAGGGCGATATTGAACTCCTCGGTGCCGCGTTCATCGCAGTTGCCGGCGAGCTGCACCGCGTCCTGCGGATAGCGGCCGAGCCATGCGGACTGGCGGTCGAGCGTGCCGCGCGCATCGCCGCTCAGGCTAGATCCGTTCAACGCGTAGAACACGCGGTCGCCGACATTGGCCACCAGATCCTCCTCACTGCCGGGCACGGCGCCGCCGGAGGTGCTCGCGAGGCCCCCATTGCCAGCAGCCCCGCCGGTCGTGTCCGCCTGCTTGGCGCAAGCGGAAAGCAGGGCGAGGGTCGCGAGGAGGGCGAAGGTCTTGGTGTTCATCTGGTCTCGATTCCTAGCTGAGGTGACGCCTCGATACGTGAGCGCGGTAACGGCCTGCACACGAGATCGTTCCGCCGGGCTGGCGAACGTTGCGCCAGGAGGGTCTTGCGCGCGGTGCGTCAGGCCAGCAGGGGGGACCATGCCGGGTCGGACGCATCGGTCGGCGTGGTCACTGCCCGCTCGTTGAACCCCGTGATGTCGATGGACACCAGGCGGGAGGAGTACCCGCTGCCACGGCTGTCCCGGGCGGCGGATTCACGGAAGAACATCAGCACGCGGCCATTCGGGCAAAAGGTCGGGCCTTCCACGTCGAAGCTCTCGGACA
>CAXSEG010000284.1:0-5859 GCA_964235545.1 uncultured Acetobacteraceae bacterium
TGTGGATCGACGCCACCGGCTGCACCCACCTGCACGGCGGCGAGGCCCCCCTGCTGGACGCCGTGCTCGCCCGCCTGGCGGAGGACGGCGTGGCCGCCCGCGCCGCCATTGCCGACACGCCCGGCGCGGCCCACGCGCTCGCCCGCCACGCCGCCACCGCCGTCACCATCGCCCCGCCCGGCGGCACGCAGGCCGCCATCTCCCCCCTGCCCGTCACCTGCCTACGGCTGGACGAACCGGCCGTGACGATGCTGCGCCGCCTGGGGCTGGAGACGGTGGCAAGCCTGCTCGCCCTGCCCCGCGCGCCCTTCGCCCGCCGCTTCGGGGCTGCCGTGCTGCTCCGGCTGGACCAGGCGATGGGCCGGGTTGCCGAGCCGATCACCCCGATCACGCCGCCGGGCACGCCCGAGGCACGCCTCGCCTTCCCCGAACCGCTGCTGACGGCGGAGAGCTTCTGCGCCGTGATCGACATCTTGGTCCGCCGGGTCTGCCGCACGCTGGAGGCCACGGGGCAAGGTGCGCGCCACATGGACCTGGTGTTCGAGCGCGTGGACGGCACAGTGCAGGCCATTCGCATCGGCACCGCCCGCCCGTCCCGCGACGCGCGCCATTTGGCCCGGCTGCTGGAGGAGCAGGTGGAAACCGTAGACCCTGGGCTCGGCGTCGATGCGATGCGGCTGGTGGTGCCGTATGCCGAACCGCTCGCCTTCACCCAGATCGCGAATCTCACCGCCGAGCCGGAGGCGGACGTAGCCGCCCTGGTGGATCGCCTGGCCAACCGGCTGGGCGCCAGCCGCGTCTGGCGCGCCGCCCCCATGCAGAGCGACGTGCCGGAACGCTCAATACAGCGCGTGAGTGCCGTGGCGTCGCCAACCCCCTTAGGTTGGTCCAAATGGCCGCGCCCCGCCCGCCTGCTGCACCCGCCGCAGCCGGTGGACACCGTCTCCGGCCTACCGGACCAGCCGCCCGCCGCCTTCACCTGGCGCCGCCACCGCCACCGCGTGCGCCGCGCCGACGGCCCCGAACGGATCACCGGCGAATGGTGGCGGCGGGACGCGGAGATACAGGCGGTGCGGGATTACTGGCAGGTGGAGGACGAGGGTGGCAGACGGTTCTGGCTATACCGGCGCGGCGATGGACAGGATGCGGGAACCGGCGATCTGCGGTGGTTCGTGCATGGGGTGTTTTGACCCTAAGCCGTGTCGGACCGCAGCCAAGTCAAGAAATTGGCGGGCTTGAAGATCGGCATGCCACGCCAAGGATGCAGAACCAATAGATCGTCATCACCAGAAACGCTCGCACTCGCCTGCACTGCCAGCGCGAGGTCAAGGTAGACGTTGTCTTTCGGATCCCGGCAATCTCTGACCGTCTCTGGCGGCTCACACCATATCGCGGCAGAGGCGAGCAGATCTTGGATACCGTATCGCTGTTCGGCTGTAATCAGTTTGGTGAATTTCGGACGCATCAGAACGTCCGCTATCTCCTGGAACACTGCCAGAGACAAACCTATCTGGCCGCCCGTTCGTGCAGCAACAATCGCCTGTCGCGGCAAACCGGACGGGCTGATTGCTGCCGAGACGGCGACCGACGCATCAATGATGAAGACGCTCAGCCTCGGCGCTCAGCATTATATGCTGCAAGTTCGGCTTCGAGATCCTTCCGTGAAACCTGCCTCGCGGGCCTGCTGCGCCGTTTGCTCGAGCAGAACGAGCAATGGATCGTTTGGGCCAGGACGAACCATGCGATCGACCATGCGCGCGATTGCTGCGCGGCGGTGTACATCAGTCAGCGCGTCAGCCGTGCTAGCCTCGACCTCAAGCTCAATTTTCTTCAGCGCACTCATCATCGGTCTCCTGTCTAATCCTACGACGAAACTAACGGCGCCCGCCAATGGCTGAGCCACCGCCCAATGTCCTCGACTTCCCGATAGCGCACCAAGGGCCAGGGCGGGACACGTCTGCCCCCACACCCCGCTACGCCGAGCTGCAGGTCACTACCAACTACTCCTTCCTGCGCGGCGCCAGCCACGTGGAGGAACTGATCGCCGCCGCCAAGCTGCTCGGGCACGAGGCGGTGGCCATCACCGACCGCAACACCCTGGCCGGGGTGCTGCGCGCGCACGGTCGGGCGGAGGAGGCGGGCATGCGGCTGATCGTCGGCTGCCGGCTGGACCTGCGGGACGGCACCTCCCTCCTGGTCTACCCGACCGGTCGGGCCGCCTATTCCCGTCTCTGCCGCTTGCTGACGGCGGGCAAGCAGCGGGCCGGCAAAGGCGCCTGCATGCTGGATTGGGCGGACGTCCAGGCGCACCAGGACGGCCTGCTCGCCATCCTGCTGCCCGGCGAGGACGCCGACGCTATAGACGCCGACCTGCACCGCCTGCGCCTCACCTTCGCGGACCGTGCCTACATCGCCCTCACCCTGCGCCGGCGGCCCGGCGATGCGGTGCGGCTGCGCCAGCTCGCCGACCGCGCCCAGGCCGCCCGCGTCGCCACCGTCGTCACCGGGGACGTGCTGTATCACACGCCGCAGCGCCGTATCCTGCAGGACGTGATGGCCTGCATCCGCGAAGGCTGCACCATCGACGCCGCCGGGCACCGGCTGGAACGCTACGCCGACCGCCATTTGCGCGCCCCGGCCGAGATGGCGCGGCTGTTCGCGGCCTACCCCGAAGCCCTCGCACGAACGGCGGAGATCGCCGAACGGTGCCGCTTCTCGCTGGCCGAACTCCGTTACCAATACCCGAACGAGACCGAGCTGCCCGGCGAGACGGCGCAGCAGGCGCTGGAGCGGCACACCTGGTCCAGCCTGCCCAACCGCTACCCGGGCGGCGCCCCCGCCGAGGTGCTGCAGCAGCTTCGCCACGAATTGGCACTGATCGGCCAGCTTGACTACGCGCCGTATTTCCTGACCGTGAACACCATCGTGCGACAGGCCAGGCTTATGGGCATCCTATGCCAGGGCCGCGGCTCGGCCGCCAATTCCGCCGTCTGCTACGTGCTCGGCATCACTGCCATCAACCCCGTGGAGAGCAGCCTGCTGTTTGAGCGCTTCGTCTCCGCCGAACGGCACGAGCCCCCCGACATCGATGTCGATTTCGAACACGAGCGGCGGGAGGAGATCATCCAATGGATCTACGAGCATTACGGACGGCACCGCGCCGCCCTCTGCGCCACCGTGGTGCGCTACCGCTCCCGCGGCGCGGTGCGCGAGGTCGGCAAGGTCATGGGCCTGAGTGAGGACGTGACGGCGGCGCTCGCGTCTCAGGTCTGGGGCTGGTCGGAGGACGGGGTTGAGGAGAAGCATGCGGACCAGCTTAACCTCAACCTCGCCGATCGTAGGCTACGCCTCACGCTCGAGATCGCGCGCGAGCTGATCGGCCATCCGCGCCACCTCTCGCAACACCCGGGCGGCTTCGTGCTGACGCAGGACGCGCTGGCGGACCTGGTGCCGATCGAGCCGGCCTCCATGAGGGACCGCCAGGTGATCGAGTGGGACAAGGATGACATCGACATCCTGAAGTTCATGAAGGTCGACATCCTGGGCCTGGGCATGCTCGGCTGCATGCGCCGCGCGTTCGATCTGCTGGAACAGCACCGCGGCGTCCGGCACGACATTGCGAGCATCCCGCAGGACGACAAGCTCACCTACGCGATGATCCAGAAGGCGGACACGCTCGGCACGTTCCAGATCGAGAGCCGGGCGCAGATGTCCATGCTGCCGCGGCATAAGCCCGCGAGGCTGTACGACCTCACGATCCAGGTGGCAGTGGTGCGCCCCGGCCCGATCCAGGGGGACATGGTGCACCCCTACCTGCGCCGCCGTGCCGGGTTGGAGAAGCCGGACTACCCGGACGCCAGGTTGGAGAAAGTCTTAGGCAAGACCTTGGGAGTCCCGCTGTTCCAGGAACAGGCGATGCAGGTGGCGATCGTGTGCGCCGGGTTCACGCCGGGCGAGGCGGACCAGCTGCGCCGCGCGATGGCCACGTTCAAGAAGACCGGCGGCGTCTCCCCGTTCCGCGACAAGATGATCAACGGCATGGTGGCACGCGGCTACACCGCCGAGTTCGCGGAGCGCACGTTCAAGCAAATCGAGGGCTTCGGCTCCTATGGCTTCCCCGAGAGCCACGCGGCCTCCTTCGCACTCATCGCCTATGCCAGCTCCTGGATGAAGTGCCACCATCCGGACGTGTTCTGCGCCGCCCTGCTGAACGCCCAGCCGATGGGCTTCTACGCCCCGGCGCAGGTGGTGCGGGACGCGCGGGAGCACGGCGTGGAGGTGCGCCCGGTCTGCGTGAACGCGAGCGTGTGGGATTGCACGCTGGAGGATACGGATGGCCGATTGATGGCGGTCCGAATGGGCCTATGCATGGCCAAGGGGTTGGCGGAGGCGCATGCGGCGGCGGTGATCCGTCAGCGCAGCGCCGGGTACGGCTCGGTGGCGGAGGTGTGGCGCCGGGCCGCGGTGCCGCTCGCGGCGCTGGAGCGGCTGGCGGAAGCGGACGGGTTCAACGGCCTGGGTGCCGACCGGCGCGCGGCGCTATGGGCGATCCGCGGGCTGGGGGAGGCGCCGCCGCCGTTGCTGGCACTCGCGCTCGGCACTCACCCCGGCCCTCTCCCAACGGGAGAGGGAGAAGAGAAGGGCGAGAAGAGCGTCAGCCTCCCCCCCATGACGGACGGGCGCGAGGTGGTGGAGGACTACCAGTCCACCGGCCTCACGCTGCGGCGCCATCCCGTCACGTTCCTGCGACGGGAATTGCGGGCCCGCGGCATGGTTAGTTGCGCCTCGCTCGCCGCCACGCGGGAGGGGCGGCGCGTTACCGTGCCCGGCATCGTGCTGGTGCGGCAGAAGCCGGGCAGCGCCAAGGGCGTCATGTTCATCACCATCGAGGACGAGACGGGGATCGCCAACCTGGTACTTTGGCCCAGCCTGTTCGAGAAGCAGCGCAGGCTCGTGCTGTCCGCCGGCATGCTCGCCTGCCGCGGCCGGGTGCAGCGGGACGGCACGGTGATCCACGTGGTGGTCGAACACCTCACAGACCTGTCGCAGGAGCTGCGCTCCGTCGGCAACCGGTCGGCACCGTTCCCGATCGAACGCGGGCGCGGCGACGGCGCCACCCACCCCGGCAGCGCCGACTCGCGGGAGCAGGTGGCGGCGGCGAGCTGGCGCACGCGGGACATCTACTCGCCGGACGGCCAGTTCACCAACGGCCACATCAAGGTGCCCACGCGCGACTTCCGCTGATTGCGCCGCAAGAACCGGAGTGCCCGGCGCCGCCATCCCGCCCAACGTCGCGCCGTCTACGACGCAAACAAGCATGAGCTTCGCGACCGCCGGCCTGTCCGCCGAGCCTTTCCGTCGTGTTCGGCCTGGCGCCCCCCAATCCCCGTGAAGGACAAGAGTGCCTGTCCGATCGACTTCAACCGGCCACGCTTTAGAAAAGGGCCGCTTCCAGCCGGGACCACTCGGCGGGCAGGCCGAAGCGCAACAGCTCCGGTCGGCTTTCGAAACGCCGCACCAGGACACCCGCTTGGGCGAGCCCGTCCGCTAGGGCATCCGCACCGCCGTGCCGCACCAGCCGGAACAGCCGCGTGCCGCCCACCACCTGGCACGCCGTCTGGGTCAACAACACGTCCAGCCGCGCCGCATCCCGGCTGAGGCGCTCGGCGGCAGCGTCGCGCCACGCGGCATCGGCCAAGGCGTGCAGCCCGGCATGCACCGCCGGGCCGCTGACCGCCCAGGGGCCGAGCGCCTGCCGCAGCCTGCCCGCCCAATCGGTCGAGGCCAACGCGAAGCCCAGCCGCACGCCCGCCAGGCCATAGGTCTTGCCGAAGGAACGGAGCAGCAGCAGGCCAGGAT
>CAXSEG010000285.1:0-3185 GCA_964235545.1 uncultured Acetobacteraceae bacterium
CCGAGGGCAAGAAGATGGCCGGCCTGTGGGAATTCCCCGGCGGCAAGCTGAACCCCGGCGAGACGCCCGAGCGCGCCCTGATCCGCGAGCTGCGCGAGGAACTGGGGATCGATGTGGAGCAGGCCTGCCTCGCCGCTTTCGCCTTCGCCTCCCACGAGTACGAGCGGTTCCACCTGCTGATGCCGCTGTTCCTGTGCCGCCGGTGGAAGGGCACGCCGACCGGGCTGGAGGGCCAGGCGCTCGCCTGGGTCCGGCCCAACAAGCTCACCGAATACGACATGCCGCCGGCCGACAAGCCGCTCATTCCCCTGCTGAGGGATTTCCTGTGACATGACCAATCCAACCGCCTGCCTGCTCGTCATCGGCAACGAGGTGCTCTCGGGCCGCACCCAGGACGCTAATATCAAGTTCCTCGCCACGGGGCTGGGCGACATCGGCATCCCCTTGCGCGAGGTGCGGGTGATCCCGGACGTGGCCGAGACGATCATCCAGACGGTGAACGACGTGCGCGCCCGCTTCGACCACGTGTTCACCACCGGCGGCATCGGGCCCACGCATGACGACATCACCAGCGAGTGCATCGCCGCCGCGTTCGGCGTGCCGTGGGAGCTGCATCCGGAGGCGTCGGCGCGGATGGAACGGCACTACAAGCCCGGCGAGTTCAACGCCGCCCGCCAGCGCATGGCGACGATGCCGCGCGGTGCCTCGCTGATCGACAACGCCGTGTCCATCGCGCCGGGCTTCACGATCGGCAACGTGCACGTGATGGCCGGCGTGCCGCGGATCATGCAGGCGATGTTCACCTGGCTGGCCCCGCAACTGGCCGGCGGCCCGCCGATCGTCTCGCGCGCCGTGTACGCGATCGGGCTGCTGGAGGGCCGGGTCGCGGCGGGGCTGAAGGCGGTGCAAGATCGCCACCCGGGGTTGGACCTGGGGTCGTACCCGTTCTACCGGGCCACCGGGAACGGCGTGGCCCTGGTGGCGAAAGGCCCGGACCCGGCCGACGCGGAGGCGGCGATTACGGAGGTCACGGCGCTGATCACGGAGATGGGGCTGACGCCGGTCGCGGGTGAACCGCCGGTCTGACCGCACGCGCTCAGTACCAGCCATGGCGCTGCCAGAATGCCACGGCGTTGTCGGCAGTCTGGTAACGGTGCTGGATGTAGCGGATGCCACCCTGCGCCTCCTCGACCGCGTTGCCGAACGACGCCGTCCCGTGCGGGTTCAGGCCGTAGCTGGCCCGGGTGAGCTGGAACAGGCCGCGAGCGGTATCCGACCGGTTCGCCGCCCCGACCCGCCCGCCGGATTCATGCTCCATGATGTATTGCAAGCTAGGCGCCCAAGCCGCCGGCACCCCCTCCTTGCCCATCGCCGCCTGCAACGCCTCGGTCGCCTCCGGCCCGGCTCTGTGCAGGGCGCGGGAGACGTGGCCGTGGAACGAGCCATGGTGATGGCGCGGGTGATGCGAGTGCCCCGATGGCTTGGCCTGCGAGGCGGCGGCTGACGTGGTGCTGTCTGGTCGCGTCATGGCCGTATTGAGCCATGGCTGGGTTAAGGGCGGGTTACCGACGATCGGCCGGGCACGCTGGCGTCAGCCCGACCGAACGAGCTACAGTCCTCGATGGTGACCGTGTTGCGTGCGTCTGGCTTTCGCGTGGTCATCTTCTTGAACGACCATGTCCCCGCTCACGTGCATGTATTCGGTGATGGCGAAGCCAAGATCAATCTACGTGGCGCAGGCGGTGGACCGGACCTCGTGACGGCGGCTGGCATGAAAACCGGAGAGATACGCCGTGCGATGCAATTGGTGACGGAAAACCAGGCTTTTCTGTCCGATCGTTGGAGCGACATCCATGGCTGATATTACCGACACCCAGATCGAAGCGGCGATTGAACGCGGCCGGATTGCAAGATTGTCGGAGCCGCGGGCGAAAGCCGCCCGTTACGACCGGGAAAGCCAGCACGTCGTCATTGAGCTGACGAATGGCTGCATATTCTCCTTTCCGGCCGATTTGGGCCAGGGTTTGACGGGCGCCACCCCCCAACAACTCTCACAGGTCGAGGTCCTGGGCGCCGGCTCCGGCCTCCACTGGGACGCGCTCGACGTCGACCTCTCGGTGCCCGCCCTGTTGGACGGGAACTTCGGGACTGTCGCTTTCCTGGCGCAACAGGGTGGCCAAACAAGGACGTCTGCCAAGGCGGACGCCGCCTGAGTCTCACACCAGAAAGTCGAAATCGCACCCCGCATCCGCCTGCGTGACGCTCTCCAAGTACAGCCGCAGATACCCCCGCTCGCCCCCGGCTGGACCCGCCGGGGCGACCCAGGCAGCGCGGCGCAGCGCCAGCTCCGCCTCGTCCACCAGCAGGTCGATCCGCCGCCCTGCCACGTCCAGCCGGATCTCGTCCCCAGTCCGCACCAGCGCCAAAGGCCCACCAGCCTGGGCCTCCGGCACCATGTGCAGCACGATGGTGCCGAACGCCGTGCCGCTCATGCGCGCGTCGCTGATGCGCACCATGTCCTTCACCCCGGCGCGGGCCAGCTTCTTCGGAATCGGCAGGTAGCCCGCTTCCGGCATGCCCGGCGCGCCCTTGGGCCCGGCGTAGCGCAGCACCAGCACGCTTTCCGGCGTCACCTCCAGCGCCGGGTCGTCGATGCGGGCGGCCATGTCGTCCACGCCGTCGAACACCACGGCGCGCCCGGTGTGCTGCAGCAAAGCAGGGGTGGCGGCACCGAACTTGATCACGGCGCTGCCCGGCGCGAGGTTGCCGCGCAACACGGCCATACCGCCGGTGGCGAACACGGGGTTCGCGCGCGACCGCACCACCGTCTGGCCCGGCACGTCCTCCGCCGCCGCCGCCGCATCGGCCAGGGTGCCGCCCGTCACGCACCGCGCGGTGCCGTCGATCAGGCCGCCCAGCTCGCGCATCAGCTTCGGCACGCCGCCGGCCCAATGGAAATGCTCCATATAGTGGTCGCCGGTCGGTTTCAGGTCGACCAGCACCGGCACCTCGCGGCCGAGCAAGTCGAACGCCTCCATGTCCAGCTTGATCCCTCGCCGCCCGGCGATGGCGGCCAGGTGGATCAGCCCGTTGGTGGAGCCGCCGATCGCCTGCAGCACCACCTGTGCGTTGCGGAACGCGGCCGGGGTCAGGATCGCACCGGGCAGGCGGTCGGGCTGGCCGAT
>CAXSEG010000285.1:3195-5808 GCA_964235545.1 uncultured Acetobacteraceae bacterium
CGGCCACGGCGGCCGCGCCCGACTGTTCGGCGCAGCGGATGCGGTCGGCGTGGGTGGCGGGGATGGCGGCGCTGCCGGGCAGGGCCATGCCGAGCGCCTCGGCGATGCAGGCCATGGTGCTCGCCGTGCCCATCACCATGCAGGTGCCGGGCGTGGGAGCTAAGCGTCCATTGATCGCGTCCATCTCCGCCTCGCTGAACTCCCCGGCACGGTGGCGTGCCCAGAAGCGGCGGCAATCGGTGCAGGCACCCAGCACCTCGCCCTTGTAGTGGCCCACCAGCATCGGGCCGGTGACCAGCTGCACCACGGGGATATCGAGGCTGGCGGCGGCCATCAGTTGGGCCGGCACCGTCTTGTCGCAGCCGCCCACCATCAGCACCGAATCCATCGGCTGGGCGCGGCACATCTCCTCCGTGTCCATCGCGGCCAGGTTGCGCAGGAACATGCTGGTCGGGTGGGCAAAGCTCTCGTGGATGGACACGGTCGGGAACGCCATCGGCAGCCCGCCCGCCAGCATGATCCCGCGCTTGGCCGCCTCCACCAACTGCGGCACGTTGCCGTGGCACGCGTTGTAGGCGCTCGACGTGTCCACGATGCCAACGATCGGGCGGGACAGCGCGTCGTCCGAGTAGCCCATCGCCTTGATGAAGGCGCGGCGCAGGAACAGGCTGAACCCGTCATCGCCGTAGCTAGTCAGCCCCTTGCGCATGCCTTGCGCTTTCTGGTCGCTCATCGTCGCCCCTTCCCCGATCGCGTTCGAAGTCGTTTATTGCACGGGACAGGCGCAGAGGGAGGCCCCAGGCCATGATGAAGGATGCGATCTACGGCGGCGTGAACGCGGCGGTGCTGACGGCGATGCGCCCCGATCTGTCGGTGGACCTCGACCGCATGGCCACGCACAGCAAGTGGCTGCTGGCCAACGGCTGCAACGGTCTGGGCATCCTCGGCACCACGGGCGAAGCGAACAGCCTAGGCATATACGAGCGGATCGAAGTCATGGAAGGCCTCATCGAGCGCGGCCTGCCCCCCGCCCGGCTGCTACCCGGCGTCGGCACCCCCGCCCTTACGGACACCGTGCTACTGGCCAAGAAAGCCGCCGAGCTGGGCTGCCCCGGCGTGCTGGCGCTGCCGCCGTTCTTCTACAAGAACCCGAGCGAGGACGGGCTGTTCGCCTATTTCTCCGAGGTGATCCAGCGGCTCGGCACCGGCACCAAGATCTACCTGTACCACTTCCCAGCGCAGTCGGCCGTGCCGTTCACGGTGCCGTTCATCGCGCGGATGCTGAAGGCCTACCCGGGCGTCGTGAAGGGCATCAAGGACAGCAGCGGCGATTTCGCCAACACTAAGAGCTACGTCGACCATTTCGCCAAGGACGGCTTCGAGGTCTATGCCGGCGATGACGGCGCGCTGCACGACCTGCTGCACGCGGGCGGCGCCGGCTGCATCACTGCGGCATCCAATGTCGGCAGCGCGTTCAACGGCCAGGTCTACGCAAATTGGGACAACGCGGCCGGCAAGCAGGCGCAGGCCACGCTGACGGCGATCCGCAAGGCAGTGACCTCGGCCGCGCTGATCCCGGGGCTGAAGGCGCTGGTGGCCCGCCACACCGGCGACGCCGCCTGGAACCAGATGCGCCCGCCACACATGGAACTCTCGGCCGAGGCGAAGGCCAAGCTGTTCGCCACCTTCGACGCGTGCGGCGTGACGCTGGCTGAGGCGGCTTAGCCTCGTCAGGCCTCTCCCTCTCCCGTCCTTCACGGGAGAGGGAGAGGCGAGGGCCGGCTGCGCACGAAGCCTCCAGCGGCCGTCCCAAACCGCCGAACACAACCGAAGCAGGCCCATCATCCGCCCCGGTTCATCCGCCCCGCCCGCCTGGCTGACCATCCGGCGGGTTCGACTGATCGACGCCGTGTCCCTCCTGCTCGGCACGCTGGCCGTGATCGGGCGGTTCCTCGAACTGCACGCCCTGCTCGCCCCGGCAGCGGCGCCCAGCCTGGCCGCATTGCAGGCATCACCGCCGCGGCAGCCGCCCGCCGGGTTCGGCTGGTGGTCCTGGTCGGACCAGCATTTCTACCTGGAATCGGCTCTGGCTTGGGCGCAGGGCCGGCTCGACCCGGCGTTGCACTGGTACCCGCCCGGCTACCCGCTGCTCGGGGCGGCGTTCGCCCGCCTCACGCCGCTCGATCCGTTCATGCTGCCCGATCTGGCATGCGTGGTGGCGGCACTCTGGCTGCTGGCCGCGCTCGGGGGGCAGCTGGTCGGCCGCGCCGTGCTGGGACGCAGCGCCGGGGTGTGGCTGTTCGTGGCGACCACGGCCCTGCCGAAGACGGTGATGTGGGCCTGGGTGGTGCCGTGGACCACAACGCCGGCCGCGGTCGGCCTGCTCGCCTGTCTCCTAGCTACGATCCGCCTGGTGCGGCGTCCGGCATGGAGCGATGCGATGCTGGCCGGGTTCGCCGCCGTGGCGACGATGGCGTTTCGCCCTGGAGATGCCGCCGTGGTGGGTGGCCTGTGTGCCGTGGTGGCGGGCGCGGCCCTGCTGCGGCGTTGGCCGGGCTGGCGCGCCACCGGGGGAGTCGCCGCTGCGGCCTTGGCCGGGGCCGCCGTGCCGGC
>CAXSEG010000286.1:0-5732 GCA_964235545.1 uncultured Acetobacteraceae bacterium
CTGCCACTCGAAGCGGAACCAGATGTAGACGAGGATCATCAGCAGGCTGATGCCGAGTGCCAGCAGGCCGTTGCGGAACAGCTCGTCCGAGACGGAGGCGCCAACGGCGTCGGTTTGCTGGATCGTGGCGCCGGGTTGCGCCTCGGCCAGGGCGTCACGGACACGGGCCACGACCTGCTCGGTTCCGGCCTCGGTCGGCTGGCGGTCCAGCCGGATGAGCACGCCGTGTTCGTCGCCGAACCGCTGCAGGCCCGCCGGCGGGACGGCGTGGGTGGCCAGGGCGGCACGGATTTTGTCGAAATCGGCCGCGGTCTGGGTATGCACCTGCATCACGATGCCGCCCTTGAAGTCGATCCCGAGATTGAGGCCGGGATAGAAGGCGACGATCAGGGACAGGGTGGACAGCACCGCCGAGGTTGCCAGGCCGACGAACCGCCCCCGCATGAACTTGATGCGCGTGTTGTCGGGCGCGAGACGGAGGAGCGGACGGAGGAACATGGTTGGGCGTCCTGGCGAGGGGCAGGTCAGACGGGCAGGAGAGCGGGGCGGCGGGCGGTGTACCAACGCACCATCATCAGGCGGGCCAGGACGGTGGCGGTGAACAGCGTCGTCACGATGCCGACCGTGATGGTGACGGCGAAGCCCCGGACGGGTCCGGAGCCGAACACGAACAGCATGACATGGGCGAGGAAGGCGGTCGCATTGCTGTCGATGATGGTGCTGTAGGCGCGGCGAAACCCGGCCTCCAACGCGGCGACGGGTTTGCGGTCGTTGCGCGTCTCCTCGCGGATGCGTTCGTTGATCAGGATGTTCGCGTCCACTGCCATGCCCAGGGTCAGCAGGATGCCGGCCATGCCCGGCAGCGTCAGCGTCGCCTCCAGCAGGGAGAGCACGGCCAGCATCATGACCAGGTTGACGAGCAGGGCGACGTTCGCGAACCAGCCGAACAGGCCGTAGAAGGTGCCCATGAAGCCGACGACGAGCAGGAAGCCGACGCCCAGCGCGATCGCGCCGGCGCGGATGCTATCGGCGCCGAGCTCGGGGCCGACGGTGCGCTCCTCCACCACGGTGAGGGGGGCGGGGAGGGCGCCGGCGCGTAGCAGCACGGCCAGGTCGGTGGCGGATTGGGCATTGAAGCTGCCACTGATCTGGCCGCGCCCGCCGGTGATCGGCTCGCGGATCACCGGGGCGGTGAGCACCTTGTCGTCCAACACAATGGCGAACGGGTGGCCGACCTGGGCCGTGGTGATGTCGGCGAAGCGGCGGGCGCCGGCGCTGTCGAACACGAAATCCACCACCCACTCGCCGGTCTGGCTGCTGCGGGAGGGGCTGGCGTCCGTGAGGGAGGCCCCGTCCACCTCGACCCGGCGGCGCACGACGAACTTCTGCGCCGGATTGGTCTCGGACGGCAGGACGCTGTCGCCGGGCGGGGCGGGGTGGGCCGGGTCGGCGGCTTCGTCCAGCAGGTGGAACGTCATCTTGGCGGTGGTGCCGATGAGCTGCTTGATGCGGTTCGGATCGTCCACGCCGGGCAACTGGACGACGATGCGGCTATCACCCTGGCGGGTGATCTGCGGGTCGAGCACGCCGGTGGCGTCGATGCGGCGGCGGACGATCTCGATGGATTGCTGCACGGCGGCGCTAGCCCGGTTGCGCAACGCTGTCTCGTTGGGGGTGAGGGAGAGGCTGCCGTCGGGCTGGGTGGTGACGTCGAAATCCTGGCCGCCGGCCGGGTTGGCGGCGGCCGGCTTCAAGGCGTCGAGGGCGGCCTGGGCCTGCGCCGGGTCCCGCAGGGTGACGGCGACGCGGGGCTCGCCCGATGGCTCCAGGATGGTGCGATACTTGCCGGTGAGGGCCTGCCGGGCGCGGTCCAGGATGGTGTCCACGCGTTCCTTGCGGACGGCGTCCAGGTCCACTTGCAGCAGCAGGTAGGAGCCGCCGCGCAAATCGAGGCCGAGATGGACCTGCCGCCAGGGGATCCAGGAGGCGGGCGCCGGCAGGAGGTTGGGCAGGCATAGCAGGGCGCCGAGCACGCAGATGCCGAGGATCAGTGCGGTTTTGGCGCGGCCAAAATACAGCATGGTGGCCGTGTGTCTCCGATTGGCGGTGTCTATGCCGATGCTCGCCGCCGGACGTCAATCGTCAGGCACCAGATTCGGGTGGTAGGGAGTGGGCATGAGCGATGCGACGTTGCGGATGGGCTTGGTGGGCGCCGGGCATTTCGGCCGGTTCCACGCGCTGAAGGTTGCGGCGGCGCCGCGGGCGCGGCTGGTGGGGGTGCACGACCCCGACCCGGCGCGGGCGGCCGCCGTCGGCCGCGAGGCAGGCGGGGCGCCCGCGATGGCGCTAGATGCCCTGCTGGCCGCGTGTGACGCCGTGGTGATCGCGGCACCGGCGGAGGCGCATCACGGCCTGGCGGTGCAGGCGATGGCGGCGGGCTGCCACGTGCTGGTCGAGAAGCCGATCGCCGCGACCCTGGCACAGGCGGACGCCCTGGCCGCGCTGGCGGCGGAGCGGCGGCTGGTGCTGCAAGTGGGGCACCTGCTGCGGTTCTCGGCGGAGCACCGGGCCATCAGCAGCCGGATGACGCGCCCGCTGTATATCGAGGCGACGCGGATCGCCCCCTACAAGCCCCGCGGCACGGACGTCTCGGTCATCCTGGACCTGATGATCCACGACCTGGACCTGGTGCTCTCGCTGGTGGAGAGCGAGATCGTCAGCGTGGATGCCCTGGGTGCGGCGGTGTCCTCGGCGTCCGAGGATATCGCGAACGCGCGGGTGCGCTTCGCCAACGGGTGCGTGGCCACGATCACGGCGAGCCGCATCTCGATCAAGACGGAGCGGCGGATGCGGCTGTTCTCGCAGGAGGGCTACCTGTCCGCCGATTTCGGCGCGCGGGAACTGGTGATGATCGGGCGGGAGCGGGGGATGCCGCTGCCCGGCACCGGCGGCTTCCGGCGGGAGGCGATCAGCTGGAAGGACCACGACGCGATGGAGGCGGAGCATCTCGGCTTCGTCGCGGCGTGCCTGGATGGCGCCCCGGTGCTGGTGGATGCGGCAGCCGGCCGGCGAGCCCTGGCGGCGGCGATCGCGGTGGCGGAGTCGATGGCGCAGTCGTCGGCCCTGGTGCGGGCGAGCGGGCTGGTGGTCTAGCGCTATTAGGTTGCCGCCTCCAACACCAGCCGCGCACCCTTCGCAAGCAGCGCCGACCGGGTCGTGTGTGTCATCTCGGCCATTCGGTCGAGCCGGGTCAGCAGGGCTTCTTCCATCGTGACATTGATGCGGAGCGCCTTGCTGGCGACCTCCACCGACAGCACCACGATTCGAGGATCGTGGTAGTCGGCGGGATCGTAGCCAGGTGTGTCGCCCGTAGCCGTATAATCAGGTGGCAGTACGGCCCCATCCTCCTGGAAGGCGCCCACCACAGAAGCAAGTGCCTCGCGCCCGTGCTCCAGCAAGCCGGCGAACGATTCAGCCACGCTGATGACGCCGGGAAAGGCCGGGAAACTGATCGACCAGTTATCCGGGCCGGGTTCGACGATCCCAAGGTAATGACGCTGTGGCATGGTGCTTACTCGCTGATAGTCGGCCATCTTAGGGGTCGTTCCGCGCTGCGTCGTTGCGTTCGACCGCTTAGGGTTCAGGCGGATACTCCCACCCCGCTGCTCTGCACACACTTCGAAGCGTGCCGGGGGCAATGTCACCTCGATGGTTAGGCAAGACCACGATCGAGAAACCGGCCTTGCGGAATACGATGTGTGAACCCTTGCCGGGGCGTGCAGTCCATTCCTCGCGCGCCAGTCGGTTTGATGCCTCGCGAACTGTCACCTCACACCGTTATGCGTATGAATACACACTAGATAACGTCGCGCAACGGTCGGCATCCGTTCGGCTTACGTGCGAGCGCCGCTCGCTTCCAGCGCCTCCCGCTTGCCCTCCAGCTCCAGCCAGCGTTCTTCGGCAGCCGCCAACAGCGTTTCCGTGGCGCTCAGCGCGGCCGTTGCCTCCTTGAAGCGGGCGGGCCGGCGGCGATACAGGTCGCGGTCGGCCAGCTCGTTGCGCAGCGCCGCTATCTTGCGTTCCAGGGTGCCGATCTCGGACGGCAGGGCCTCCAGCGCCAGCTTGTCCTTGAACGATAGCTTGGCCGGGCGGGCGTTGGCGCGCGTTCCTTGCAGGCCTTTGCCGCCGCGCGCCGGTTCGGGCTCGGCCGCCGGGCCGCGTTGCAACAGCATGTCGCTGTAGCCACCGGCATATTCCACCCAACGCGCCTGCCCTTCGGCGGCGAGGGTGGAGGTGACGACGCGGTCCAGGAAGTCGCGGTCGTGGCTAACCAGCAGGACCGTGCCGGGATACTCGGACAGCAGTTCCTGCAGCAGGTCCAGCGTCTCCAGGTCCAGATCGTTGGTCGGCTCGTCCAGGATCAGCAGGTTGGAGGGCCGGGCCAGCGCGCAGGCGAGCAACAGCCGGCCCCGCTCCCCGCCGGACAGCATGCCGACGGGGGTGCGTGCCTGCTCCGGACGGAACAGGAAGTCCTTCATGTAGCCGATCACGTGGCGTTTCTGCCCGGCCACCGTCACCTGGTCGCCATCGCCGCCGGTCAGCGTGTCCTGCAGGCTGCGCGCCGGGTCGAGCGCACCACGCTGTTGGTCCAGCGTCACCGGCAGCAGGTTGGTGCCGAGCGTCACGGTCCCGCCATCTGGCTGGTCCAGCCCCGTCATCAACCGCAGCAGCGTGGTCTTGCCCGCCCCGTTGGGCCCGACGATGCCCAACCGGTCGCCGCGCATCACGCGCAGAGTGAGATCGTTCACGATCGGGCGTTCGCCGTAGCTGCGGGCGACGTGGTCCGCCACCACCACCTGCTTGCCGGAGAGTTCGCCCTCGGCCGCTGCCATCTTCAGGCCGGTGCCGGGGCCGCCCATCTCCCGCCGCTTCTGCCGCAAATCGGCCAATTCCGCGACCCGGCGCACGTTGCGTTTGCGCCGGGCGGTGACGCCGAAGGTGATCCAGTGCTCCTCGCGCACGATCTGGCGGTTCAGCTTCTGCCGGTCGCGCGCCTCCTGCTCAGCCACCTCCTCGCGCCAGGCCTCGAAATGCTCGAAGCCGCGATCCATCCGGCGAGTGATGCCGCCCTCCAGCCACACCACCGTCTTGCCAACCGTCTGCAGCATGCGGCGGTCATGGCTGATCAGCACGATGCCGGCGCGGGAGGACGCGAGTTCCTTTTCCAGCCATTCGATCGCGGGAAGGTCCAGGTGGTTAGTGGGTTCGTCCAGCAGCAGCAGGTCCGGCGACGGCGCGAGAGCCCGGGCCAGGGCGGCGCGCCGTGCTTCCCCGCCGGAGAGATGCGCCGGGTCCTCGGCGCCGGTGAGGCCGAGGCGGTCGAGTAGCGCCGGGCCGCGATACTGGTCCTCGCCGGGGCCGACGCCGTCCTGCACGTAGTCGAGCGTGGTGGCGAAGCCGGAGAGGTCTGGCTCCTGCGGGAGGTACCGGACCGTGGCGCCGGGCTGGAGGAAGCGGCTGCCGCCATCGGGCTTCATGAGCCCGGCGGCGATCTTCAGCAGGGTCGATTTGCCGGAGCCGTTGCGCCCGACCAGGCAGATGCGCTCACCGACGCCGACGCCGATCATGGCCCCGTCCAACAGGGCTTGGGTGCCCAGGGTTGCGCGGATGTCTTGCAGCAGGAGGAGAGGGGGAGCCATGGGCGTTCTCTGGCCCCGGCGCCGCGTGGAGGC
>CAXSEG010000287.1:0-5731 GCA_964235545.1 uncultured Acetobacteraceae bacterium
TCCTGGCGCAGCTGAAGCCGCTGAACGAGGACCAGAAGCTCGGCATCGAGATCGTGCGCAAGGCGGTGCAGACCCCGCTGCGGCAGATCGCCGAGAACGCGGGCGAGGACGGTGCCGTGATCGCCGGCAAGGTCATCGAGAACAACGACTACAATTACGGGTTCGATGCCCAGACGGCCGAGTTCAAGGACATGGTCGGCGCCGGCATCATCGATCCGACGAAGGTCGTGCGGACGGCGTTGCAGGATGCGGCGTCGATCGCGGCCCTGCTGATCACCACGGAGGCGATGATTGCCGAGCGTCCGGAGCGCAAGGCCCCGGCCGGCGGCCCGGGTGGCGGCGGCGGCATGGGCGGGATGGGCGGCATGGGTGACATGGACTTCTAAATACTGAAGTCCGCGTCACTGTGAAGTTGGAGGGGCGGTCCGAATAGGACCGCCCCTTCTGCTTTGCAGCGTCCCTCGCTTGTGTCACCCGCCTGCAATTGACTTGTTCACGCTTTGCTGCGAATTGTGCCAGCCGCAATCGCTTTTCCGCCTCCGCCTTGCTGCGCCTCTCCCCGTATCGGGTGCTGCCGTCAAGTCGTCTACGGTTATCGGTTGTCTAAATGTGCCGTACATCCGTGCGGTGCTCTGACGGAGTTTGACGCAGCTATGGCTACAGGTACTGTCAAGTGGTTCAACACCACCAAGGGTTTCGGCTTCATCATGCCGCAAGATGGCGGCAAAGATGTGTTCGTGCATATCACTGCGGTTCAGGCGGCAGGTCTTCGCGGCCTCGATGAGAACCAGAAGGTGAGCTACGATGTGGTTATGGAGCGCGGCAAAGCCGCGGCCAGCAACCTCAAGCTCGTCTGACACGGCACCGGCCCCTGGAAACAGGGGCCGGTTTTGCTTTTGCCTCAGCCGGTCCAGCTCGTCGAGTCTATGGCTCCGATCGTGCCGCCGTCCCGTTGGACGCTTCCTACCGACGTGGCACCCGCTTCGCGCATGATGCGCTCCGCGTCGGCGCGCTTCTCCGGCGTCGGCGCGTGAACGGCGAGGACCAACTGGCCTGCTGCGGCCGCCTCGCTCCTGGTTTCTTCCTGTGCGTGTTTGGCCGCCGTTCCGGCGGCATTCGCGGCCAGTGCCGACCCGGCCCCTACCGCAGCTGCGGCGGCTATCACGACGGCAGCGGCGCCCCCGGTCGCAACCGTCGCACCGGCGGCGGCGAATGCCCCGATGGTGCCGGCCATGCTGGTGCCGAGCGTGCGGGCCTGCCGCGAATCGTCTTCGGTCAGCGGATCGGCCGCGCCCTGGTTCGGGGTGGCCTGCGAGGCCATAGGGCTGGTCGTTGGGAGGCTGAAGTCCGCATGGTCGAAACCCACCATGCGAAGGCGCCCGAGCGCGTCCTGCAGGGCGGCGTCAGTCGGGAAGACCCCCTGCACTTCTTCGACCGTTTCGGGCATCACGGGACCGGCTTTACTGGTTGCGTCGCTCATTCGGCTTCTCCTGTCGTTCAGCCACAACGCAGGCTCGCGCGTGTGTGTTCCCGCCGGGCCGGACGGGTCGTGGTGACAGGCCGTTGCGCGTATGGGGTGCCTTGCATGTATTTGAGGATGACGTTGTGACGACAGAATTGTGGGTGTTGCTGGCGTGTGCGGTGCTGATGCTGCTCATGCCGATGGTCTATGGGCCCGCCTTTATCAAGGCGCTCGGCCCGGCCAAAATGGTCGGCAACCGCGACGACATGCCGGCGGTGGAGGGTTGGTTCGCGCGGGCAAAGCGTGGCCATGCCAACTTGGCGGAGAACCTGCTTCCGTTTGGGGCCGTGGTGCTGGTGGCGCATGCGGCGTCAGTGCACACCGGGCTGACGGCGGCGGCCGCGGTGGTGTTCCTCCTCGCCCGTCTGGTGCATTTTGCAGCGTATGTCGCAGGCGTCGGCCTGCCGCGGACACTGTCCTATGTGGTCGGACTGGTGGCGACACTGGTGATCGCGGCTGCCGTGGCTTTCTGAGGACGGTTGACGGCCGGCATGGCGTGTTGAACGGCATGACTCATGAGCGGCTCCGGGCGGGCAATCACGCCGGCACGCAATGGCAAGGTGTGCCCCGTGCCGCAATCGTCCGCATGATCCTACGCCTTCACAAGCGGGGGGGATCGCGGCCGTTGCCTGGTGTAGACGCCTGGCCTTAGCCGCTCGCCGATGACGAGCCGCGCCAGGCCCGTTCGAAGGGTAGCCGCCAGGCGTGGGGGGCGACGAGTTGGTGGATGGATTTGGGCCCCCAGGAGCCGGGTTCGTAGAGCCGAACCGGCGGCGGCGCTTCCAGCAATGGTGTCGAGACCTGCCAAAGCCGCTCGATGCCCTCGGACGTGGTGAATAGCGTGTGGTCACCGCGCATCGCGTCCAGGATCAGGCGCTCGTAAGCCTCCAGGACGTCGTCAATCCGGCCCGTGTCGTTCATGGCGAACTGCAGGCTTAGCTTGTCCAGCCGCATGCCGGGGCCGGGGCGCTTGCCGTAGAACGAGAGCGACATCTTGGAGGCGTCCGCCAGGTCGAACGTCAGGTGGTCGGGGCCTTGGGAGCCGACGCCGGACCCGGCGGGGAACATGCTCTTCGGCGGCTCGCGGAAAGCGATGGAGATGATGCGCTGGCCCTCCGCCAGGCGCTTACCCGTGCGCAGATAGAACGGCACGCCAGCCCAGCGCCAGTTGTCGATCATGCATTTCAGCGCCACGAAGGTCTCGGTGTCCGATTCCGGGTCCACGCCGGTTTCCTGGCGGTAGCCGACATATTGGCCGCGCACGACGTCCTTCGGGTCGAGCGGGACCATGCTGCGGAACACCTTGTTCTTCTCCTCGCTGATGGAGGCCGGCTCCAGCGCCGTCGGCGGCTCCATGGCCATGAAGGCGAGGATCTGAAACAGGTGGGTCACCACCATGTCGCGGAAGGCGCCGGTGGTCTCGTAGAAGCCGATGCGATTGCCGAGGCCGAGCGTCTCCGGCACGTCGATCTGCACGTGGTCGATGAAGTTGCGGTTCCAGATCGGTTCGAACAGGCCGTTGGCGAAGCGGAAGGCGAGGATGTTCTGCGCCGGTTCCTTGCCGAGATAGTGGTCGATGCGGAAGATCTGCTCCTCGGCGAACACCTCGTGCAGCCGCGCATTGAGGGCGACGGCACTGGCCAGGTCGGCGCCGAACGGCTTCTCCATAATGACGCGGGCGTTTTGGATCAGGTCCGCCTGGGCGAGCAGCCGGACGGCGGACATGGCGGCGTTGGGCGGCACGCTGAGGTAGTGGACGCGGCGGCTGTCGCCGTCCAGGGCGCGCTCCGCGGCGTCCACGGCGGCCTTCAGCGCGGCCGGGCCGGCGGAGAGCGGAACGTAGTCGAGGGTTTCGGCGAAGGCCTGCCAGTGCGGCTCGTCGACCTTGCGGTGGGAGAAGCGGTCGAGCGCCTGCTTGGCGAGGGCACGGAAGCCTTCGGCGCCGAACTCGTCCAGCGAGACGCCGACGATGCGGAAGCCGGGGATGAACCCGGCGGTGGCGAGGTGGTACAGGCCTGGGATCAGCTTGCGCTGCGAGAGATCCCCCGTGGCGCCGACGAGCACGAGGACCTGGGGATGGCCGGGGCCGACGCCGGGTGGGATGCGGCTCATGCCAGCACGGTGGCGGCCGCGACCAGGTGGTAGAAGCGGCCGTCGAACAGCTTCATCACCTCGACGGTGGCGGCGTGGGCTTCGGGACGAATGGCGGAGGCGAGGCAGTCCTCGATCGCGGCCGTGTCTGGGAAGTCCATCTCGAGGATCATGGCGATCGGGCGGGCATCGGCGTCATGCGATTGCACGCGTTGCACGCGGACCGCGGTGACGTGGGGGAAGCGGCGCCAGAGTGGTTCGAGCTCGGTGCGGATGCGGTGGAAGAACTCCGCCTCCCGGCCGGGATGGATAGTGCCTTCGTAGATGGCGGTGCGGGTGAGCATGCGGTGCGCGTCCGTTGGTTCGGGGGAAGAACGGCGTGGGTGGAGGCGGGTTCGCACCGAAGCTCGGAACCTGTTTATGCCCCGGGATGCAGCTTTGCGATTATTGGGTCGGAGACGTAGCCAGTTATGCTTCCGTCCTTGATCCTCTCGACAGCTTCGTCGATGACGAACAGTGGCACCAGGAACCAGTCTTGTGGGACGATCGACTGGCCGAACCGATCCTTGATTGAAATGTCAGGGCGCTTTGCCAAGAGCTCGGTGGATCACACTCTCAGGCTTGGTCCTGTCAATGTTGTAAAGCTCGTACGTTGCAACAACCTCTACCTCGGCCATTAGAAATGTAGGGTCCACGTGCGCATTGGCGATCCGGCGCGCGATGTTGCCGCCCGTGACTCCGATCTTGTGCAGGATACCGCGATGAGCGACGTTATGTTGATGCTCGAATTTACTCCGGAGCACGTAGATGAGACCGCTTGCCTCGTCCCCTTCCTCGTTTTGACCGGTGAAGAGCGGTCCAGCCAAGGTCTCCACGATGCGCCGTCGGGCGGGGTCTTGCTGTAGCGCCTTTTGGAATGATCGATGAGTAGACTGCTCTCGGTCGCGTTATCGAAGATCACCTGGAGGCGAGCATCGGTCTTGCCTGGCCGTTGGTGAACGGCTCCGCCATGGCCGCGACATAGGCTTTCTGCCCACCGAAGATATACAGTCGGCCCGGCGCAATCTCCGACTTCCGCTCCAACCGCCTCGTCTGCCGGAGGCCGTGGCCAAGCTCCGCCTGCGCCAGCTCGAACAGCGGCTTGAACTGGCGGAAGCAGAAGATCAGCCGGGCCATGAAATGGTGCATGTCGGGCCGGCGCGCGGCCGTCCCCCAGTCCGGGTTGTCGCGCAACAACTCGACATACAGCCGGTTCAGCCGGCTGGTGGCTCGGATGTCGAACGAGCTCTCCCGCACCTGCTTGACCGTGGTGATGCCCGCTAGCGGCAAGAAGCACCCGAACTGGTCGGGGGATCGGCATAGGCGCAAGCGACAGTCTCGCCGCTCACCAATCCGCCGCCTCCAGCACCTGCCCATCCGTGGCCAGCACGAACTTGGCGCGCGCCCTGGTCGTGGCCGCGCTCGCCTTCATCGCCGCAAGCATCGCCGTCACTCCGCCCGGCGGCGTTACAGCCAAGTGATTGTTGCCGGTCTGCAGCACGCCGTCGAGGTCGGATTTGTTCGACTCGCCCTTGCGGAGGCGCTTGAGCGTCGTCTCCTTGTTGCCGAACGCTTGCAGGAAGGCGAACGGGAACTCCGCGGCGTCGAACCTCTGTTCGGGGAGGCAGATATGGCTTGCTCGATCTCGACGGCGTTCATCGGCCTACTCCACGACCATCAAGGCCTGCGTCTCGTCCATTGTACACCACCATCAAGCCACCGGACTACGAGCGACCCCATCCGCAAAATGGCACGCCACCAGCCGCCCCTCCACCGACCGCAACGCCGGCCGCTCGGCCCTGCAGCGGTCCTGCGCGTATGGGCACCGGCCCGCGAACGCGCAGCCTGGCGGCGTGTCGATCGGGGAGGGCGGTTCGCCGCGGACGGGCATGGTCACGCGGCGGCGGGCAGGGTCCACGAAGGGGGTGCTGGCGAGCAGCATGCGGGTGTAGGGGTGCTGGGGACGGGCGAACACGTCGGCCACCGGACCGTGCTCGACGATGGCGCCGTCCTTCATCACGCATACCCGGTCGGCGACCCGGCGGACCACGTTCAGGTCGTGGCTGACGAGCAGCAGAG
>CAXSEG010000288.1:0-5654 GCA_964235545.1 uncultured Acetobacteraceae bacterium
GTGCTACCGCGTCCAGCAGGCTAAACAGTCCCGCCGACGATCACGCCACGTTTTATGGCGTACCCCCACTCCGTCCCGGGCACCACATACTTCCTCATGGTCCCCGGGTCAGACACCTGTCATTTCTCAGCGAAAACCCAGGCCCTCTCCGGGTCAGATCTCAATGCAACTCAACACCCTTAATACGATCAAGAGATTGTGGGTTACGTCACGCTGTTACCGTTTTTGCATCTATGAGGTGACTGGGCCACGCTGTGTTCGCAGTCATAGCTCTCCAGTCAGGAATTGGGCGCGGCCGTGGCCGAACGACCAATCGGCCTTATCAGCCGTAACGAGCGACACCATCACGTCTGAGGCCTCGATGCCGCAGCACTCCGAGAGCTCGCGGCAGAGGTCCCGGTAGAACGCCTCTTTCATCGCTTGCTCTCGCGGGGCGCTGGTGACCTGCAGCACGACGAGGTTGCGCGTCCGCGGGATGCCAAGGCCGGTGTCCTCGACCACCATCTCCGAAGCCGGGTGCTGGTGGACCACTTGGTAACGATCCCGCGGCGGCACGCGGAAGGCGGACAGCACGGCGCGGTGCGCGGCATCTAGCAGCACCCGCAGCTCGTCCGGGGAGCGTCCCTCGATGAGGTCGAAGCGAAGCATTGGCATCAGGTCAGCTCCCGCGCGGCATGGGGTGACGGCATAGACCCGGAATGGGCCAGCCTGGCTTCGGCTTCGGCGGCGATCCGCCCCACTAGTCCGACCGCGTGGGGCAGGTCGCTGATGAGGCCGATCGCCTCGCCCACGGTGACGTTGCCGACATCGCAGTTGCCGGATTCGTAGGCTGCGTCGACCGCTGGAAGCTCCTCAGCTTGCATGCTCGCCAACTCCTTCTCCCGCCCTTGCCAGGTGTCGATGAAGTCGTTGCGGAGCATCCGGCCCTGGTATCCAGCGGGCCATTCCCTTCGATACACCACATCGTAGACGCTCGTTCGGACAGTCTCTTCGCCCGTGGCGTCCAGGGCCTTGCGCTTGGCTGCCGGGTGGATGAGCGCCTCTTGCGTCGCCCAGAAGCGCGTGCCCATCAGCACGCCGTCCGCGCCGAGCATCAACGCGGCCGCCAAGCCGCGCCCGTCGGCGATGCCGCCCGCAGCCACGAGCAGCGCCTGTGAGTCCCGCTTGGCGAGTAGATCGGCCACTGCTGGCACGAACGCCATGGTGGACCGCGCCGTCGGGCTATGCCCGCCAGCCTCGTTGCCTTGCGCCACCAGGACGGCCGCCCCGGCGTCCAGGGCGCGCAAGGCGTGCTCTATCGTATGGACTTGGCAAATCAGCGGGACCTGGGCCGCATGAATGCGGTCAGAGAAGGGAAGAGGGTCGCTGAAGGACAGCATCATCGCGGCCGGTTTGTGCGACAGCGCCAAGTCGAGTAAACTTGGGTTCTTTGCCATTGACCATGTGATAAAGCCACAGCCGATCCGCTGATTGGCGGCTTGCGCGAACTCGCGCTCAAGCCAATCCCTGTCGCCATAGCCGCCGCCGAGCAGGCCAAGGCCGCCGCCGGCGGTCACGGCTGCGGCTAGTGCGCCGCCTGTGACGGGCGCCATGGGCGAGAGCAGGATCGGATGCTGGATCGCGAAGAAGTCTGTTAGACGTGTCTTAATTGCCATAAGTAATCAACCTTGTGTAGCGGTCGCGGCGTCGGCTTTGAAGCAGGCGCGTTTTCCGCCGAGCACGTCGAGCCTGGGTTGCCGGAGGTCGCCGCAAACCGCAGATTTGTGCTACGTCGAAAAGGCGTATGGCATCGTCACCATCTCCGAAACTGCATTCATGCTTTCCACAGCCCTTAGCCGAGATGCGAAACGCCCGGCGGCGGAGACCCTGCTGGCAACACGCTGATCAGCTTGCGGTTGACGAACTCCCCAAAGCCCAACTCAGACAACTCGCGGCCATACCCAGAATTCTTTACGCCGCCGAATGGCAGCTCGGGCTTGGTCCAGGTCGGGTTGTTGACGAACACCATGCCGCTGTCGATCCGGTCAGCCAGGCTGCGGCCGTGCTCCAGGTCGGCGGTGAAGATCGATCCCCCGAGGCCGAAGGACGTCGAATTGGCGAGTTCGACGGCTTCGTCCTCGGTTTTTACCACGTAGAACGATATGACCGGCCCGAAGAGCTCCTGTTGGCGGACTGGGTTATGCTCCACGATGTCGGACAGGATGGTGGCCTCGACATAGAAGCCCGGGCGGTCAACGCGATGTCCGCCGGTAACCACCTTGGCGCCGGCGGCAATCGCGCCGTCAATCTGCTCCAGCAATCCCATCATCGCCTTTTCCGACGAGACCGGTCCGAGCGTCGTCGCCTCGTCGGTCGGGTCGCCGACATGCAGCGCCGACATCCGACTCGCGAGGCCGGCAAGGAATGCCTCGCCGCGCGCTTTGCCGACGACGATCACCCGTTTGGAAGCGACGCAGCTTTGGCCGGTGTTGTTCATGCGGCCCCACATGGCGTTCGCGAGGGTCGGCTCCAGCGGCGCGTCTTCGAGCACGATCAAGGCGTCGCTGCCGCCGAGTTCCATGACGGATTTCTTGAGGGCACGTCCTGCGCGCTCCGCGATTGCGACGCCCGCGCGTTCGCTTCCGGTGACGGTCGCCCCACGCACACGAGGATCGTCGATTACGCGGCCGATCTGGTCGAAGTCAGCGAAGATGTTGGTGTAGGCTCCCTTGGGGGCGCCCGCCTCCTCGAACATGCGGGCAAAGGCGAGGGCCGACTGCGGGACGTTCTCCGCGTGCTTGATCATTACCACGTTCCCGACCATCAGCTGCGGGCCGGCCACGCGGGCGAGCTGGTAGTAGGGAAAGTTCCACGGCTCGACGCCGAGGATGATGCCGATCGGCCTCGTTTCCACGACCGAGCCGGTTGCCTCAATCAATGGCTGCGGCTGTAGGTAGAGTTCGGCATGGGTGGCGTAATAGTCGAGGATATCGGCCGCAAGGGTCACTTCCGCCCGGGCTTCTGCGATGAGCTTGCCCATCTCGAGCGTCAGCAGTTGCGCCAAGTTTTCTTTGCCCGCACGCAGGCCTATTGCTGCTGCGCGCATGATCGTCGCGCGGTCTTTCGTTGAGCGGAGACGCCAGTCAGTCTGGTAGCAGGCATGCGCAGTCGCGAGGGCGGCCTCAATCTCAGCGTCAGTCGCGTCGGGAAAGGTTTGCACGACCTTGCCGGTCGCCGGATTCGTCGTTTGGTAAGTCATTGTCGGACTCCTTCATTGTGTCGCAGCGCTTCCCGCCGCACCTGCCGGTACACGGACTAGCCATGAAACGCGCTTTTACGCATGTTCCATGTCCTGCCCTTTATCTGGCGAAAGCGGGATGATATCGGCGCTCGGTCATATCAGCGATCTAGCGCTGATCGTAAAAACCCACTCATGGTATTCGGTGATCGCAAGCATCTTCGAACGAGATGGATTGCGGATCGCAGTCTGCTGACTGTAGATACCTAGTGTGATTTGAAAGGTGACCGCAGCATGGAAAGCGACGACCTCACGGTGTTCCTAGCCGTCGCTGAGGCCGGCTCGATCGGGTGCGCGGCGGAGCGGCTGCATACCGTGCAGTCCGCCGTGACCACCCGCATCCGCAAGCTGGAGGATGGACTCGGCATTATGCTGTTCCGCCGCCACGCACGCGGCGTCGCGCTGACCGTGGCGGGCGAAACCCTGCTGCCGTTCGCCCGTCAGGTCGCGAGGCTGTTGTTTGAGGCCCGGCAGGCCGTGACGGACACGGACACGCCGCGGGGCCGGCTAGAGGTCGGCGCGATGGAGACCACGGCGGCGCTGCGCCTGGGCACGATGCTTGCCCGCTTCGCCGCCCGCTTTCCTCAGGTCGAAATGACGCTGCGCACGGGCACTACCGCCGAGATGGTGACGCAGGTGCTGCGCCAGGAGTTGGAGGCGGCGTTCGTGTGCGGGCCAGTTGCCCACCCGCAGCTCAGCGTACGGCCCGTGTTCCGGGAACGACTGGTCGCAGTGGCCCGGCCAGGCGTGCCGGACCTAGCAGCGGCGACTGTCTCGGGCCAGGTGCGTATCCTCGTGCTGCGCCGAGGCTGTTCCTACCGCCAACGCCTTGAGGAGCTGCTGCTGCGGCGGGGTATCGCGGTCGTGCAGGTGCTGGAGTACGGCACCTTTGACGCCATCCTGGCCTGCGTGTCCGCCGGAATGGGCTTGACCCTACTGCCGGCGGCGCTGCTGGAGCAGTGGGCGCCCAGGTACGCCGTCTCGGCGCTGGCCTTGCCAGGCCAGGAGGGTGATATTGAGACGGTGCTGGTTCGCCGCGCGCAATCCTATGTGTCCAGCTCGATGCGGGCGTTCCTGGACACGCTCCCGGAGGCCCACGAGCCTCAACGGCTGACAGCTGCCGAGTAGGTCCAGTCACCTCGACCCAGGATATTAAGTGTGTCACTCTGTCAAACGTCGGACACGCCAAACGCAACACCTGACCTTCGTTTGTCGGACAGCCATGTGCAGCTTTCAACTGGCCTTCAAGCGTTTGCAGAATGCTCTTCAGGACCGGAAGGCCCATCGCTGCGAAAACGTAGAGTAAGAAACGAGCACACGGGTGAGATCCTGCCGATTTCGGGCGAAAAGCGCTGATGCCATTCTGACCGCGGTCTGAACTAGTTTTTGCTGCGTGCAGTCCATGGCGTGCAATTGACATTGCACGCGATCGCTGCCGCGGACCCGCTGTATTGCACGCAGCAAACTGGGGGTCTAACGCTGGGGGTGACATTGCGTGTAATACCAGCATTCTGGCGGAACTTGCTCCCTTGGAGCAGTGCAGGATCGGGAGTTCGCTATAGCGCCCGCCTCGACCCATGACATTGTGTGCAAGCCGCTACCGTGCGTTTTTGCGCCGTTGGGCCTTCTGCCCCTTGATGAAACGCCAGAGGTGGACGAGCGCTGCGGCCCGGGTCGCGGCCGATCCGCTCCAGCTCGGGGAACTGCGCGGCAAGGAGGGGCTGTTCGCTGGGGTGAAGGCCCGCGTGGAGCGCGAGGCGGCGCAGCGCGCGGCCGGCGCGATCGGGCCAAGCTTGGAGCGGATCGGCGAGACCGAAGCCAGGGCGAAGCGGAGCTACCGCACGGGCGTGGACGCGCAGCGCATGGCGGACGCGGCCGGCATCCCGCGGCTGTCCGCCACGGCCGGAGGCGTTCTTTGCCAAGCTGCCGCCAACACACGTGGCACTCGAAGCGTGCGGCGGCTCGCACCATTGGGGACGTCGACTGGCGGCCATGGGCCACACGGTGCAGCTGATTCCGCCGCAATACGTGAAGCCGTTCGTCCGGCGTGGCAAGAACGACTGCAACGACGCCGAGGCGATCAGCGAGGCAGCAGCGCGACCGGACATGCCAAGCGTGCCCGTGAGATCAGCCGAGCAGCAGGCAGAGGCGATCGTGCTCTGGGCACGCGAGCTGCTGGTCCGGCAGCGGACACAGCTGGTCAACGCCGTGCGCGGGCACGCCGCCGAGTTCGGCATCGTCGCGGCCATGACCATCAGCCAGCTGCCAGGCTTGCTTGAGGCCGTGGCTGCCGCAGAAACCGTGCCGGCCACGGCCAAGCAGATGCTGGCCTTTCTAGGGGTAATTATATACGTGCTTGACCCAGCTGGGCGCGAGG
>CAXSEG010000289.1:0-5647 GCA_964235545.1 uncultured Acetobacteraceae bacterium
CCCGGCATCACCGCGCGGCGGTCGGCCGTGATGCCGGTGATGGCGACGGGCGACACCCCAGCCCCGGACATGCGCGCAGCCCCGAGCATGTCAGTGAGTCGCAACTTGGGTGCTCAAGGACGCATGGAGGCTGGCCTCGTGCCGCAGCGACTCCGGCGTGCGGATCGCCGGCTGCAGACGCGGCCCCGACTCGGAGGCGGGCAGCGGGATGCCGCCATGGGTCGCTGGGCGCACCGTGGGCGCCGCCTCCGCCACCGGTTGTGCCGCACTCGGCAGCGGGGTGGACGGCGGCACGAAGGTCAGCGGCCCGCTCCAACGCGACACGTAGCCCCGGCCCGGCTGCATCGGGATCGACAGCGCCTGCGTGAGGGCGGGGATCTCCGCCATGTCCGGCAGCAGCCCCAGCATCGGCCCGATCTTGGCGATCACCCGGCCCGCCGCAGGGGCGCTGACGGCGCCGGCAGTGGAGTAGCCGCCGGTGCTTTTGTTGCCGTGCGGCTCGTCCAGCATGAAATACACCGCGTAGTGCGGGGCGTTCATCGGGAACACGCTCATGAACGCGCTGACGTTGGTGTGCTTCTTGTAGCCGCCGTGGGCGGCGACCTTCTCGGCGGTGCCGGTCTTGCCGCCCACGAAATAGCCGGGGATGTCCGCCGGCTTGCCATAGCCGTCCGTCACCACCAGGCGCATCAGCTTGCGCAGCGTGTCGCTGGTCTGCTGCTGCATCACGCGGGTGCCGACGCGGGGCTGGGAATCCGGCTCCTGCGCCAGCAGGGTCGGGCGCAGCACCACGCCGCCATTGGCCAGCGCCGCGGTGCCGCGCACCACGTGCAGCGGGCTGACCGCGATGCCGTGGCCGAAGCCGATGGTGAGGTTGGCGGCCTCGCCCCAATTGGACACGGGGGGCACGATCGGGCGCCCGGCCTCCGGCAGCTCGACTCCGATACGGTCGAGCATGCCCATGGTCTGCAGCCAGGCGCGCTGCCGGGTCGGCCCCACGGACTGCGCGATATGCGCGGCGCCGAGGTTGGAGGAGTAGGCCAGCACCTCCGGCAGTGCCAGCATGCGGTGCTTGCCCTCGAAGTCGGTGATGGTGAAGCGGCCGATATGGATGTCGTGCGCCGCGTCGTACTCGCTCCACAACTGGGCGATGCCGCTGTCCAGCGCCATGCCGGCAGTCTGCAGCTTGAACGTGCTGCCGGGCTCGTACATGCCGGTCACGGCCCGGTTGAAACGCTGCTCGGGCGTGGCCTGGGCGGCCAGGTTCGCGTCGTAATCCGGCAGGCTGACCATGGCGATCACCTCGCCGGTGCGCACGTCCATCACGATGCCGCAGCCGCCGATGGCGGTGAACTCGTCGATCGACTTGGACAGCTCGTCGCGCAGCACCGCCTGCACCCGCACGTCGATCGACAGGTGCAGCGGCTCCGGATCCTCCTTCAGCCGGTCGTCGAAATACCGCTCGACGCCCGCGATGCCGTGGCTGTCCACGTCCACGCCGCCCAGCACCTGTGCCGCGACCCGGCCCTGCGGGTAGCGGCGGCGCTCGCCAGCCTGGAAGTAGATGCCTGGAATGCCGAGCGCGTTGATCGCCAGCTGCTCGTGCGGGGTGATCTGGCGCGCGAGGTAGACGAACTGCTTGGCCTCCGACAGCCGGGTGCGGACCACGTCCTCGTTCAGGCGGGGCAGTACGTTCTTGAGCTTGTGGGCGACGTCGGCGGCGTCGATCATCTCCTTGGGGTTGGCATACAGGCCGCTCTGCGGCAGCGAGATCGCCAGGATCTCGCCGTTGCGGTCGGTGATCATGGCGCGCGGGCCGTGCGCGGCCGGGATGGTGCCCGGCGTCGGCGGCGGGGTGTTCGGGTCCCCGTCGGCCTGGGCCAGCTGCGCCGGGTCGGGCACGCGCGCCACCTCGGCGGGCAGCTTCGGGAGCATCGGGAACAGGATCGTAGCGCTGGTCAGCTTGGCCACCACGGCGCCGAACAGCAGCATGAAGCCAGCCGCCGCGACCAGCAGGCGGGAGCGTGTCTTTTCGAGCGCCGCCCGGCGCTGCAGGTCGGGTGCCGTGACGCGCACCGTCTCCATCAGCGGGGTCGCCCCATGACGGGGCGATCCCCGCCGGTGTGCGGGTGGCGGCGGCGCGTCCGAGGGCGGCGGGGTGTTCATCGGCCGGTGGAATAGCCCAAGGACGCGGCGGACCCGACCGGCACCGGTGCGGCGAGCATGGAGCGGGCCATGCCGAGTGCGGACCCGATGAACGGCGTGGGCGGCAACCCGGCGCTGGCCATCTGCTGCGGCGCCTGGACGGCGCTGGCCGTCTGCACCGTCGGCGCGTGAATGATGACGGGGGTCGGTGCGTAGGCGGGCATGACGGGCGCGAAGAACGGGTGCGGCGCCGGGATCGCCTCGGGCGGCTTGGCCGCAGCCAGGACGCGGGGCGCCGTGGGCTTCGGCGTCGGCACGGCGGCAACCTGCATGGCGGGAGCGGCCGGCTTCGGCGCCGGTGGCGCGGCGGCGAGCTGCACGGCCGGGGCGGTGGTCGCGACCGTCGTCGGGGCGCCGGGTTTGGTGGCCCGGGTGGCGGCCATCAGGGCCGGCGCCGCGGGCCGGGCCATGGCCACCGGGACGGGTTGCGCCGCTGCCGGGGTCGGGCCACGGATCGGCGAAGCGAGCATCGCCAGCGGTGTGGCCGGCAGCGCCAGCGGCGCCGGAGCCTCAACCACCGGTGCTGTGTTCACCGGCATGGCGGACGGCGCCGGCATGCGGCCCGGTAGATCCTCCAGCCGGGCAAACTGCGCCGGCTGCAAGGACTGCAATCCCTGGAGATGCTGGGCCGCCAACGTCTGCAGCCGCTCCGGCTCGTTCAGCAACGCCCATTCCGCCTTGAGCATGCCGATCCGGTCCCGCGCCTGCTCCGCCTGCTTGATCGTGCGGTTGATCTCGCGGTCGAGCATCTGCGCGTTATGCTTCTCCTGATACAGGTACAGACCGGCGCCGAGTGCGGCGAGCAGGGACAAACACGTCATCGGACGGATCATGGCAGGGTCTCCGGATGGCGTTCGATCGCACGCAGCCTGGCGCTGCGGGCACGAGGATTGCCGACGATTTCGGCATCCGTCGGACGGAGGGCCCGGGCGGACAGCAGCCGGTAGCCGGCCGGCACGCGGCTGGCCAGTCCGCGCGGGTCGTGGCGGGACGGGGCCGGCTGGCGGCCGGCGGCATCCGTCATGAAGCGCTTGACCAGCCGGTCCTCGCCGGAATGGAACGACACCACCACCAGCCGCCCGCCAGGTGCCAACAGGGCGGCGGCGTGGGTCAGAGCGCGCTCGACTTGGCCCAATTCGTCGTTCACCCGGATGCGCAGCGCCTGGAACGACCGGGTCGCCGGGTCGATGCCGGAGGCATCCTTGGGCACTACGCGGCGGATGATCGCAGCGAGCTGCCCGGTGGTGGTGACCGGCGCCTCCGCGCGCGCCTGCACGATCGCGCGCGCGATGCGGCGGGACAGGCGCTCCTCACCCAACTCGTACAGCGTGTCGGCCAGTTCGGCCTCGCCCAGGCTCGCCACCAGGTCGGCGGCGGTCGGCCCGGCCTGGTTCATCCGCATGTCCAGCGGGCCGTCGCTGCGAAAGGAGAAGCCGCGCGCCGGATCGTCGATCTGGAAGGAGGAAAGGCCGAGATCCATCACTACGCCATCGAGACGTTGCACGCCATGGCCGGCTAGCAGGGTGAGCATGTCGGCGAAGGAACCGTGCAGCAGGTGCAGCTTGCCGGGGAAGCGTTCGGCCAGGGCGGCACCCCGGGCGATCGCGTCCGGATCGCGGTCGATCGCCCAGAGCGTGCAATCCGCCGCGGCGAGGAGGGCCGAGGCGTAGCCGCCGCCGCCGAACGTGGCATCCAGGTAGGTGGCGCCGTCCCGCGGGGTGAGGGCGTGCAGAACCTCCGGCAGCATGACCGGGATGTGGCTCATGCGGCAGCGGCCCCAGGCAGGCTGAGTTCGCGCGACCGGGCGCCGTCACGGGCTGCCTCACGGCGGGCCTTGGCGGCGGCCGGGTCCCAAATCTGGAAGATGTCGCCCAGGCCCATGAAGGCCACCTGGCCCGACAGCCCGGCGTGTTCCACCAAGTCGTCGCCGAGCATGATCCGCCCCTCCTTGTCGGCCTCGACCGGGTAGGCATCGGCGTACAGGGCAGCCCGCAGGTCCTCATGCGCGTCGCTGAACTGGTTGAGTCTGTTCAGTGGTGCCGCGAGCGCCTCGAACTTCGCTGTCGGCCAGCCCTCGATGCAGGCGTGCTTGTGGGACGGCCGCAGGATGAGCGTGACCGGCCCGTCGTTGTCCAGCCCTGCGCGCAGGACCGTGCGGAATGGCGCAGGGACGGAGACCCGCCCTTTCGCGTCCAGCCGGTTTTGATGCGTGCCCAGGAACTGGTTCATTGCGGCCCGGCGAACCCCCTCGACCTGCAATGGGGCGGACCCTGCCGCCCCCGTTGTGGGATATCATGGGATAACATGGGCGCTCATGGGGCGTCAAAGGGATCGGATGGGAATTACTGGCTTATACCGTCCTTGATTGCGTTTTCACGAGTTGGTTACCAGGATGACACAGAGTCGAGCCACAGCTAGTTGGAAACAACTAGGTTTCTTGATTTGTTCTTTAGTTGATGTGTCAGGCGGCCTGTAAGCCGGGTTCTGTCCGTGCCTTGCAGCATTGGACGGCCATTCCTCTGGGACGTGCGTCGCCGCACGCCTCGCGCGACCAACCCGGGTGACAGGGCGGGAACGCCCCTGCGTCCGCCTTCCCAAGCCTTGGGTCAGCGCCGCCGGCCACCCCTATTCGGTCTTGCTCCCGGTGGGGTTTACCCTGCCGCCCCTGTCACCAGAGGCGCGGTGCGCTCTTACCGCACCGTTTCACCCTTGCCTGCGTAGCCGGACAGGCGGTTTGTTTTCTGTGGCACTTTCCCTAGGGTCGCCCCCGCCGGCCGTTAGCCGGCACCGCTTTCCCGTGGAGCCCGGACTTTCCTCCACCCCCGCAAGCGAAGGCAGCGGCCGTCCAGCCGCCTGACGGCACGTGTGTGCGCGCCGAAGGTGCCGTGGGTCAAGCGGCGAGCGGGACACCTTCGTAAACTTCGTCGAGCGGCAGGTCGATCGCGGCGCCGGGCAGATGCAGGGTTGCACCCACGGCGAACTCATGCCCGACCCAGTCGCCGTTCGACCGGTGATACAGCGTGGCTCCGGCAAAGGCCTGTTGCAGGATCACGTAGGCCTGGACCGAGGCAGTGTCGCGATACTCGGCAGTCTTGACGAAGCGGTCGATGCGCTCCGAGGACGGGCTCACGATCTCGAACACCACCACCGGTTCATCATGCACATTCGTGCCCGGCGTGCTTGGTGAGCACGCGATGAACGCGTCCGGGTAGCGGATGCGGCCCACCACCCGCAGCTTGAAGTCGCTCCCGTAGACCCTGCAGCCTGTTCCCTTCAACCGTGCGTGGAGGGCAGCGATCAGGTTGGCCTGGATGAGGGCATGCGGTTCCGACACGCCCACCATCGCCCGGACGTCCAGGCCGTCGAACTCGTATTTCGTTTCCTGCCGTTCCTCCCAGGCCAGGAACTCCTCGAGGCTCATGGTGGCTTGCAGGACAGCGCT
>CAXSEG010000290.1:0-5586 GCA_964235545.1 uncultured Acetobacteraceae bacterium
GCGGGGATCTGGTCGCCCAGGAGCAATGGCTGTCTCAGGCCGGTAAGCCTCAGGTGGGAGCCGCCGGGTGCCATGTGGATTGGGGTCCCGGGCGCCACGGGGAGGCCGTCCGGGACCGGGCGCATTTCCATGACAGTGCCTGCCATCCGGCTCTGATGGAGTTCGGCCGTAGCGGCAGCGGGTGTGCTGGCGCCGGTCAAGCGATCGGGCTGCGAGGCGGTGATTGTGACGTAGATGGCTGCGGTCTGTGCGGCGCCGGTCGTGGCGCGGGACCATGCCTCGGTCACGGCGACCTCCGCATGCTGGGCGAGGGCCGAAGTGCAGACGGCGAGGCTGGCAAGTGCCAGGAGGAGCGGGCGCATCGTTCGAACGTCCTTGGTCATGAAAGGTAGGTGGCGAGATCGGCGGCAATCTGATCAGCGCCCTCGTCAGCCCGGAGAATGCCGACGAAGGCTCCGGACGGATCCATGAGGTATAAGATGGAGCTGTGGTCCATCGTGTAGTCGCCGGGGTTCGGGCCGGTTTTATGCGGCGCGTAGTAGACGCGGTATTCGTGGGCGACAGTGGCGATCTGGTCCGCGGTGCCGGTCAGGCCTTGCAGCCTGGGGCTGAACGCAGCCGCGTATTGCTTGGTGACGGCCGGGGTGTCGCGCGCCGGGTCGATCGTAATGAAAAGCGGTTGCACGCGGTCCGCCTTGACGCCGAGCTTGTCCAAGGCTTGGGCGACGTCATTCAAGGTCGTGGGGCAGACATCGGGGCAGAAGGTGTAGCCGAAATACACGAGCATGAACTTGCCGCGGAAGCTCCGGTCGGTGACGGTCTTGCCCGTGCCGTCTTCCAAGGTGAACGGCCCGCCGATCTGGGCGGCCTGGCGCAGGGCGGGTGGCGCGCCAAACAGCCAGACGGCCATCGCGACCACAATTAGGAGTGCGGCGGCGGCGGCGGCGATGGTCGGGACGATGCGGCGGGATGGAGGCTTACGCTTGGTCGGCATGATGAAGCATCCAGAGATGGGGTGCGGTCAGGGCGAGAGGCTAGAGGGCCAGAGAGGGTGCTGGTGCATGGCGGGTTCGAGGCTGGACAGCAGTGCGGCGGCGCTTACGATCATCAGGCCTACGGCCGTCTCCACCGCGATGCTGCCGGCCAGCCGGCGCCGGGTCAGGCCGGGGTGGGCGCCGGCGAGGGCCGGACTCAGCACCTGGCGGTTGACGAGTGCGAGACCGACGAGGATAGCGAACAGCCCCACCTTGACGATGGCGACAATGCCATAGGCCGTGCCTACCCAGCCGGCGAGGCTGCCAACCAATACCGAGCCCTGCACGGTGGCGGTGACGAACAGCACCAGAACGCAGCCGATTCCCAGCACCGAGTAGCGGCGGAGCGCACGGATTAGGCTGGAGAGGCTGGTTTCTACCGCCAGGCCGGACAGGGGTAGCAGGCCGCCGAGCCAGGCGCTCGCCGCCAGCAGATGCAGCGTTGTGGATACTCGCAGGAGGCTCAGTCCCGGATCCATCGCTGCGGCGTGGCTGTGCCCGGCTTGCAGCATGACCGCCGCAATGGCTGCAACCAGCGCGACCCCGAGCCGCCAGCCCTGCCCAGCCACGAGCAGCACGATCAGGGCACAACCGAAGCTGGCAACGGCGAGGTGGCCGTATTGCGTGAGGGACAGGATGTCCGGGGTTGCGGCGATGCTGCCGCCGAGGTTCACGGCCTCAGCCGCGATCCAGGACGGCAGGGCCAGGCATGCCACGGCGGCGCTCCATCGCGCGATGGACAGCCCGGCCGGCGCCACCACTGCCTGGAATACGAGCGCGCCCAGCATCGAGAGGAGCGAGGCGTCGGTCAGCGCGCGCAGGATCGCGATCAGCCACCCACCATCGGGACTCACTAGGTCAGGTCCGGACGGCGGCAGCAACAGGCGTCTGCGCGATCAGCGCAGCTGCAAGGGCGAGAGGGATCATCGGCACTCTCCAGGGCAGGTGGGCCGACGGCCGAACAGCCGCCGGTTGTCACGCCAAGGCGGGTGGTGCCCGGGAGGAGAAGCCGATGGCGGTCGGCTGGGGGCTGAACTGCGCCGTCTCATCGGGCTGGGGCAATACCCAGGCGATCGCGGCGGGGAGCGGCAAAGGAAGCGTGGCCGGCGCCAGCGGTGGTGCGCCGTTGGCCTGGCAAAGTAGGCAATGAGCATGGCCAGGCGTGGTGTGGGAGGGCGAGTCGCCCCCGGGGCCCGGCTGCAGCGGACCGCAAACCGGTGCGGGATCTGCGGCCATACGCAGAGCGGCCGGCGAGGCGAGTGCTGCCTGAATCAGCACGGCCAAAAGGACGGCGAGTGCCGCAAGCCGTGTCGCCCAGATGTTGCGAACCACGCCGGTCATTGGGCAGGTTATAGGACCGGACGGGATGCCACGCCAGGCCGGGTCAGGGCACGCCTAAGCGCCGGGCGAGCAGGAGGCAGCACAGGCTCAGGAGCATGACCGCGCAGAGATACAGGCCGGGACTGGTCGGGTCTCCGGTCGCGGCCACGATGGCGCCGACCACGAGGGGGGTGACACCCCCGAAAGCCACTTGGGCCAGCACGTAGCTGATCCCGATTCCGGTGGTGCGACGCCGGGTGGGAAACAGGTCGGCCAGCGCGGCGGGCACGGCCGCATAGTAGCCGCAGTAGAAGACGAGCGCGATCAGCACCTGGATCCAAACCAGGGTCGCGACGGACGGCTCGGCCACTAGCCAGCGGAACAACGGGTAGATCATCACGAGCCCGATCGCGCCGGAAATGGCCATCACGCGCACCCGCCCTACCCGGTCCGAGAGATGGCCGAACACGGGGGGCAACACGGTGTTGACCAAGCCAGCCGCCACGGTGCCGAGCAGTGCGGTGGACGCGGGCAGCCCGAGCTTGGTGAAGGCGAAGGTGGGCATGTAGGTATTGAGGTAGCTGCCGCACGCGCCGGCCGCGACCAGCCCGGCGCCGACGAGGATGCGGCTTTTGTCGTTGGCGGCTGCCTCGCGCAGGGGTGCATCGGTGTGGGTGGCGCGGAGGAACTCCTCCGGCTCGTCCAGGCGGCTGCGGATGTAGAGGGCGGCGGGGCCGATCAGCAGGCCGAAGAAGAACGGCACGCGCCAGCCCCAGCTCGCGACCTGGTCGGTCGTGAGCGCCGTATTGACCGCGTAGGCGAACAGTGAGGCGAGGAAGACGGCGAAGCCCGAGGCGGCCCATTGCAGGCTGGCGTAGAAGCCGCGGCGGGCTGGATCCTGCTCGGCCAGGAGTGCGGTGGCACTGCCGAACTCCCCGCCAGCGGAGAAGCCCTGCACCATGCGGGCGACCACCAACAGGATCGGCGCGGCCAGGCCGATGGTGGCGTAGGATGGCAGAATGGCAATCATCAAGGTGGCGATGGACATCAGCGCCGCCGAAAGGGTCAGCCCCGGCTTGCGTCCAACCCGGTCGGAGTAGGCGCCGATCAGGATCGCGCCGAGCGGCCGCACCAGCCAGGCGATGGCGAAGGTGCCGAGGCTGAGCAGGGTGGAGATGGCCGGGTCGGTTGACGGGAAGAACTGCTTGCCGAGCACGACGGCGAACAGGGCGTAGAGCACCAGGTCATACCATTCGAGCGCCGCGCCGATGTTGGCGGCGACCGCCGTGTGCAGACGGCTCACGCGCGGCTTCGTCAGACTCATCCAACCCCTCCCCAATCTCGCTGCGCATGATCATGTCCAAGGGATAGGTTGGGGACAAGGAACGGGATGAAGGTCGCGATCGTGGGCGCCGGGATGGCGGGGCTGGCCTGTGCGGAGGCGCTACGGGCGGCTGGCCTGGACGTGAGATTGTTCGACAAGGGCCGGGCCCCGGGTGGGCGGATGTCCACGCGCCGGGTCGGGACCTTAGCGGGGGAGGCCGGGTTCGATCACGGCGCGCAGTATTTCACCGCGCGTGACCCGGCGTTCCGCGCCCGGGTGCAGCGTTGGCAGGATGCGGGCGTCGCCGCACCATGGGCAGCGGCAGGGCCGGATGCCTGGGTGGGAACGCCGGGCATGAATGCGCCCGTAAAGGAGATGGCCGGGCTAGCCGACGTGAACTGGTCGGTGCAGGTCGGTAAACTGGGCCGTGCGGATGGTGGCTGGCAGGTCGAGGGGGAGGCATTCGATGCCGTGGCGATCGCGGTTCCGGCGGAGCAGGCGGGACCGCTGCTCCGGCCTTGGGACGAGGCATTCGCGGCACGGGCCGCTGACACGGTGTCGGCGCCGTGCTGGACGGTGATGGCGGCGTTTGCCGAGCGGCTGCCGATCGGCCCGGATGTGCTGCGGGAGGAGGGCATTATCGGCTGGGCCGCCCGCAACTCGGCCAAGCCGGGGCGGTCCGGGCCGGAGTGCTGGGTTATCCAGGCTGGGCCAGAGTGGTCCCGCGTGCATCTGGAAGAACGGCCGGACGACGTGGTCGCCCCGCTCCTCGAGGCGCTCGCGTTGCGGGCCGATGCAGCGATGCCGGTATGCGTGAGTGCCACGGGGCATCGCTGGCGGTATGCCCGCTCAGGCAGTGCGGGCGACGGGCGGTTGTGGGATGCCGGGATGCGGCTTGGCGCGTGTGGCGATTGGCTGATCGGCCCCCGGGTAGAGGCGGCGTGGCTGTCCGGCACGCAGTTGGCTGAGGCTATGCTGGGCTGATTGCCACTCCTTCCTCTCCCGCGACGACCGGGAGAGGGATCAACTCACTCAGCTTTGTGAGTCGGGGGACAGCACGATGCAGTTGGTGCGGCCGCGGAGGCGTTCGCAGGCCTGGGTCGCGGCGTCCCGTGACAGGCCGGTCAGGCGGGCGCGATAGAGCGTTCCGTGCTGTTCGTGCACACCGGCGACGGCGGGGTGGGCGGAGGACAGTACGTTGCCGGCCTGTTCGCGAGCGGACCCTACGGCGATGCGAGCGAGGCCTTCGTTGCCGAATGCGCCGACCTGGATGGCCCATTCTCCGGGTGCGCCGCGATAGGCGGGCGCCGGGGCCGCGACGGCCGGAGAGACGAGGTGGAAGCCCGGTTCGCGGTGGGACAGCATAGCCGGTGCGTAACCGTAGGCCGCTGCCGTCTGCACGGTCGGGACGGGCGGCGTGTAGCGTGGCGGCTCGGGCAGTGCCGCGACCTGGACCGGGCGCGGGGCTGGTGCCGGGGGCGGCGTGTAGCGTATGGGCGGCGGGTTGTAGGCCACCGACGGGCGTGGCAGCGGTGCGGTGTCCGGCTCCTGATACGGCACCGGAGCGTCCTCGAACCGGGCGACAGGCTCGGCCGAGGCCAGCACGGCCGGGGCCGCAGGCTGCGGTACGGTCTGCGGCGCCATCGAGGCATACGGAACCGGCCGGTCGAACGCGCCGTCGTTGGCGGAGGGCGGTGCGAACGCGACCTCGACCGGCGGCTCGGCGGCATGTGACGGCGCGGTGGGTGCGTCAACCGAGGTGGTGTAGCGCGGGCCGGCGGGGATGCTCGTCGGCAATGCATTGAGCGCGTAGGTCTCGGCCGTGGAGCGGCGGCCTGGGAAGCTGTCGGTAAGGTAGGGACCGATCTTGGCCACGTAACGCCGGGTCTCCTCCGGCAGGGCACGGTT
>CAXSEG010000291.1:0-5584 GCA_964235545.1 uncultured Acetobacteraceae bacterium
ATCTCCCAGGCGGTGATCGCGGTCAGCGGGATCGCGGCCGCCTCGGCCCAATCGAGGCTCGCCGGCTTGCTGCCCACGATCCGCTCGTCCACCAGGTGATACTGGCTGTTGCTGCCGGGCCGCCCGATCGCACCGGCATAGTAGACGGCATCACCCACGACGAAGTCCTGCACGTCGGGCCCGGTCGCGTGCACGATCCCGGCGGCGTCCCAGCCCAGCACCTTCCACCCACCGGCCTCCGGCACGGCCCGCTTGCGCACCTTCGTGTCGACGGGGTTGACCGAGACGGCTTTGACCTCGACCAGGATGTCGCGGCCACCCGGCTGCGGCATCGGTAGGTCGATATCGGTGAGCGAGTCCGCCTGCTCGATGGGCCGTGAAAGTTGGTATCCGACTGCGCGCATGGGATGCCTCTGTGCTCTGCAGGTCAGAGATGGCAGGGATCGAGGCGGAGTGCGAGGCCGCCAGGCGCGGCTCCGCTCCGGCTGGCATGCCGAACAGCTGCGCCGGCTGGCGCCCACCTCGGCCGCGAACACCAGAGTGTCGAACCCCGCCATCCTCCCGGGTCGGCGTTACGGGAATGTTAACGCGCCACCGGCATCCTGCGCCGTATGCCTTGGGCGAAGACATTCCTGATTCTCTGTCTGCTCTCGTCCTCGTCCGCCCGCGCCAACGAATGCGAGGAAGCCGGGCACGGCGCGGAAACCGGGGCCGGGCTGCCGGGCGATCTCCTAGTCGCCATCGGCCGGGTCGAAAGCGGGCGGCACGGCGAGGGCGGCCGCGTCGCCCCCTGGCCATGGTCGGTCAACGCCGCCGGCCAGGGCTACTACCTGCCGTCACGGGCGGAGGCGGTGGCGCTCGTCCGCAGCCTGCAGGCACGGGGCGTGCAGTCCATCGATGTCGGCTGTTTCCAGGTGAACCTGTTTTACCACCCGGCCGCGTTCACCAGCCTGGAGGATGCGTTCGACCCCGCGAGCAATGCGCGCGCCGCGGCGTCCTTCCTACACCGGCTCAAGGAGGCGGCGAGCGGTTGGGCGGAGGCGGTCGGGCATTACCACTCGGCCGATCCCGCCCGCGCTGATCCCTACGCCCGCATGGTGATGGCGTCGTGGCATGGCGGGGCGGACATGCCGGCGCCCCCGCTCTCCCAGGTCGCGATGCTGGTCCGCGTCTACGTGCCCGGCGGATCGGCCCCGGGCTTGGTGCGCAGTGCGGGCGTGCGGCTTCCGGTGGTGATCGTGCCATCCGGCTCCCGGTCTTAGCGCCGCTGTTAATCAATGAGTCATTTCGCCGTGGCTTAATCCTCCCATGGCCACCGCGCCGTGCGGCGGCGCCTCTCCGGCAAAAGCCGGGTCCTTGAACAAGCCAACCGAGCGGCTGCCGAACCAAGGCTGCGGCACAACGAAGGAGTGCAGACATGATCGAGTTCATCAAGACCTGGCTGGAACTGAAGGTCGACCGCCGCGCGGTGACGGCCCTGGAATACGGCCTCATCGCCGCTCTCATCGCCGTCGTGATCATCGGCGCCGTGACGGCCGTCGGCACCAAGCTGACCGCGACGTTCACGACGATCGAGAAGTCCATTTAGCGGCGGAGGGGCTGCCGGTCTGCAGCCCCTCTCTCTGCGGAGCCTCAACCTTTGACCCCACCGTCCGATGCACCCCAACTCCTCCTGGTCTCCGTCGGGCTCGCCCTGTTCGGAATAGCCTGCATGCAGGATTGGGCCGTGCGCCTGGTTCCCAACCGCATACCCGCGACGATCGCGGTGACCGGGCTGCTCCTGCGCATCATGGACGGAACGATCGTCGCCGGGCTCGTGGCCGCGGCGGTCGTGTTCGCCATCGCCGTGGTCTGTTGGCGGCGAGGCTGGCTGGGCGGGGCGGACGTCAAGCTGTTCACGGCGGGTGCCCTGCTGGTGGCGCCCCGTGCCGCCACCGGCTTCGTACTGGCCTCCTGCCTCGCCGGCGGTATCTTAGCCGTGGCCTATGCCATGCTGTCCTGCGTCGTCCCGCCGCCTCCCGCTGGCCGACCAGCCAGCCTTCTGCGCCGCTGTCTCCGGCTGGAGCAGCGCCGGCTACAACGGCGTGGCCCCCTCCCCTACGCGACCGCCATCGCGGCCGGCGCTGCCTTCATTCTGCTCCGGGGCTGACCGATGCTCATACGTCTTGCCGTGTTCTGCCTCCTGGCGCTCGGTCTCGGCGGGTTCGGGACCGTTGCCTGGCTGGCCACCCAGCCACCGCCGCAAGCGCCCGTCGCCTTGGCTGCCGCGCCGCCGCCGCCGGCCCACCACTTCGTCCTGGTCGCCAATGCGGCGCTGCGGGCCGGCACGCTGCTCAAGGCGGAGGACCTGGCAACGCAAGACGTGTCGGAGCTCACGGCCGGCGCCCAGGAAGACAACACGGCCACGCGCGCCGGGCTCACCGGTGCCATGCTCCGCCGCAGCCTCGCCAGTGGTGACACCGTGCTCTCGGCCGACGTCATGCGGCCGGGTGACCACGGCTTCCTCGCCGCGGTGCTCGGACCGGACATGCGCGCCGCGACCGTGGCCGTCGACAACGTCAGCGGCAGTGCCGGTTTGATCTGGCCCGGGGACCGCGTGGACCTGATTCTGACGCAGGCCCTGGATGACCCGGCGTTGCCGCCGTCCCGCCGGGTCGCCGCCGAGACCGTGCTCGCCAATCTGCGCGTCATCGCCATCGACCAGCTGCTCGCGCGCGGCGTGGCCCCCGCCGGGGATGTCGGGGCGGGTCGCACCGTCACCCTGGAAGTGACTCCGGACCAAGCCGCGCGGATCGCCGTCGCGACCAAGCTGGGCCGCTTGTCCCTGGCCGTCCGCTCCGCCGACGAGACCGGCAGCATCCATGACGCCGCCATCAAGACCACCTGGAGCGGGGACGTCTCGGCCGCTTTGGCTCGCCCTACGCCATCCCCGGCAAAAGACGCCGGGCCAACGCTGCGCCTGTTCCAGGGTGCGGCAGACGGAAAGGAATTCCGGTTCTGATGCTCAAGCGCACACTCGTCCTCATGCTTGCCGGCTTGTGCCTGACCGCGGCCAGGCACCCGCAGCCCGCTGGCCAATCGATCCAGATCGAGGCCGGCGCCGGCCGCGTGATCACGTTGACCGCGGCCGCTGCGAGCGTGTTCGCCGCCGACCCGAAAGTGGTCGAGGTCCGCCCCGCGAGCCCGACGACCTTGTTCCTGTTCGGCGTCGCACCGGGCCACACGACGGTCGCGGCCATGTCCGCCGGCGGACAGCCGATCGCGCAGCTGGACGTGACGGTCGGCCCGAACGGCTATGCGGCCAATGCTGCGAACGGCCAGATCGCGGCGGTGATGCCGGCTTCTAGCCTCGCCTCCCAACCAAGGGCGAACGGGCTGGCCTTGGGCGGCATGGCGGGCAGCCCGGCCGAGGCGGAGCGGGCCGCCGCGATCGCCCGCGCCGGGCTCGCGGACAAGCAGAAGCTGGACAACCGCACCGGCGTCACGTCGTCGGTGCAGGTCAACCTTCGCGTCCGCGTGGTGGAGATGTCCCGCAATCTCACGCGTGAACTCGGTGTGAACTGGCAGGCGCTGGCCAATGTCGGCGGGCGATACGGCACGCTTGGCTTCTCGTCCGCGCCCGCCTTGGTCCAGGCTGCGAACACCCTCGTCAGCAGCGGCTACAATTTCAACACCGCGGGCAAGGTACTGGACATCAACAACGTGATCGACGCGTTGGCGCAGGACCAACTCGTCCATGTGCTTGCCGAACCGAATATCACGGCGATGAGCGGGGAGACGGCGAGCTTCCTGGTGGGTGGCGAATTCCCGATCCCCGTCGCGCAGTTCGGGGACACGATCTCGATCGAGTTCAAGCAGTATGGCGTCAGCCTCGCCTTCGTGCCGACGGTGATCAACCCGGGCCGCATCAGCCTGCACGTCCGCCCTGAGGTCAGCCAACTGACCCAGCAAGGTGCGATCACGCTCGGCCAAGGCAGCAACAACGCCATCCAGATCCCTGCCCTCCAGGTCCGCCGCGCGGACACGACGGTCGAGCTTGGCAGCGGGCAGAGCTTCGCCATTGCAGGCTTGTTGCAGGACAGCACGTCGCTGACCGCGAACGGCGTTCCGTTCCTCGGTGACATCCCGATCCTGGGCGCGCTGTTCCGCTCGGACAACTTCCAGCGGAACGAGACGGAACTCGTCATCCTTGTCACGCCCTACCTCGTGAACCCCGTCAGCAGCCCCGCGGCCTTGACCGCCCCGGACGCCGGCTGGCGCCCGCCCAACGATCTCGAACGGATCCTGTTGCTGCGGCAGAAAGCGCGCGGCCAGGCCGACGCCGGCGCCATCCGCCCGATGATCCCGGGTGACGCAGGGTTCATCGTCCAATGAAGCGCGTGATGAATGCCTGTTTGGCAGTGTGCCTGGTCGCGTGCTCGGCCGAGGATCCGCTGACCCGCGCCGGCGTGTGGCATCCGACCGGCGCCAACGACACGAACCTGGCAGCAATGGTCGCTGACCCGGACGACCTGGTGACCGGTGTGCCGAACCGCATGGCCGATGGTCAGGTGGCGGCCGCGGCCGTCACGCGCTACCGGGCCGGCAAGGTGAAAAACCTGCCCGACTCGTTCATCTCCAAGATCGCGCCGATCACCGTCAACAACGGTGCCCCATTGGCCGGCCCGACGGGGGAGGAGTGATGGACGGCGGCAGCATCGCTCCCCCTGGCAACCCCGAGACCACGGCGCGCACGGACCGCCTGCCGCTGATCGCATTCGTGGCCGACACGGAGACGGAGAACGTGCTGCGGGAAGGGCTGAGCCAGGCCATGCCCAATGGCATCGATATCCGCCGCGGCAACGTGCGCACGGCCTTGTCCGTTCTGTCCAACATAGCGACGCCGCGGGCGCTCGTGATCGACATCACGGGCGAGCAACAACCGCTCGGTCTCCTGGGGGATTTGAGCCATGTGCTCGAACCGGACGTGCAGGTCATGATCGTCGGTGACCGGGAGGACGTGGCGTTCTACCGCCAGGTCACCCGTACGCTCGGCGCCGCGGAATATCTGTACAAGCCGCTCGTGCCGGATATGGTGGCGCGGTTCTTTGGCGCGCAGGTCAGCCGGCAGACCCCGTCCAACGCGCCGCTTGGGGGCCGCCTGGTGACGATCACGGGCGTGCGCGGTGGCGTGGGTGCGACCACGATCGCGGCCAATCTCGCCTGGCTGCTGGCGGATGCGGGGCGCCGCCACACGGCGCTGCTGGACGCCGACCTGCAGACGGGGACGGCCGCGTTGCTGCTCGGTGCGCAAGGCAGTCCAGGCCTGCGCTCCGCATTGGAGCAGCCGGGACGGGTGGATGAGCTGTTCGTCGAGCGTGTCGCCACCCCGATCGGGGAGCGGCTGCATGTCCTCGCTGGCGAGGAGGCGCTCGCGGACCAGCCAGGCTGTGCGGCCGGCGCGGTGGAGCGGCTTGCCGGCCTGCTCCGCCGCCGGTTCAACATCGTCGTGGCCGACGTGCCGTTCAGGCCGGCGCCGCTTTCCCGCGACCTGCTGGACCTCACCCAGCAGCGCGTCCTGGTCACGCCGCCGACCCTGGCTGGC
>CAXSEG010000292.1:0-5524 GCA_964235545.1 uncultured Acetobacteraceae bacterium
GCTGCGCCCAAAGCTCGGCGACCTGCAGGGTTTGGTGTCCCTTCGACTTGGGACCGGCAGGGATCAGCACGGCGCGGCCGCCCGCGACCTTCTTGATCGCCGCGTCGAGCACGCCGAGTTCCGCCGGGTTCAACTGGTCGTCGGCGAAGTTCACCGCGAGTAGAGGGGTTTTGATCTTGGCCAGCGAACCCGAAGGATCGTAATCCTTCGAGGAGCCAAACTCATACACCACGTCGTTGGCATCCTGTTCGGCCAAGGCGGTTTTGTTGGTCTCCTTGATCTTGGCATCGGCGGCCGGGATGTCGGGCAGCTTCTGTTCGGACTGTTCAACGCTGCCGGCCATCATCTCGAACAGGTTCCAGGCCACCCCCAGCGTGAGCGGTTGCTCATCGTAATCGCCGCCGTGGTAGCCAGGCTCCTTGACGATGGCGTCGATCAGCATGCGGCGCCACAGCAGGTTGCGGCCCTTGACCGGGCCAGGCACGCTGGCGATCGGCATCACCGCCTGCATCGCGTCGGGGTACTGCTCGGCCCACATCCAGGCCTGCATCCCGCCCATCGAGGTGCCCACAAGCAGCCGCAGCCGCTTCACGCCCAACCCTTCCGTAACCAGGCGATACTGGGCCTTGATCATGTCCCCGTAGGTGTACTTCGGGAAGTGCGCCTTCAGCCCGTCGCTCGGGCTGCTAGAGCCGCCGTGGCCGATGGCATCCGGCAGGATCACGAAGTATTTGGTGGTGTCGAGCGGCTGGCTAGAGCCGAACAAGTGATCCGCGGTTGGCGGAGACAGGAACTGCTTGCCGCTGCCGGTCGTGCCATGCAGCATCAGCACGGCGTTGGAGATCTCGCCGTCGGCTCCACGATGCGGGGTTCCCATGGTCCGGTAATGAAGCTTCAGCGGCGCCCGGTGATGTTTGTCCCGCGGCGACAAGGTCTCTCCAGAAGCGAATGCGAAGTCATGGATGAAGAAGTCAGCCTCGTTTACGTCCATTGCTCACACCTTGAGTTGCGAAGTGAATTGCACGGTTCGGCGCTGTCGCCGCACCTTCAGCGCAGCAGGGAGGTGCGCGCCATGTCGAGCAGCTCGGTGCCGCGTCCGTTGACGATGGCCTTCAGGGTGAACAGGCCAAAACCCCCGACCTGCTTGGCGTCGATGTGCGGCGGCATCGGCAGCTCCTGCGAGGCGGACACCACGTCGAGCAGCGCCGGGCCGGGATGGGCCAGGAACCCGGCGACCGCGGCCTCCAAGTCGCCCGGATCATCGACCTTCACCCCATGGATGCCGGCGGCACGGGCCAGGGCGGCAAAATCCGGGTTTTCCAGGTCCACGCCCCAGTCGAGTTGCCCGGCCGACTGCATCTCCATCTGCACGAAGCCCAGCGTCGAGTTGTTCAGCACCACCACCTTCACTGGCAGCCGGTGCTGGCGCAGCGTCAGCAGGTCGCCCATCAGCATGGCGAAGCCGCCATCCCCGGAGAACGAGATCACCTGCCGCCCAGGATTGCTGGCCTGCGCGCCGATGGCCTGCGTCATGGCATTGGCCATGGAGCCGTGCACCAGGGAACTGATCAGCCGCCGCCGCCCGTTCATCCGCAGGTAGCGCGCCGCCCAGATGGTCGGCGTGCCAACGTCGCAAGTGAACACCGCATCCGCGTCGGCATGGTCGTTGAGCAGCTTGGCCAGGTATTGCGGGTGGATCGGCTTGCGGCCGGGCGTGCCGGTGGCCAACTCGTCCAGGCCCTCCCGCGCCGCCTTGTAGCTGGCCAGGCTGGCGTCGAGGTGGGTGCGGTCGGTGCGGGCCTGCAAGCGCGGCAGCAGCGCCTCGATGGTGGCGCCGACGTCGCCGACCAGACCCAGCTCGATCTTCGCGCGCCGGCCCAACTGCTCGGGCCGGATGTCCACTTGGGCGATGCGGGCGTCCGTCGGGTAAAACTGACGGTAGGGGAAGTCGGTGCCAAGCATCAGCAGGGCATCGCAGTCCATCACGGCGTGACAGCCTGACGAGAAGCCGATCAGCCCGGTCATGCCTACATCATAGGGGTTGTTCGGCTCGACGCTCTCCTTGCCGCCGAGGGCGTGCACGATGGGCGAACCCAGTGCCTCGGCAAGCTGCATCAACGGGTCGTGCGCGCCGGCGCAGCCGCGACCGCAGAACAGCGTGACGCGCTTGCTCTCGTTGAGCAGCCTGGCCAGCGCGTCCAGCTCCGCATCCTGCGGGCGCGACACGGGCGGCACGGGCAGCAGTGCCGGGGTGTTCGCCATGGTGGCCACGTTCTCGGCCGGCATGGTGGCGACGTCGCCGGGGATGACCAGGACGGCGACGCCGCGCTGGCCCACGGCGGCCCGGATGGCGATCTCCAGCATCCGGGGGAGCTGGCTGGGGCTGCTGATCAGCTCGCAGTAGTGGCTGCACTCGCGGAACAGCACCTCCGGGTGGGTTTCCTGGAAGTAGCCGGAGCCGATCTCGGCGGTTGGAATTTGGGCAGCGATGGCGAGCACCGGGACGCGCGAGCGGTGGGCGTCGAACAAGCCGTTGATCAGGTGCGTGTTGCCCGGCCCGCACGAGCCCGCGCACACTGCCAGCGTGCCGGTCATGTGCGCCTCCCCGGCGGCGGCGAAGGCGGCGGTCTCCTCGTGCCGGACATGCACCCATTCGATCGCACTGCGGGTCCGCAGCGCTTCGGTAAGGCCGTTCAGGCTATCACCCGGCAGGCCGTAGATGCGCTCCACCCCTGCCTTCTGCAGGGTGTCTACGATCTGGTCGGCAACGGTGTGGATTTTCAAGGCTGATTCCTAGCTTTGCAGACCGCGTCCGGGCTGCCGCAGCCGAATGGTTTGCCACCGCAGCGGGCAAGGGCGGCAGTCCAGAAAGGGGATATAGAGGCGCTGTTAAACTTCATTGCGGCCAAGGGTTCATTGGGCACCTGCTCGAGGATTGTGCCATCGACCATGCCGAACCAGCGCTGCTCACGGCAGGGTCGGAATATACTCACGGTAGTTGAGGCGAAGAACCTTCGCCCTAAATACGAAGCAGCAGATCTTTCGGCGGACCGGGACGGCCATTAATCTCACGCGCTGCAAGGCGGCATGGCCGTGACGGAGCCGGAGGACATGGACAAGTAATGCGCGTGCCCGTCCCTGCCTCCCTGCTGCTGGTCCTGGCTGCGCTGTGGGCGCCTGCCAGGGCCGAGCGCCTGCCCGGAACCCCGGAGGCCGTCGCGGCACGGGTTTACGTGGTTGCCAAATTCACGGCCCGGGACGGCGACGACAGGAGGGCCGAGGCGGTGTTCCGCGCCCATGCCGAGGCGAGCCGGCGCGACGCGGGCAACGGGTCGTTTACCGTGGTGCAGGACCGCGCAGTGCCCGGACAGTTCACCACCTTGGAGGTTTGGCGCGACGAGGCGGCCATGAAGGCGCACCAGGGCACGGCGCACTACAAGGCGTTCCACAACGCGATCGGGCCGCTGCTGGCCGTGCCGCCCGATGTCCGGCTGAACCACTTGGTTCAGTGAGCCCGGTGTTCCCTGAACCGCAACGAATAGGAGAACGACGCATGCCCGACGGCAGCAAGCCTCTTGTCATCAAGCAGGGGGAAGAGGCGCACGACACGCCGCAATCTGGCGGCCTGTCCATCGTCACAGGGGTAGGGCGGCACAACACGCCGGCAACCCGGATTTGGACTGGCAAGACAGCCAACAAGCCTGGCACCCGCTCCCTGCCCCACCACCACGGCGAGGCGGAAACCGGGGCCTACGTGTTGTCCGGCCATGCTCGGCTGTTTTTCGGTCCCGGCTTCGCCGAGCACATCGATTTGGCAACCGGCGATTATTTGTTCGTGCCAGCCATCGTGCATCACATTGAGGCCAACATGAGCACCACGGAGGAGCTGCTCTGGCTCGTCAGCCGCAGTCCGGGCGATATCGTGCACAACCTGGATGACGTCGAGGACGCCGCGCTCAAAGGCTTCCGCCGGGCGTGACCCGACTGCCCGTCGCGGCCGGTAGCCGGCAGGCTGTGCACGGGCCGCCACTCCGCGGCCGCCTGGCCGGAGCGGTCGCGGGCGCCGTGTTTGCGGGCCTGGCCATCTCAGTCTGGTTGCTGATTGGTGAGATCGGTTCGGGCCAGCCTTCGGAACTCACCCGGACAATCCGGATCATTCTCGACTGGTTCCGCCTTGTCCCGTCCGCGGTGGGACAGGCGCCTGGCGCGGGCATCGAATATCCCGCCTAGGTTTTCCACTTGTTGCTGTCGGTTGCGGCCGGAGTGGCCTACGCCCTGGTTTGGCCGCGTCGCGGCAGCGTGCTGCGGACGGGCTGCTATTCGGGGCCGGGTTCTTCCTGTTCGCACATGTCGTCGTTGGGTCGCTGGCGGGTTTCATGCCGCCCATCTGGCAGGTCGCCCGGCAGGAGTCCCTTCTGACTGTAGCCCTCTCGCTCAGCCAGCATCTTTCCTTCGGGTTATGCACGGCCTTGTTCGCGCACTTCGCCCAATATTAGACCTGCGCCGTCAGAGCTTCGGCGCGAGCCGGGCCATCGCCAGGTCAGCCCCAGCCTGCGCACAATCCTCGTCGAGTTGGCCGGCCGGGGAGCCGGCAACGCCGATCGTGGCGGCGGTCGTCCCGTCCGGCCGGGTGATCACAACGCCGCCGGGTTCCAGCAAAATCTCTGGGATGTGCAGCAATTGGCCCGAGGATGGGTCGGGCAGTATCTGCTTCGCCAGTGCGTCCGTGTTGGGTACGTTACGTATGGGGCCGAGGTTCAGGATTGTGTACGCCTTCAAGCGTGCGCTCTCGATCGCATAGGGCGTGGCACCGTCTCCGCGCGCGACGACCTGATACTGACCACCGGGGTCCAGCACCACGGCGGTGACGGGATGCCCGGCCCCGCCGCACTTCGCCACCGCAGTATCCGCGGCATCGCGTGCGGCGCTGAACGGCAGGGCGGGCGTCGCCGGGCGCACCGGCTCGGCGGCGACGGTGGGCCACGGTGCCGCGAAGGCAAGGGCGGCCAAGAGGACAAGGCTGCGGCAGGGTTTCATCGGAGGACTCCGTCGGTGGTGCCAAGCGTGACATGCACGGTCATGGGAGGTTGGGCGAGAAACGCCCCCAACGCCGCGAAAGCTGCGAACTCGGAGCTTTTCTGGAAGTGGTCCGTGTCGTCGGCAAGGCTGGCCCAGCGCACGTCCAGCCACCACGAAGCGGGGTCGTCCACTGAGGGGCCGAAGGCATGCGACAGATGGCCGGGCTGTCGCGCCAGGACGGACAGAGCTTGGTCCATGGCGGCCTTGAAGTTAGCTTGCTCGCCAGGCTTGACCTTGAACTGCGTGATGACCGCCGCCGGGTTGCGCGGCGCAATGCCGACCGGTCCGCCGAACAGGCCCGTCACGCTGCCTTGCGCCAGCACCTTGCCGCGGATCGCGGCCCGCAACCGCGCGAGCGTCGCCCCGGCATCGAGGCCGAGGTGCCCCGTGTTGAGCGCGTACACCGTCGTGACGTAATGATGCGGCCGGTCCTGACCCGGCAGGG
>CAXSEG010000293.1:0-5426 GCA_964235545.1 uncultured Acetobacteraceae bacterium
CAGATCGCGCGCGGGGTGGGCGAGCGTATCGCCCGGCACGCGGAGGGCGAGGTGGCGGAGCGGCTGTTCGACGATCTGGGCGACCGGCTGGATGCGATGGAGTTCGCCGGCGACCTGGACCGGCCGGTGCAGGAGGTGATCGGCGCGATCTGCCGCGCGCTTGGGTTGCCGGAGCCGGAGCGGGATGCGGCGGAGGCGCGCCGGATTCCAGGGGATGGGACGTTGGCGGCGTTCCGTCCGGATGGGTAGAGCTTGGGTTGCGTGCGTTGCGCCGAGGCGATGCGGGGGTTGGTGGCGGCAGGTGGGGTGGTTTGAGGTGTCGGGTCATGGCTCGCGTTCGCGGGTCGGTCCCGCATCGCTCGAGGGCGATACGGGCTACGCGGTGGCAGTGCGCAGCGCTGGTCTTCACGGCGTTGGCCAGACCCCGTCGCGGACATCGTGGCCTTCGACGTGTGCGGGAGTCTCGCGGGGCTGTGGCGATCCGACGCCGTGGACCAGGGTCAAGCCCTTGGCAAGAGGGTGTTACGGGGCCCTCCCTGACTTGCACATCAGCGGCCCCTTCGTCAGGGCGGCGGGGGGCCTTCGACGCGGATCTTCAGTTCGCGCCGCGGGGTGGGCGCCGGGTCGGCGGCCGGGTCGGGCGGGGGGAGGTTGGCGAGCAGGTTGACGAGGCGGTGGAGGGCGGGCTCGGTCAGTTCGAGCCGGGCGGAGGCGCCGCAGTCGGCGGCGGTGAGCATGGCGGATTCGAGCTTGCGGATTTGTGGGTCGCCGTGGTCGCCCAGATCGGCCTTTCCGGCGTCGGTTTCGGAGTCTTCCAGCGTCGGCATGGTGGAGGTACCGCTCCAGCTTGCCAGCCAGTCGCCCGAGGATTGGTGCGAGACCAGGGTCAGCGAGCCGCCGCCGTGGCGGGCCATGGCGAGGGGGTTGAGCATGCAGCCGGTGTCGGGCGGCATGGGGGTGAAGTCCTTCTCGATCAGGGCGGCGGAGACCGGCGTGTGCTTCGGCTCGGCGGCCCAGGCGGCGATGCTCGGGTTGTCGCTGCGGAAGCGGAGCTCCTGGTCCGGCGCGGGCGGCGAGGGCGGGGCGGCGGCCTCCGGCGTGGCGGGGTCGTCGTTCAGCTGGAAGACGAACAGCAGGGCGCGCAGGACGAGCACGATCGGCAGCAGGATCGTCAGCCAGCGCCGGATGCGGCCGGTGGGTGGTTTGCCGGGCCTTTTGCTGGGCTGCTTGGTGCTGGGTGGCTTGGCGGGTGGGGGCATGCCGTCCGGTGGCGGCCGCCTCATGCCACGCCGCTCCGGAGGATCAACGCTGGTACCATTTCTCTATGCCCTCATACAGCGCGGACAGCGTGAATGCCGCGCCGACCGGCAACATCCACAGGGCGGTGCCCCAGGTGGTCCAGAACGTGGCCGCCTGGGCCGTGCCGGCCGGGTCGCGTTCGTCATACAGCACGGGAACGGGCGCTCCGGCCGCGCGGACGATGAAGCCGTTCTGCACGAAGGTGACGGCGCGGCCCGACCCGTCCAGGAAGCGAATCACCGGGTGGGGCTGTGGGTCGGCGATGATGCCGGCGGTGTAGGTTGCGTGGGCCAGGCGCGTGGCGAGCTGCACACAGGCGTGCAGCGTGTAGGCCGAGGCGGCGAGGCCGATGAGGAGGATGAGCGCGATGACCGGCCAGGGGCGGGACGCGCCGGTATGGGTTTGGGCTGCCAACAGTGCCTCCCGTCAGACGGTCGCCACCGGTGTCGCGGGGGAGCCGACGGCGCCGGGCAGGCGCAGCGGGGGGGCGGTCAGCAGGAAGCGGTGGCGGCCGTTCGCGCGCAGCCAGGTGGCGAGCGGGGTGAGGTACCAGATCTCACCAAGGTGTACGCCGAGCTTGAACAGGCAGTGCTCGTGTAGCGGGAGGGAGGCGCAATGGTCGCCGCCGGGCCGGGCGGGATGGGATTCCACGGCGTAGTTGTCGGCGATCAGCGCGCTGAGGCCGCTGTCGGTGATCCATTGCAGCAGCCGCGGATCCCGCCCATCCAGCGCGGCGCAGGAGCCGTGCAGCTGCTCCTGGGTCGGCTTGCCCGCGGCGTCGATCAGCATCTGGCCGAACCCGGTGTGCAGGCAGACCATGTCGCCCGGCTCCACGGTGACGCCGTCCTGCTCCATGATGCGCCTCAGCTGGTCGTAGCCGATGGCGGTGCGCGCCCGGCCGACATGCGCCTCCAGGTCGATCAGCACGGCGCGGCCCTGCACGCAGGTCTCGGCCATGTTCTCGATGCCGAGCGCGTAGGCGCGGGAGGTGCTGGTGGCGCCGGGCCGGTCCGGCATGCCGGCCTGCGCCGGGTCGGACGGGCCGCTTATGTCCTCGCCGCCGCGGAAGCCGTTGTAGAACACGCGCTCGGGTTTGCCGTCGCCATCGGCGTCGAACAGGCTGCCGACATGGGCCAGGCTGTCCCATTGGGTGGAGTATTGCAGGTGCAGCACGGCCAGGTCGTCGCAGATGACGTCCGTGTTGCCGCTGTCCACCAGGTCGCAGTTGAAGTTGGGCCGGCCGTTGCGCAGGGTCGGGCGGAGCACCGGCGGGAAGCGGCGCGGGTTGAGGCCGTTGCCGCCGGGCAGGTCTAGCGGGAGGCTGAGGCAGAAGGTACGGCCTTCGCGCACTTCGGCGACGCCTTGCTTCACCTTCTCCGGTGTCAGCAGGTTCATGCGGCCGCGCTGGTCGTCCGGGCCCCAATCGCCCCAGGTCGATCCGGTGGGGCGGTTGGTCCAGCGTTTGTTCGCCATGTTCGTGTCCTCCGATGCAACGGATCGAACGCCTTGGTACCGTGCCCGTCAACGATGGATGGCGTGCTGTCAGGCCTGCGGATTATGGCCTATGATACAACCATGAGCGAGCTTGCGGCGCCCTTTTCCCTCCGGATGACGGGGGCGAGTTCCTTAGCTGGAGCTGGCCGGGGGATGGCAGTGGCCGCCGCTTTCACCTGATTGACGGAGAGGCCCGGCCCATGTCGCCCGCCAGCCGGATCCATGGTGTGATCCAGGCCAACCTTGCGTGTCTGCTGGTTGCGGCGGTGCGGGCGCTCCCTGTGCCGCTCCAGGTGATTACTGAAGGGCAATTATCCTGTTGCCCGACGGCGGCAATGTCAGGGTGCCCGATCTGGTTGTGGCGCCTGATGCGGACGAGCGTGGTGACCAGGCCGTCACGGACCCGGTCCTCGTCGTGAAGATCCTGTCGCCCGGCAACGGCGCAGCCACGCGGGAGAACGTCCGCGCCTATGCCGCGCTGCCGGCATGCGGGAGATCGCCGTGATCCACCCCGCCCGGATGCAGGCCGGCTTGCATACGCGCGATGTGGAAGGCCTGTGGCAGGTCCAGCTGGCGCTGGTGGAGCAGGGCGGGCGGCTGCGTCTCGGCAGCATAGGGCTGGATTGCCTGCTGGACGACGCCTACGCCAGTACGTGGATGACGCGCCCGTCCACACGATGCGCACGTCGTCCTTGGTGAGGCTGCTGGCCAGGTACGAGCTGAGCGGTTGGCCAAGGGCGTTGGTGCGCGCCCAGGGCAGCACTGTCCGCTCGGTCAGGAACGCGATGTGAACCTGGACGGAGGAGATGTTGCTGCTGGTCAGCACGATGCACGGGGCCTGGCCGCGCGGCAGCACGAACATGCGACTGTCGAAGGCGAGCAAGGGCGGCCGGTTGCCGAGCGCCTATCCGGCTGGAGACGCGGGGCATTGTGCAGGTCAGCCCGCGCCGCGACTGGTATGTAATCGAGCCGTCGCTGGGAGGAGGCGCGGGAGGCTCGCGGCGCTGCGCGACTCCACGGGTTGACGGAGCCCGCGGAACCTTTGGTGGCTCCGCCCTCTCCCAGCAGCGGGAGAGGGCGGAGCCGATTGCTGTCCTTGCGCTGCCGTCGGTGCGGGGGCGAAGGTGATGCGCGATAGGGAGAGAGTGGATGCAGATCGACGGCAGCGTGTTCCTCGTCACGGGCGGGGCGTCCGGGCTAGGGGCGGCGACCACGCGGATGTTTGCCGCCGCGGGCGCGCGCGTGGTGATCGCGGACGTGAACGTGGCTGCCGGCGAGGCACTGGCAGCGGAACTGGGTGCGGTGGCGCGGTTCATCCGCACGGACGTGACGCAGGAGGCGGATGGGCAGGCGGCGGTGGCGGCGGCGGCCGAGTTGGGTGGGCTGCACGGGCTGGCCAATTGCGCGGGCATCGCCCATGGCGAGCGCGTGGCGGGGCGCGACGGCCCGCACGGCCTGGCCGCGTTCACCCGCGTGGTGATGGTCAACCTGGTCGGGACCTTCAACATGACCCGGCTCGCCAGCGCCGCCATGGCCGGCAACACGCCGAATGCGGGGGGCGAGCGCGGGGTGGTGGTGTGCACCGCCTCGGTCGCCGCGTTCGACGGGCAGATCGGCCAGGCGGCCTATGCGGCATCCAAGGCGGGGGTGGCGGGGATGACGCTGCCGCTGGCGCGGGACCTGGCGCGCCAGGGTATCCGGGTGGCGACGTTGGCGCCGGGCCTGTTCCGCACGCCGATGATGGAGGGGTTCACCGCGGAGGTGCAGGCCTCGCTCGGCGCCTCGGTGCCGTTCCCGGCGCGGCTGGGGGAGCCGGCGGAGTATGCGCAGGCGGTGCGGTTCATCGTGGAGAACCCCATGCTGAACGGCGAGGTGATCCGGCTGGACGGGGCGCTGCGGATGGCGCCGCGGTAGCGCGGTTCGCTACCGTGTGCGTGTGTTGGTGGGACGCCAAAGCGCGTCCCACCCCAACGGGTCTTAGCTCGTCTCGAAAAGGTCTTGCGCGAGGTAGCGGCCGGGGGCTGTGCCGCCGGGGCAGGCGAACAGGCCGCCGCCGACGGGGGTGACGAACTGGTTCATCATGTCGAAGCGGGACATGCGCTCGAAGATCTTGATGAAGCCCGTGCGCGGGTCGCGCTGGTAGCAGATGAAGAACAGTCCCGCATCCAGCTCCATGGCGTGGCGCCAGGGTGGCCAGCGTTCGGCGACCATGTTGATGCCGTTGTCGTAGGAGTAGGCGCGTCGCAGGATCTGGGCGCCGTCGTTGTTCTGCGGCGATGCCAGCCGCAGGTGGGCGTTCTCGGGGATGACGGGGTTGCCATCCTCGTCCTCGGCATCGAAGTCGGCGGGGGTGAACTCGTCCTTGTTGCCGATGGCGGCGCCGGACAGCTTCTCGCGGCCGACCGTCTGCTCCTGGAAGCCGAGCTTCATCTGGTCCCAATGCTCGAGCGCGATGCGGATCGGGCGGGCCACGAGGTAGGTCCCGCCCTGCATCCAGCGTCCGCCCTCGTTGCCGACCCAGACGAACTTGTCTGTTGCCGCCTTGTCGTCCACCGGCAGGTTGGCGGTGCCGTCCTTGAAGCCCATCAGGTTGCGCGGCGTCACCTTCGCATCGTAGCCGGGCAGGAAGCCGG
>CAXSEG010000294.1:0-5353 GCA_964235545.1 uncultured Acetobacteraceae bacterium
GCACGTGGTAGCCTTCCGTGTACAGCTTGAAGTGGTGGATCAGCGCCTCCATCGACCGCTTCATCTCCTCGCGCTTCGGCGGCGTGAACTTGCGGTCCTGGACCTTGACCGGGCCGGGCTTCATCTTGGCGAGGCACTGCTGGATGATCCTCACGCTCTCCCGCATCTCGGCCACGCGGACGAGGTAGCGGTCGTAACAATCGCCGTTCCGGGTAACCGGGATGTTGAAGTCGATCTCGTCGTACTTGTCGTAGGGCTGGGACCGCCGCAGGTCCCACGGAATGCCGGACGCGCGGATGTTCGGGCCGCTGAAGCCCCAGGCGAGCGCCATCTCCGGCGTCATGATGCCGATATCGACAGTGCGCTGCTTCCAAATCCGGTTGTTGGTCAGCAGCGTCTCAAGATCATCCACGAAACTGTGGAAGGTCACGGCCCAGGCGGCAATTCGATCCTCCAGCCCCGCCGGCAGATCCTTCGAGACACCGCCAGGCCGGAAATAGTTCGCGTGCAACCGGGCGCCGGACGCTGCCTCGTGGAACTCCATCAGCTTCTCGCGCTCCTCGTAACCCCACAGCGTAGGCGTGAGGGCACCGACGTCGAGCGCGTAGCTGGTGACGTTCAGGATATGGTTGAGGATGCGGGTGATCTCCGCAAACATCGTGCGGATCCACTGCGCACGCTCCGGCGCCTCGATACCGAGCAGCTTCTCGGTGCCGAGGGCGAAGGCGTGCTCCATGCACATGGGCGAGACGTAATCCAGCCGGTCGAAATATGGGACCGCCTGCATGTAGGTCTTGTGCTCGATCAGCTTCTCAGTGCCGCGGTGCAGCAGGCCGATATGCGGGTCCGCGCGCTCCACCACCTCGCCGTCCATCTCCAGAATGAGGCGGAGGACGCCGTGAGCCGCCGGGTGCTGCGGGCCGAAATTGATCGAATGGCTGTCAATCTGCACCGTCTTGGTACGCTTGGCGCCATCCGGCAGCAGCGCCTCCGGGAACTCGCGCCGCCTAGTGCCGGCAAGATCGGACGCGGGGACAACGGAGGGTGCGCCGTCACCGGGGACGCGCTCCCCCTGGTAATCGGCGGCTGGCCGCTCGGTGGTGAGGCTCATGGCACTGCCTTTCCTGCGTCCGCCTGGGCCTTGGTGCCGGTCTGCATCGCCTGGCGGGCGGCATGCGCCTTCTCGTCGCCGGGCAACGTGACCATGCCTTCCCAGGGGGAGACGAAATCGAAGTTGCGGAAATCCTGCGTCAAGCTGACGGGGACGTTGATTACGCGCTTCTGCTCCTCGTCGTAGCGCACCTCGACGAAGCCGGAGAGCGGAAAGTCCTTGCGGAGCGGGTGCCCGTCGAACCCGTAATCAGTCAGGATGCGGCGCAGGTCCGGCTGACCGCTGAACAGGATGCCGAACAGGTCCCAGGCCTCGCGCTCCCACCAGGTTGCGCAGGGCCAGATCCCGTGGACGGACGGCACGGAGGCGATGCCATCGGTCTGCACGATCACGCGGACGCGGTGGTTCAGCGACACCGACAGCAGGTTGTAGACCACGTCGAACCGCATCGGCCGCTCGGGCCAGTCGACGCCGCACAGGTCCATCAGCTGCTCGAAGGCGGTCGCCGGGTCGTCACGCAAGTGCAGCAGCACGGCCACCAGATTAGCGGCATCCGTGTGTACGACGATCTCGCCGCCCTGCACCCCGGCCTGGCCCACCCCGGGCACCAGAGCGATGGTGTGGACGAGGGCCTCGATCGGGCTGGTGGCGCTGTCCAGCACGTCAGCCACGCAGGATCGTCCCGGTGCGGCGGATCTTCTTCTGCAACTGCATGATCCCGTAGACTAGCGCTTCGGCCGTAGGCGGGCAGCCCGGCACGTAGACGTCAACCGGAACGATGTGATCGCAGCCGCGCACCACCGAGTAGCTGTAGTGATAGTAGCCGCCGCCATTGGCGCAGGAGCCCATGGAGATCACCCAGCGCGGCTCGCTCATCTGGTCGTAGACCTTGCGCAGCGCCGGGGCCATCTTGTTGGTCAGCGTGCCAGCGACGATCATCACGTCGCTCTGGCGCGGACTGGCGCGGGGGATGACGCCGAAGCGGTCGAGGTCGAAGCGCGGCATATAGGCGTGGATCATCTCCACCGCGCAGCAGGCCAGGCCGAAGGTCATCGGCCACAGGCTGCCGGTGCGAGCCCAGTTCACCACCTTGTCCAAGTTGGCGACGACGAAGCCCTTGTCCGTCATCTCGCCGGTGATGCCCTTGATCACCGCTTCCTGCTCCGGACCGGGCGGCAGCGCCTCGCGGTTCCAGGCGAGCGGCCGCGGGGTCAGTGTATCGATCGTCGTGGCACTCATGCTGCTACTCCCACTCCAAAGCGCCCTTGTTCCACTCGTAGATGAAGCCGACGGTCAGCACGGCAAGGAAGGCCATCATCGACAGGTAGCCGAACACGCCGATGTCACCGAGCGTCACGGCCCAGGGGAAAAGGAACGCAACTTCAAGGTCGAAGATGATGAACAAGATGGCGACGAGGTAGAACCGGACGTCGAACCGGCGGCGCGCGTCGTCGAACGCCTCGAACCCACATTCGTAGGCGGAGAGCTTCTCCGGATACGGCCGCTGCGGCGCTGCCAGGCGCGATCCACCGACCATCACGGTTGCCACGATGCCGGCGATCAGGAGGAAAACCAGGATCGGATAATAATTGACCAGCAACGCACCTGTCGACGGCATCGGTGGTCTCCTTTGGGGGGCCGTTTGAGTGCGCCACACAATAGGCATATTGTGGCAGTCCCGCCATGGGGTAGGCCACTCGCGATGTGGTGTGCCGCTCTGGGACGTTTGCTGCTGGCGCGAGTGACGGGACTCGAACCCGCGACCTCCGGCGTGACAGGCCGGCGCTCTAACCAACTGAGCTACACCCGCAGCGAGGGGAGCGTTTAGAGGCGGTAGGCCGGGTCGTCAAGCAACCCGATGACCGTGAGCGCCGGGTTTATGCAATGCGCTGTATAACCCAGTGATGTTCGTGGCGATCGTTCAGGCGACCCGTATCAAAGCTGCGCCGCGAACACGGCCCCGGTTTGCGAACGGCAATCCGCCGTCCCATGCCCGGCCACAAGATCCCCGTGACAGTCCAAACTAGTTTTTGGCCCCCGGGCGGTGGCGCTGAAATTGCCGGGACCACCAGCACGCTTCAAACTGGCCGCGCTCTCGCTCACGCTGAAGGTACCCGGCAGATTCTCACCATCGGGCATGGTGATCTTCATGAATCCACCACCGACACCCCGGGTGAAGTGCAAAATCGGTGTGCCGATGGCCTGTGCCTGCAGGTTCGCCGGCGTCAAAGGCGCGGTGTCAACGCATCCTGCAACACCCAAGCCCATGGCTACCGCAAGACCCAGTGCAACACGCAATTGCTTACGCTCCAATAAACGCTGCACGACACACGTCCCGCAGCATGGTGGGCGGTGACGGTTTCGAACCGCCGACCCTCTCGGTGTAAACGAGACGCTCTACCGCTGAGCTAACCGCCCCTGCCCCTATTCACCCGAACTGACGGCGTCCTTCAACCCTTTGCCGGGTTCGAAGCGTATCGAGGTCGAGGCGGGGATGGCGATCACCTCCCCGGTGCGCAGATTGCGGCCCTTGGTAGCCTTGCGCACGCCCAGGGTAAAATTGCCGAACCCAGGCAGCCGCACCGCGACCCGCCGCCGCAAGGCCTGCTGCATCTCCGCATACACGGCATCGACCGCCTCGGCGGCCTTCGGCTTGGGGAGGTCGGCCAGCTCTGCCACCGCGGAAATGAGATCCTGCCGATTGATGGATTTGCTCACCGGCACCCCTCCCCCCGAGCTTGATGCCTCACGCTCGCGGCGCGGACCTGAGTGGGGCGATGATACGAGGCCTCGATCCGGCCCGTCAACGAACCACGTCCAAAAAAGAAACCCTGCCGGACGTTCGCCCGGCAGGGTCGCAGACTTAATGCGGCAGCGAGGCGACGCCTGCCGCGACCGGTGGGGCAACCGGGTCTGGCGGCTCTTCCCACTGGATCGGCTCGGGCTTGCGCGACAGGGCACGGGCGATCACGTCGTCCACGTGGGCGACGGGGATAATCTTCAGTCCCTTTTTCACGTTGTCGGGGATATCCGCCAGATCCTTCTCGTTGTCCTTCGGGATGAAGACAGTGGTGATCCCGCTGCGCAGGGCGGCCAACATCTTCTCCTTCAGGCCGCCGATCGGTAGCACCCGGCCGCGCAGCGTGATCTCACCAGTCATCGCGATGTCACGGCGGATGGGGATGCCCGTCATGACGCTCACCAGGCTGGTCGCCATGGCCACGCCGGCCGACGGCCCGTCCTTGGGGGTCGCCCCCTCCGGCACGTGGACGTGGATGTCCCGCTTCTCGAACAGCGTCGGCTTGATGCCGAAATGCGGCGCGCGGCTGCGAACGTAGCTCAACGCCGCGGACACGCTCTCCTGCATCACGTCACCCAACTTGCCGGTGTATTTCAGGTTGCCCTTACCCGGCAGCAGCACGCTCTCGATGGTCAGAATCTCGCCGCCCACCTCGGTCCAGGCCAGCCCCGTGACGACGCCGACCATGTCCTCGTCCTCGGTCTCGCCGTAGCGGAATACCCGCACCCCGGCGAATTTCTCTAGGTTCTTGCGGGTGACCTGGACCTTTTTCACCTTCTTGGTGACGATCTCCATCACCGCCTTGCGGGCCAGCTTGGCGATCTCCCGCTCCAGCGAGCGCACCCCCGCTTCCCGCGTGTAATAGCGGATGAGGTCGTGCAGCGCGTCGTCCGTGACGGACCACTCCTCCGGCTTCAGGCCATTGGCCTCGCTTTGCTTGGCGACCAGGTGCCGCTTGGCGATCTCGACCTTCTCGTCCTCGGTGTAGCCGGGGATGCGGATGATCTCCATGCGGTCCAGCAGCGGCTGCGGCATGCGCAGGCTGTTGGCGGTTGTGATGAACATCACGTCCGACAGGTCGTAATCCACCTCGAGGTAATGGTCGGCGAAGGTCGCATTTTGCTCCGGATCCAGCACCTCGAGCAGGGCGCTGGACGGGTCCCCCCGCCAATCGGCGCCGAGCTTGTCAATTTCGTCCAGCAGGAACAACGGGTTGGAGCTCTTGGCCTTCTTCATGCCCTGGATGACCTTTCCGGGCATCGAGCCGATATAAGTCCGCCGGTGGCCGCGCACCTCCGCCTCGTCCCGCACCCCACCCAGCGACATGCGGACGAAATTGCGGCCGGTGGCCTTGGCGATCGACTTGCCTAGCGAGGTCTTGCCAACGCCGGGCGGCCCGACCAGGCAAAGGATCGGCCCACGGATCTTCGGGCTGCGGCCCT
>CAXSEG010000295.1:0-5305 GCA_964235545.1 uncultured Acetobacteraceae bacterium
AACACGTTGGTGCGGAACGCCTCGTCGATCTGCACGGCCGTCACGTCCGACAGCTCCTCGTTCACGAACTGCGCGGCGGCGTTGTTCACCAGGATGTCTATCCTGCCGAGCTGAGCCACCGTGTGCTCGACGATGGCGTGGCAATGCGCCTCGTCCCGTATGTCCCCGGGCAGCAGGACGATGCGGCGGCCAGCCTTGGCGACCCAGCGCGCGGTCTCCTCCGCGTCGGTCTGCTCGTAGGGCAGGTAGGAGATGGCGACGTCCGCCCCCTCCCGCGCGTAGGCGATGGCGACGGCGCGGCCGATGCCGGAGTCGCCGCCGGTGATCAGGGCGACCTGGCCGGTCAGCAGGCCCTTGCCGACATAGCTGGTCTCGCCGTGGTCCGGGGCCGGGGACATCTGCGAGCTGAGGCCGGGTGCCGGCTGCGGCTGGCTGTCGGGGAAGGATTGCGGCTGCGAGGTGCGTGGGTCGGCGTTCGGCATGATGATGGTCCCGGCTGCGAGCCGTCTCTACGCGCCGCGCCGGGGCGGGATGCACCGGGTCACGCCAGGGTGCGACGTCTTGCGCCCTCACCCCGAAAAGGTCAGGAGATTTCTTGAACCAGCTTGCGCTTGATGGCGTCGGAGAAGGCGGCGAAATCCTCGGCCACGATCATGAATGCGCCCGGGCCGCCGATCACCGATGCCTCGTAGTATTTGTCCACGTCCAGCTCGAGGCGGCCGAAGCGCGGGTGGCGGTTGATGATCGGCAGGCCGTTGATGGTGACCCCGGACGCGACCAGCCCGTCGCGTGCATCCTCGGCCGGCGGGCCGTTGTTGTTGGCGCCGTCACCGGACACGTCCACCACCCGGCGGGTTCCTTCGAACGGGGCTTTCGTCAGCAGCGTGCCGGCATAGGTCAGCGCGCCGGAGATGCTGGTCCAGGACACGCTCTGCCGCGGCGAGGCGCCCAGCCGGGCGGACCATGCCTGGGCATCGGCCGGCCCGGTGATGCGCGTCCAGGGCAGGATCAGGTCCTGGAAATCGAACCGTGCCCACTCGAAATACGCGACGCCGATGGCGCCCTGCACGCCGCCGGCGATTGCTGCCAGCACCGCCGGGTCGGTCATGGCGCTGCGGTAGCCCTCCCGCTGCAGCACCGCCTCGTCATCGGTCACGGAGCGTGACACGTCGATGGCGAGCACCAGCAGCACGTCCACCGCGGCCGGTTGCGCCTGGGTCCGCCCGCCATGGCCCAGCCCGGCGGCCAGTGCGGCACCGGCCCCGAGCATCTGGCGGCGGCGCATCAGACGCCCCGGCTCATCGCCGCAATCGGCGGTTGCACGTCCGGCGGCAGCGGGCAGACGTAGGGGGTGAGGCGGGTGCGCTCCGCCAGGTCGGCCTTGGCGCGGGCGATCAGGCCTGGGTCGCGCAGCGCGTCCGCCGCGGTGCCCGCCATCACCTTGGCGACGTGCACCAGGCCTTTGTGCGCCGCCGGGCTCTTGCCCTGCGCCGTCAGCTGCCAGGCGTGGAACGGGGTGCCGATTGCGCAGGTGGCGCCGCGGGCCTGCACCGTCGGCACCACCCAGCTCACGTCCCCCACGTCGGTGCTGCCGTTGCCGCCCTTGCCGGTGGCGGCCAGCGGAGCAATGAAGTCGCAGAGCGGGATGTCGAAGCGTGGCGGGATGCCGAACCGTTCGAAGGCGGAGGCGATCTCCGCCGGGCCGAGCGTGGCGCGGATCTGCGCGGCATAGGTGCGGTCCGCCTCGTCGAACTGCGGCGGACCGAGGCGCTGGAAGTTGTCGTCCATCAACGCCTCCAGCGGGTCGTTGCCCATCAGGTTGCTGACGGCGCTGACCACCTGCGTTCTGACCGCCGTCTCCGTCATCAGGGCGGCGCCGTCCGCGATGCGGCGGACCCGCTGCACCAGGGGTGTCAGGTCCGCCAGGTCGGCGGCGCGGATGAGGTAGCGGACTTTGGCGCGCGCCTGCACCACGTTGGGCGCGATGCCGCCGGCGTCCAGGTAGGCGTAGTGCACCCGCGCGCTGCCGGGCATGTGCTCGCGCATGTAGTTCACGCCGACGCTCATCAGCTCCACGGCGTCGAGCGCGCTGCGGCCCAGTTGCGGGGCGGCGGCGGCGTGGCTGGCGCGGCCGGTGAAGGTGAAGTCGATCCGGGTGTTGGCCAGGCTGACCGGCTTGTTCACGCCGGAGATGCTGGCCGGGTGCCAGGAGATGGCGATGTCCACGTCCTTGAACGCGCCGTCCCGCACCATGAAGCCCTTGGCCGCCCCGCCCTCCTCCGCCGGGCAGCCATAGTAGCGGACGCGCCCCTTGATGCCCTGCGCCGCCAGCCAGTCCTTCACTGCCGATGCGGCGAGCATGGCGGCCGCGCCCAGCAGGTTGTGGCCGCAGCCATGGCCCACGCCGCCCTGCCCTGCTACCGGGCGCGGCTCGGCGACCCCGGCCTCCTGGCTCAGTCCGGGCAGCGCGTCGTATTCGCCGAGGATCGCGATCACCGGGCCGTCCTCGCCGGCCTCCGCCATCACCGCGGTGGGAATACCGGCGACATCGCGCGTGACACGAAAACCCTCCGCCTCCAGCTGGCCGATGTGTTCGGCGAGGCTGCGGTGCTCGCCATAGGCCAGCTCCGGCATGCCCCAGACACGGTCCGACAGGGCGATGTAGCCGGGGGACTTCTCGTCGACGATCTGCCAGATGCGTTCGCTGTTCTGCATGGCCTACCTTATCCGTTCGTAAACAAGTTGCCGCGCCAGCCAGCATCCGACCTGCACCGCACCGACCTGGCCGGCGGCATCGCGCTGGAATGCCAACGTCCAGTCACCCGGCGGCGTATGGTCCAGCGCACGGGGCATTGGCAGCGCCCACACATCGCCGGCCACATGGTCCAGCGTTTCCATCCGCCCCTGGCCGAGGACGCCGGAGAACCCGCCGTACAACGCGCCGCCCGCATCGGCGACCGTCAGCTCGGCGTCCAGCTCGGCGCAGCGGTAGCGTCCGGCGACATCCAGCCGGGGCGGGCCGTCGCACGGGAGCAATCGCGTGGCCTGGTTGTCGCCCGGCCTGTTCATCCACAACCCGCCCTCGCCGGGCCGCAGCCCGACGCCGTCCGTGCCGGCCGTGCCGTCGGGCTGCACGTCGAGCAGGTTGCCGAGCCGGTCGTAGCGCAGCCGCACCCGGCCCGGCGGCTCGGCCTCGATGCGCACGGACAGGCCGGTCTCGGGCTCGAGGTAGCTGCCCAGCCAGGGCGGCATCGGTGCGTCGCCCGATGGCGGGTCCGGGGTGTCGCCCAGCATGGCGGCGAGCAGGTCCATCGCGGCCTGGTGGGCGTCCGACAGGTGGTTGAACAGCACCACCACCGACACGCGCTGCGACGCCACGTGCAGCCGGTGGCTGCGCCAGCCGCGCAGCGCGCCGCCATGGCCGGTGATGGCGCGGCCCCGCTCCGTCCGCCGGCCCAGGCCGAAGCCGTACGGGGCCGGCGTGCCGTCCACGAAGTGCACGGGGGCGGACAGGCGGGCGTAGAGCGATTGCGGATCGTCGCGGGTGCGGTCGATATGCCGCTCCCAGGCGATCATGTCCGCCAGGCTGGCGGCCAGCCCGGCATCCCCGGTCCAGAGGATGCGGTTCTCCGCCGCGCGGAACCCGCCGGCCTGGGTGCCCTCGTAGCCCTGGGTGCCCTCGTAGCCCTCGGTGCCGTCTGGCATCGCGCGCGTGTCGGCGGCGAGGACGGCGCTCGCCATGCCGGCAGGCTCGAAGATGCGGGCCTGCAGGAGTTCGGCGAAGCTGCGGCCGGTGCGCTCCTGCAGGATGTCCGACAGGATGCGGAAGTTCTGGTTGCAGTAGGAATAGCGGGTGCCCGGTGCGAACTGCAGCGTGCGTGTGCCGGCGATCACCCGCGCCGCTTCGGCGTCCCCGAAGGCGGATTCGGCGGGCGCGCCGAGCAGCATCGCCACTGCCCAGTAGTCGCGCAGACCCGACTGGTTGTGGCACAGCTGGGCCGCCTTGGGTGCCGGCTGCTCCAGCAACGGCAGCCTCGCCTGGACATCGGTATCGAGCACCGCCGGGTCGGGGAAGGCGTCCAGCACCAGGCCGCAGGTGAACTGCTTGGTGATGGAGCACATGCGGAACAGCGTGCGCGGCGTGAACGCGATGCGGCGTTCGGCATTGGCGTAGCCCCAGGCGTGCTGGGCGATGACGGCCCCGTCCCGCAGCACCGCACAGGCGCCACCGGGGCCGGGGTAGCGGCGCGGGAGTTGAATTATGACTTGATCAAGCTGGGTCATGAGGCAGTCTCATGCCGCAGGCTGGGTCAGGTAAAGAGCGAAGAAAGATTGGGCTTCGCCCCAAACCCCACCATAGGACGGTCGTCCTCTGGACACCTGTCAACAGGGGTCAAGGGGACGACTGTCCCCTTGCGGGTCGAGGGCAGAGCCCTCGCGCTTGCCTTAACCTGCCGCCCGCCGCGAGAAGCTCGCCAGCGCCGCGGCTGCCGCGAACGCCGCCCCTACCCACAGCGCCACCGTCGCACCGCCGGACTGCGTCATCTCGAAGCACAGCGCCACCAGTGCCGCGCCTGTCGTCTGCCCCAGCAGCCGTGCTGTCGCCACCATGCCGCTCGCCCCGCCGCTGCGATGCGCCGGAGCGGCGGCGATCATCGCCCGGTTGTTCGGCGAGTTGAAGAACCCGAACCCCAGCCCGCACACCGCCGTGCGCCACAGGATCGCCAGGTCCGAGGGATGCGCCGGCAACGTCGCCATCAGCGCCAGACCCGCCGCCATCACCACCAGGCCGATCCCGCCCAGCACCGCCGCCGAGTATCGGTCCGCCAGCCAGCCCGATGCCGGCGCGATCAACGCCACGCTCAGCGGCCACGGCGTCAGCAGCAGCCCCGTCCGCACCTGGCCGAACCCCAGCGTGTTCTGCAGCAGGAACGGCATTGCCACATACGCCATCCCCTGCGCCGCGAAGCAGCAGACCGACCCGGCCACCGACAGCGCGAAGAGCGGCACCCGCAGCAGGTCCACCGGGAGCAGCGGAGACGTCAGCGCCGCCTGCCGCCGGACCAGCAGCGTGCCGATCACCAGCATGCCGATCACCTCCGCCGCCACCAAGACCGCCGCCTCGCCATGCGCCAGCCCGTCCACGCCGCTGATCAGGAGGCCGAACGTGGCCGCACTCAACAGCGCGCTGACGACGTCGAACCGGGCCGCCGACGGCTGTGTGTTCGGCAGTGCCCGCCACGCCACGACCAGGGCGAACAGCCCCACCGGCACGTTCACCGCGAACAGCCACGGCCAATGCGCC
>CAXSEG010000296.1:0-5304 GCA_964235545.1 uncultured Acetobacteraceae bacterium
GATAGCGCACCCGCATGGTTCGAATGCCTTGCAGGTTTGAAGCTGCCCTCGATCCGGGCCTGAGGTTGAAATCAGTTCGTGTCCACCACGTGTCCGTCTGAAAGGCGGATCACCACGGTTCCAGCCGAGCCGCCGTCCGGTGAAATCAGGCTGCCACGAACAGTCAGAGCCTGGCGACGGCGGCCCTGGCCCAGCGTCGTGGGGTCATAGGTCCATTCGACCGTGTTCCAAAGCCGCATGCCGGCCACCCGTAAGGGATCATCGTCTTCGAAATAAGAGCGGTTCAGCGAACCATCCTCGTTGAAGCTAAAGCCGCCTGTCGCGGTGAGAAGATGCCCGATTTCCGGCGCAGGCATGCTGGCGCCCCTGGACAGGACGAGGCCAACCTGGCCAGGCGTCGCAAGATCGAGCAGAGACCCGGCCGGTATAGGCCATCTGTGCCAAATCCGCCCGGCAGCCAGGGTGCACGATCGCAGCAGCCCGGTGACGGACACCGACACACCGATCCTCTCGCAGGTCCACCCTTCGATCGGCTCCGGCTCCGGAAGTTGTAGGTCCCACCCCGATCCTGCATCGGCACGGCCCAGCCAGATGACGCGTAATCTGAACAGCTGGATTGCCTCCGGCGGGCTGGCATACCGCAGCTGGCCACGGTCGACATCCACCCACTGGATCTCCGTCCCGGCCGGAAGTGCGAGGCCGTTCACGACCCGGTCTTGCGTCAGCACCTCGTGTATCCTGGCCTCGAAGTCGGCGGTTTCCCGATCCTGTATGCGGGCGTGCACGCCCCACACGGCAGCGACGCACATGATAGCAGCGCAAGGAAGCAGCAGGACGAGGGCAACGATACGGATCCACCCCCGCGTCAGTGCGGCCACGACCGCCAGTCCCAGGCCGGCCGACAGCACGAACGGCCATCCCTCGACGCCGAGAATGACCAACACGAGCCACCACGGCCAGTTCAGCGGCAGCATGGCGTGGTGCACTCCCTTCTCACGATCCCACTCATCTGGGCTTTGCCTCGACCCCCTGGGGTCTTGGCCTTTCGGGTCACGGACATCTCGGTAATCGGTCGTCAGCACGCGGCGGCTTGGTACAAAACCTTCTCAATCATGGTCATGCCTCAACCCGGAAAGGGGGCGGTTGCAACGCGGGCGGGGGATGGTTCGGCATGTTACGTTTCTGGTATGGACCTCCTGCTGCACTTCGCCGACGTGTTTGCGCGTAATCGTTGGTGGGCAAGCCCTGGCTTCCTGATCCTCGCGTTCCTCGTGCCGAGCTTGCCAGGCCACCGCAGGTTGGCGATGCGGATACTGATCGTGGGGCTTGGGGTTGGTTGTTTTCTGGGTGGTCCGCTGCTATGCGGCTGGTTGCTGTACCGGGTGGGCCAAACAGCGACGGCGCAGGTGGTCAGCACCTATCAGACATCCATCCAGGCCAACGACCATGACGTCGTGGGATACAACGTCCTGATCCGTGATGCGCTTGGCAACGTGTTCGCCAGCCGTTTCGAGGACGACGAGTTCAACGTCTTCCCACCAGCGGATGTCAGCTATCCTCGGATTGGCGAGAGCTTCGGCGTGCGTTTTCTGCCTGGTTACCCCAGGGACTTCATCATGCTCACCGACGATGACAGCCCATGGACACGACGCTACCGCTGCGATGCACTGTCACTCCGGCTGTCCGATGCCGAGCAGCGCTTCGAGTTCGCCCGCGGCGCCGCTTCTTTCCGACCGCCATATGTCGAGGCGATCGACGCCTACCTGGCCCAAGGCTGCGCGGGAGATGAGCCAGGTCCGGCGTCGTTCCGAAAGGAGCGCGCCCGAGCGATGGCGGGTGAATTGCGCCCGACTGAATAGTGATCGGGCGGTTCTGGTGCTGGCCAAGCGATACCGGGCTAGTGGCAGTCGGAACTCGGCGCGGAGCACGTGATAATCCGAATTATCGTATGCTAGGCGCCTGAGAACTACTAGCCGCACCGAAGATGATCCCCAGGTGCCGCCGCGCGGCCCTAACATACCTTCCACCTTGAGGGCGGCAGCGATCCTTCGGAGGCTTGCCCCTTCCGAGCGTAGGGCGCGCGCCCTCGCCCCGGCGCGCTCACGCGTCGGAGCCTCCGCGAAGACCGCGCGACCGAGGGCGGCGGCTTCCGCCGCCCGAGGGTTGCCGAGGCGGACCCTCCCCTCGCCTTCGCCGCCGCAAGCGCGACCGTGGTGCGGGCGCTGATCTGGTCCCGTTCATGCTCCGCGAACGCGGCCAGCATATGCAGCAGCAGCTTTGTCGCGTACGGGTTACCGACCGCCACGAACTCCGCCCCGCTTTCCGTTAAGTGCGCGACGAAGGCGACATCGCGCGCCAAGCGGTCCAGCTTAGCGATGACGAGAACCGCGCCGCGCTGCCGGCAGAGGGCGAGTGCGGCAGCGAGCTGCGGCCGGTCATTCTTCCGGCTGCTTTCAACCTCCGTAAACTCCGCCATCAGCTCGTCACGGCCGGCGACGTAGCCGGCGACGGCCGACCGCTGCGCGTCGAGGCCGAGGCCGCTTTGCCCCTGCCGAGCGGTGGAGACGCGGTAATAGGCGACGAAGCCGGCCATTCCCGCGCTCCTAATTCAGGTGTTCTACTCTCTAACGGACGTTTAGATCATAACAGCCTCTCAGGGCCTTATCCAACGCTGCTGGCAATTCAGGACGCTTGCCCAAGGTAAGGATTATTCTTACCATAGCCCATGATCACCAGTAGGCTAACCAGCAAGGCGCAAACGACGATCCCGCAGCCGGTGCGAGTGGCGCTGCGCCTGCGCGAAGGCGATGAGATCGCCTACGTCATCGAGCCAGGGCGGGTCGTGCTGACCCGCGCTCAATCTGACAAGACGGCCGATGATCCATTTAGAACGTTTGCCGAGTGGGACAGCCCAGCTGACACCGAGGCCTATGCCGGGCTTTGAAGTGTGGGACCTGGTGAAGGTGCCATTCCCCTATACTAACCGCCCAGTGCAGCAACGACGCCCGGCCCTGGTCGTCGCCGTTCCGATTGCCCCAGGAGCACCGGAGCTGCTCTGGGTGCTGATGGTGACGAGTGCGGCCAATCGTGGGTGGCCGGGTGACGTCGTCGTCTCCGACCTGACCGCGGCGGGGCTGCCAGCAGCCTCTGTCGTGCGGTCCACCAAGGTCGCCACGATCGAGGCGCGGGATGCCGAGCGCATTGGGTATCTTCCGTCCGAAGACCGGTCCCTGGTTGCGATGGCAGTGCGCGGCAGCCTCGCACAGCTTCTCGCCACCTGACTTTTTGAATCCTACACCGGGGGCCTCTGTCTTGAGCCAATCCGCATCCTTGTCTGCCCTTATCTGGTCCGTCGCCGACCTGCTCCGCGGCGACTACAAGCCGTCCGAATACGGCCGCGTCATCCTCCCTTTTACCGTGCTACGCCGGCTGGACTGCGTGCTTGCCCCCAACCAAGGCCGTCGTGTTGGCCGAGAAGGCGGCCAAGGAGCCGCTCGGCATCGACCCCGAGCCCTTCCTGCTGCGCGTCGCCAAGCTCGGCTTCGTCAACACGTCGCCCTTCGACCTGAAGACGCTGATGGGCGACCAGGACAACCTGCTCACTAACCTCGTCGCCTACATCCGTGGTTTCTCCCCCGCCGTGCGCGACATCTTCGAGCGGTTTCGCTTTGCCGAGCAGGCGGACCGGCTCGGCAAGGCCGGGCTGCTCTACCAAGTCACCGAGCGGTTCTCGTCCTTCCCGCTGCATCCCGACCAGGTCAGCAACCACGACATGGGCCTGGCCTTCGAAGAGCTGATCCGCAAGTTCGCCGAAATCTCCAACGAGACCGCCGGCGAGCACTTCACCCCGCGCGACGTCATCCGCCTGATGGTCAACCTGCTGTTCATCGAGGACAGCGACCTGCTCACCCCCGGCACTTCGGCTGTCCGCACCATCTACGACCCTACGGCCGGCACCGGCGGCATGCTCTCCGTGGCCGGCGAGCACCTGCTGGCGCACAATCCGTAAGCCAAGCTGACCATGTTCGGCCGGGAGCTGAACGACGAGAGCTACGCCATCTGCAAGGCGGACGTGCTCATCAAGGGCTAGGACGTCCGCAACATTCTGCCCGGCAACACCCTGTCCGAGGACGGCCATGCCAAGCGCCACTTCGACTACATGCTGTCCAACCCGCCCTTCGGCGTGGAGTGGAAGAAGATGGAGAAGGAGGTCCGCCGCGAGGCCGAGCAGATGGGCCATGCCGGCCGCTTCGGCCCCGGCCTGCCGCGCATCTCCGACGGCTCGCTGCTATTCCTGCTGCACCTGATCAGCAAGATGCGCCCGGCCAAGGATGGCGGCAGCCGCCTGGGCATCGTGCTCAACGGTTCCCCGCTGTTCACCGGCGGTGCCGGGTCGGGCGAGAGCGAGATCCGCCGCCACGTGCTGGAGAACGACCTGGTGGAGGCCATCATTGCGCTGCCGACCGACATGTTCTTCAACACCGGCATCGCCACTGACGTCTGGATCCTGTGCAATCACAAGCCGGCGGCCAAGCGTGGTAGGGTGCAACTGATCGACGCCTCCGCCCTATGGGGCAAGATGCGCAAAAATCTGGGCTCCAAGCGCAAGCAGATGGGTGAGGCCGACATCGACGCCGTGACCCGGCTGTTCGGCAGCGGCGGTGAAGCACGGCTCGCCACCGTTACCACTGCTGACGGTAAGCCGACCCGGCACGTGACCCCGCACGGCGAGGCCCCGCCCGAAGTGCCCGAGGACGGTACGGTCAAGCTCGCCCTCCTGGCGCGCGTGTTCCCCAACGAAGCCTTCGGGTATCGCACCATCACCGTGGAACGCTCTCTGCGCGACGCCGAGGGCCGTCCCGTGCTGGGCCAGAAGGGCAAGGCGAAGGGCAAGCCGCAACCCGACCCGGCGCTGCGCGACACGAAGAACGTGCCGCTGTCGAAGGATGTGGAGAGCTACTTCGCCCGCGAGGTGCTGCCGCACGCGCCGGATGCCTGGATCGATGCGGAGAAGACACGGGTGGGGTATGAGATCCCGTTCAACCGGCATTTTTACGTGTGCGAGCCGCCGCGCGACTTGGCGGTGATCGATGCGGAGTTGAAGGGGGGGACGGACCGGATTCGGGCGATGATCGAGGAGCTGGCGGCGTTACGGTTCGGGCTTATGCAACGTATAAGGAGACTGAAATTGAGTGGGTTGGACCAGCGCCGGCGCATTGGAATTTTAGAGGCTGTCTCGAAACGGTGGTGGCATGATCGAATGATGGCTGGGCAGCCGGGGCAAATCGTGATTCGTCGAGTTTG
>CAXSEG010000297.1:0-5287 GCA_964235545.1 uncultured Acetobacteraceae bacterium
ACGTGGTGAATCGCGGCAAGCTGCTCGTGAACAGTCCACTATCGTCATGCCAGGGCTTGATCCTGGCATCCCCGGCGTCCCGCAGACACCGGCTTCGACCGAGATGCACGGTCAAGTCGCCGATCTACGTCACTCGCCCACCGCCGTGGATGCCAGGATCAAGTCCTGGCATGACGGTGACCTGGACACTTCTCGCGCCTTGTTCCCGGCGGTCACGGCCGGCCCCGACATTCTCGAGGCGCTCTGCGTTGCCGCCGCGGCGCTCGGCATCGCGTCGATGCGCGCCCCGACGCTGGCGCTGCGTGTTGCCCGGGCCGCGGCGGCCTTGGCCGGGCGATGTGAGGTCTCGGCCGAGGATGCGGCGTTGGCTGGCCGGCTAGTCCTTGCACCGCGGGCGACGCAGCTGCCGCCATCCGGTGAGGAGGAGGCCGGGGACCAACAACTCGACGACGCACCGCCCGAGACCGGCCCTGACCCGAGCGAGGAGCCTGACCCGGCCGACACCGGCAACCCGCTGGAGGATCGCGTGCTGGAAGCCGCACAGGCCGCCATCCCCGCCGGCTTGCTTGCCCAGCTGCAGGAGCAGGCGGCCGGGCGCGGCCGGTCCGTGGTGGGTAAATCCGGCGCCCTGAGCCGGGCCGGACAGCGTGGCCGCCCAGCGGGGGTGCGCGCCGGCGACCCGCGGCGGGGCCTGCGCCTGAACCTGATCGAGACACTTCGCGCCGCCGCGCCGTGGCAGGGGACGCGCCGCCCCAATGGCCAAGCGCGCATCGTAATTCGGCCGGGGGACATCCGCGTCACGCATTTGAAGCAGCGGTCGGAGACGACGACCATCTTCGTCGTGGACGCCTCGGGCTCCGCGGCGCTCGCGCGGCTGGCGGAGGCGAAGGGCGCGGTCGAGCTGTTGCTGGCCGAGTGCTACGTGCGGCGCGACCGGGTGGCCGTGTTGGCGTTCCGCGGGCGGGCGGCCCAATTGCTGCTGCCGCCGACGCGCTCGCTGGTGCGGGCGAAGCGCGCGCTGGCCGGGCTGCCCGGCGGTGGCGGGACGCCCCTGGCGGCGGGGATCGACGCCGGGTCGGCGCTGGCCGCGGATGTGCGGCGCCGCGGCGGCACCCCCACGCTGGTGCTGCTGACGGATGGCCGGGCGAACGTGGCGTGGGACGGCAAGGGCAACCGCGCCCGGGCGGAGGAGGAGGCGCTGTCGGCGGCCCGGCAGCTGCGTGCGGCAGGGATGCGCGTGCTGCTGGTGGACACCTCGGCCCGGCCGCATGCGCCGAACGAGCGGCTGGCGGTGCAGATGGGGGCCCGCTACCTTCCGCTGCCGTATGCCGATGCCGCCAGCCTGTCGCGCACCGTGCAGGCCAACCGGTGAGCCGCCCGCAGGACCGGATGCCGGCGGATTGGCCCAACCGCGCCGCCAGCCGCTTCGTGCGCGCCGCCGGGCTGGTGTGGCACGTGCAGGTGATGGGCAGCGGCCCGGTGCTGCTGCTGCTGCACGGGACGGGGGCGGCGACGCATTCCTGGCGGGACCTGCTGCCGCTGCTGGCCGAGCACTTCACCGTGGTGGCGCCGGACCTGCCGGGCCATGGCTTCACGGAGGCGCCTGCGACGGCCCGACAGTCGCTGCCGGGGATGGCGAAGGGGCTGCAATCGCTGCTGTGGGCGGTGAACCTGGTGCCGGTGGTGGCGGTGGGGCATTCGGCGGGGGCGGCGATCGCGCTGCAGATGTGCCTGGATGGGTCGCTGCAGCCGCGCCTGGTGGTCGGGCTGAATGCGGCGCTGATGCCGTGGGGCGGCGCGCCGGGCAAGCTGTTCTCGCCGCTGGCCAAGTTCCTGGTGGGCGTGCCCGGCGTGCCGCAGGTCTTCGCCTGGCGCGCAAGGGATGACGCGATGGTGGCCAAGCTGCTGGAGGGCACCGGCTCCCGCTTGGATGCGCGGGGGGTGGGGCTGTATGCGCGGGTGGTGCGCGAGCCGTCCCACGCCGCCGCGGCGCTGGCGATGATGGCGTATTGGGACCTGAACCCGTTGGTGCGCGACCTGCCGGGCTTGAGGACCCACTTGCTGCTGATCGTAGGCGCGGCCGACCGCGCCATTCCGCCCAGCGACGCCGAACGCACGCGCGCGCTGGTGCCGGGGGCGGGCGTGGTGTCGTTGCCGGGCCTGGGCCACCTGGCGCACGAGGAAGCCCCGGCGCGCACGGCGGAATTGATCATCGCCGCCGCGCGGGAGGCGGGGGTGGCATGATCATCGGCGGCTGGGTGCTGAACGCCATCATCCTAGGCATGGCGCTGGAAGGAGCGGTGCTGGTGGCGCTGTGGCGCGCCTCGCACCGCGGCGTGGCGCCGGGTGAGCTGCTGCCCAATCTGTGTGCCGGCGCGTGCCTGCTGGTAGCGATGCGGGCTGGCCTGGCCGGTGCTTGGTGGGGGTGGGTCTCGCTGGCGCTGCTGGCGGCGTTGGCGGGCCACGTGATCGATCTCAGGCGGCGGTGGCGGTGATCTGACGGTTCTACTCCTTTCCGGGGAAGCGTCTTCCGCGTCAGGAACGGAGTTGTGGGCTGTAGCCCACCCTACAGAATGGTTCGCTGTAGGATGGGCTTTAACCCACCGGCTCACTCCCGAGCCTAGCGTGACGATAAGACTGCGTGCCAAGCAGCCGATCAGCCTGCTTTCGCCACCGCGCAGGAATGGTCCTCCAGATCCTCGCTGTGGCCGCGGCCGTCCTCGCCGATGCGGCCGGCGAGCAGGATGAAGCCGTCCGCGCGGCCGATTACGGCGAGCGTGTAGAGCCGCATCGCGTCCGCGGCACCCGGCAGGCTTTCGGCGAGCAGGCGGAACGGGTTCGCATCCAGGGCCTGGCCCGGCACATGACGCGCTGCGTAACGCTGGCCGGCCAGCGCCTCCGGCAGCGTCGCCCAATCGTCGCCGATCGGCAGGGCACTCAGCCGCGCGCTCACGTCCGGGCGCACGCAATCGACGTGGATATGCAGCTGTTCCTGGGTGCGGGCGCCGGGCGGGTTGATCGCCAGGGCGATGTCCTCGCGCGGCAGCACATGGCCGGCGCGGCCGTCCACGAAACGCCGTGCCTGCCAGGCGGCCGCGAAGTAGTTGGGCGTGTCCGGCATGAGTAGGGCCGGGTCCTCGATGCCGGTGATCCGGGCGGTGGGGATCAGCATGAACTGGGTGGCGCCCACTGCGTCCTTCAGAACCGCCCAGTCGGCCGTCACCTCGGCACAGGGCGCCGGGGTGCCGGACGCGGCGGCGGGCACGCAGCGCCCATGGACGATTTTCCACAGCGCGTCCGGGTCGGCGGCGCGGGCGGCTGCCGCGAGCAGGGCCAGCCCGGCGAGGCAGGCTGCCGCGGCAAGGCACGCCCGCACGCGCGTCAGCCGATGCTGAGCAGCTCGACGTCGAACATCAGCGTGGCGTTGGGGGGGATCACGCCGCCGGCGCCGCGGCTGCCATAGCCCAGGTCCGCCGGGATGATCAGCGTGCGCTTGCCGCCGACATGCATCGTGGCGACGCCCTGGTCCCAGCCGGCGATGACCATGCCGGCGCCCAGCTTGAAGCTGAACGGCTGCCCACGGTCCAGCGAGCTGTCGAATTTGTGGCCTTTCGTGCCGTTGTCATACAGCCAACCGGTGTAGTGGACGTTCACGGTCTGCCCGCTGGCGGGCTGCGGCCCGGTGCCGACCACTGTGTCGGTGTATTGCAGGCCGGACGGGAGGGTGACGGCGTTGGCTTCGGTCATGGCGATCAACGTGGCTCCAGCGGAGAGGACGGCAAGGCGGCGGGTCAGGCGCATCGGTTCAGCCCTTGTCAGGAAAGACGGTTAAGACTGTCTTCAACATTCCCCCTGATTATGCCGGAGCGATGATCATGACCAGCGCGCTGTTCCAACCGATCGAGCTTGCCGGGCTGACGCTGCCGAACCGGATCGTGATCGCGCCGATGTGCCAGTACTCGGCAGAGGATGGCACGGCGACGGATTGGCACCTGATCCATCTCGGCCACCTGGCGCTGTCCGGCGCCGGCCTGCTGATCCTGGAGGCGACGGCGGTGGAGGCGGGCGGCCGGATCACGTCCGGCGATCTCGGCCTGTATTCGGACGGCAACCAGCAGGCTTTGGCGCGGGTGCTGGACGGGGTGCGGCGCTACTCCCCCATGCCGCTCGGGGTGCAATTGAGCCATGCCGGGCGCAAATCCTCCAGCCGGCGGCCTTGGGAGGGCGGGCAGCAGATTCCGGTTGCCGAGGGGGGTTGGGTGGGCGAGTCCGCGTCCACCGAGGCCGTAAAGCTGGGCGAGCTGCCGCCAACCGCGCTGGACGAGGCCGGGCTGACGCGGGTGCGGGACGCGTTCGTGGCGGCGGCGCGGCGGGCCGAGCGGATCGGGCTGCAGCTGATCGAGCTGCACGCGGCGCATGGCTACCTGTTGCACCAGTTCCTCTCGCCGATCGCCAACCAGCGCAACGACTCCTATGGCGGGCCGCTGGAGAACCGGATGCGCTTTCCGCTGGAGGTGTTCCAGGCGGTGCGGGATGCCGTCCGCATCCCGGTCGGGGTGCGGGTGTCGGCGACGGATTGGGTGGAACACGGGTGGGACCTGGAGCAGACGGTGGCGTTTGGCCACGCGCTCAAGGCGTGCGGGTGCGATTTCATCCACGTCTCGACCGGCGGCATCTCGCCGCAGCAGACGATCCCGGTCGGGCCGGGCTACCAGGTCTCCTTCGCGGCGCGCATCCGGGCGGAAACGGGGCTGCCGACGATGGCGGTGGGGCTGATCACCGAGCCTGCGCAGGCGGAGGCGATCGTGGCCAATGGCCAGGCGGACATGGTCTCCCTGGCGCGCGGCATCCTGTACGATCCGCGCTGGCCGTGGCATGCGGCGGCGGAGCTGGGGGCCACGGTGCAGGCGCCACAGCAATATTGGCGCTCCCAGCCGCGGGAGCAGGCCAAGCTGTTCGGCGAAACCCGGCTTGGTCAACGCTGACCTTGGCGATGCGGACCGCGGCTCGCGTTGTGTTGCGTGGGCAAAACCTGCGTGGTAAGCGACCGGCGCCCGGCCGGACCGCCGGCGCTCTATCAATATGCAGGGATGGACCGTTGCGTGGCGGCTGAAGGCACGATTTCACAAAGCGGCGGCTTGCCCGGGCGGTATGCGGCGGCGCTCTACGACCTCGCCGGCGAGCGTCGCGAGTTGGACGCCGTGGTCGACCAGATGGAGTCGCTGGGTCGCTTGATCGACGAGAGCGCGCCGTTCCGCCGCCTGCTGTCCTCCCCCCTGGTGGACGT
>CAXSEG010000298.1:0-5283 GCA_964235545.1 uncultured Acetobacteraceae bacterium
CCCAGCCGCTCGCCCAACGTCCGCACCACACGCTTGTAGCCCACCATCGTGCCCGCCCCCAGGCAAACCGCGCTCAGCACCCGCACCCAGAGCGGGGCGTACTCCACCGGTGGCCCCATCGCCTTGCGCAGCCGCTCCGCCTCCGCCTTGTCCTGTGCGCTCGCCGCCTCCGCCTCGCCGACGTGCTTCATCTGCGCCAGCACCTCGTACACCGCACCGCGGAACTGCGCCCGCGTCCGGCGCGCCTCTGGGCCATCGGCACCCGTCGCCTTGGCCTGCGCCACGATCCCGGGCCCGGCCTGCTGCAGCCCGGCCGCCGCGCTCAGCGCCTGCTCCTTCTGGTCGTTGCCATAGCGCTGGATCAGCGGGATCGCCTGCCCGGCCGACTGGCCGAGCCGCGCCAGCTGGTCCGGCACCGCCGGGTTCAACGCGTAGGTCGCCGGCATTAGGCCGATGATCGTCAGCATGATCAGTCCGATGCTCTTCTGCCCGTCATTGGTGCCATGCGAGAAGCTCACCGCCGAGCAGGTCAGGATCAGCAGGCCCCGCAGCCACCAGACCGGCGGCGCCTCCCCCTCCGGCGGCTCGAACAGATGGCCATGGCTGTGCAAGGCCAGCCGCATTACCCCGTACAACCCGCCCGCCCCGACCAGGCCCAGGATCGGCGAGATCGCCAACGCCTCCAGCACCTCGATGATCTGGTGCCAGTCGACGCCCTGGCCCAGCCCCCGCGCCTGCAGCAGCGAGTCGCTGGCCGCGACACCGATCAGCGCACCGATGATGCAGTGCGACGAGCTGTTGGGGATGCCGAACGCCCAGGTCAGCACGTTCCAGAACAACGCCGCCGCAAACAGCGCCACCAGCATCGGCACCGCCGGCGTCCCGTCCGGCGGCGTGAGCACGTCGGGCGGCAGGATCTCCACCAGCGCGTAGGCCACCGCGATCCCGCCCGCCAGCACCCCGGCGAAGTTCAGCAGCCCCGACCAGATCACGGCATAGGTCGCCCGCAGGGAGTTCGTATAGATCACCGTCGCGACGGCGTTGGACGTATCGTGGAACCCGTTCGTCGCCTCGAACGCGAGGACCAGCACGAAACAACCGACCAGCATGGCGACGATGATGCCGGAGGCAGGCGCGAAATGGGCGAGCATGGGAATCCCGGTCGATGCTGCGCGAGATCAAAGCCGATGGCCAGGCGTCAGCATATTGCAGTTTAAGGACGTTTTGGCTTCGTTAACATTGGCACGGACGGGGCAGGGCACTGAACCGGACCGCCATGGCTGCCCCTAGTCATCCTCCGGCCGGATCACGTTCTGCGGGTCGTTCCCCAGCGCCGCCGCCATGGTTTCCGCCGACTTGATCCGGATGTCCCACTCCGCATCCGGCGTCCAGAATGCCGAATGCGGTGTCACGATCAGCCGCCCCTCCAGCGCCGGGTCCCGGTCGCGGTAGGCCTGCAGCAGCGGATGCACCGGCGCCGCCGGCGGCTCCACCGGCATCACGTCCAGCCCGGCGCCGGCCAGGTGCCCCGACCGCAGCGCCGCCTCCAGCGCGTCGAAGTCCATCGTGCCGCCCCGGGCGGTATTGATCACCACCGCTCCCGGCGGCAGCGCCGCAAACTCGGCCGCTCCCAGCAGCCCCGCCGTCTCCCGCGTCAACGGCGTGTGCACGGACAGGATGTTGGATTGGCCCAGCAGCGCCCCCAGGCTGCGCACCCGCTCGATGCCCAGCGCCAGGTCGGACCCGTTGGGCAGCTTGGGGTCGTAGAACACCACCCGGAAGCCGAGCGCCTTCGCCCGCAGCGCCACCGCCGTCCCGATCCGGCCCAGCCCCAGGATCCCGAACACCGTGTTGCCGACCCGGCGGATCGCCGGGTCCTTCAGGATGAACCACACCGGGTCCGCCCGCCGCTGATGCTCGTGATGCAGGATCAACCCGCGGTTCAGCGCCATGGCCAGCGCGATCGCGTGGTTGGCCACTTCCGTCGTGCCGTAATCGGGCACGTTGCACACCGTCACACCCCGCCGGGCCGCCGCCACCCGGTCGATCCGGTCGTAGCCGACGCCCATCCGCACCACGGCCCGCAGCTTGGGCATGCGAGCGAAATCCACCTCCCCGACCCACTGGCGGAAGATCATTAGCCCGTCGGCGGCCTGGCAATCGGCGTCCGACAGGTCCGCCAGCACGTCCGTGTCGCGCATCAACACGGTGCTGCCGGCGCCGAAGATGCGGCGCTCCTCGGTATCGTCGGCATACATCCGCTCGGGGTAGAGCACCGTCGTCATCCGCGTTCCTCGCTTGTGCTGGCGATCCTGGGCGGCGCGCGGGGCTGGCGCAAGCCGGTCCGCCGGGGCAGGCTGCCCTGCAAACGACGAGGGGGGAGCGGGCCGATGAATGGTGCGGAAAGCCTGGTGCACACGCTGCTGGCGTCCGGGGTGGACACCTGCTTCGCCAACCCCGGCACGTCCGAGATGCACTTCGTCGCCGCCCTGGACCGCGTGCCCGGCATGCGTTGCGTGCTCGGCCTGTTCGAAGGCGTGGTCACCGGCGCCGCCGACGGCTACGCCCGCATGGCCGGCAAGCCCGCCGCCACCCTGCTGCATTGCGGCCCCGGTCTGGCCAACGGCTTGGCCAACCTGCACAACGCCCGGCGCGCCCATGTGCCCATGGTCAACATCGTCGGCGACCAGGCGACCTTCCACCGCCCGCTGGACGCCCCGCTCACCGCCGACACCGAAGGCTGGGCCCGCCCCGTCTCCGGCTGGACCCGCACCGCGACCCACGCCGCCACCGTCGGCGCGGACGCCGCCCAGGCGGTGCAGGCCGCGCTGACCGCACCCGGCCAGATCGCCACCCTCATCCTGCCCTCCGATACCAGCTGGGACGAGGGCGGCATCGTCGCCGCCCCCCTGCCACCCCCACCCGCCGCCCACGCCGACCAGGGCACGGTCGAGGCCACCGCCCGCGTGCTCCGCTCCGGCGAGCCGGCCATGTTTATCATGTCGGGCGCGGCACTCCGGGCCGGCCCCCTCGCCATGGCCGGCGGGATCTGCGCCACCACCGGCGCCCGCATGATGGCGCAAACCTCCAACGCCCGCATCGAGCGCGGCGCCGGCCGCATGCCGATCGAGCGCGTACCCTACCCGGTGGACGTAGCACTGCAGGCCCTGGCCGGCCTGAAGCACATCGTCCTGGTCGGTGCCGCCGCCCCCGTCGGCTTCTTCGCCTATCCCAACAAGCCCGGCCGCCTGTACCCCAAAGATTGCACCATCCACGTCCTCGCCCGCCCCGACCAGGACGGCCCCGCCGCCCTCGCCGCCCTCGCCGGAGAACTCGGCGCCCACCCAGCGGAAGCCCCCCACGCCGAACGCGGCCAACCCGGCCGCGGTCCCGTCGAGGCCGAAGCCTTCAGCCACTCCCTCGCCGCCCTCATGCCGGAAGGCGCCATCGTGGTGGACGAAGCCATCACCTTCGGCCGCGGCCTCTTCCCGCTCACAACCGGCGCCGCCCCACACGACTGGCTCCAACTCACCGGCGGCGCCATCGGCGACGGCCTGCCGCTTTCCACCGGCGCCGCAATCGCCGCCCCCGGCCGCCGCGTCATCACCCTCCAGGCCGACGGCTCGGCCATGTACACCGTCCAAGCGCTCTGGACCCAAGCCCGCGAGAAGCTGGACGTCACCACCGTCATCCTCTCCAACCGCAAATACGCCATCCTCCTCGGCGAACTCGCCAACGTCGGCGCCAACCCCGGCCGCACTGCCCTGGACATGATGGACCTCGGCAATCCCAACCTGGACTGGGTGCAGATCGGGCAGGGGCTCGGCGTGGAGAGCGCCCGGGCGGAGACGATGGACCAGTTCAACGACCTGCTGGCAGGCGCTAATGGGCGGAGCGGGCCGTTCTTGATCGAGCTAATGACCTAGGCGGTGCCGACTGTCGGCCAGACTGGCCACCTCCGCATCGCCATCTACGTCAACGATCACCCGCCGCCCCATGTGCATGTCGTCGCAGGCGACACGACGGCTGTGGTCCTCCTGAACTGCTACGACGGGCCTCCCACCCTGCGCGAGAACCACGGATTGAAGGCAAAAGATCTGCGGTTGGCGCTCACCCATATCGCTGCATCCGTGATAGACTTCTGCCGCGAGTGGGACACGATCCATGGACCTTACAGACGCAGAGATTGAACAGGCTAACACGCGCGGTGCGGACCGCCGGTGCATGAACGCCCGTGCCTTAGCCGCTCGCTATGACAGAGGTCGCGGCCGCATCGTTCTCCGCCTGGATAACGGACTGGAGATCATGTTCGCGCCGGATGACGCGCAGGGCCTGACCGGAGCGAGAACGGAGCAACTCTCCCAGATAAAGCTGAGCGGCGGTGGCTTAGGCCTGCATTTCCCGATGCTCGACGCCGATTTCGACGTGCCAGCATTGTTGGAGGGGCGTCTGGGGTCGGACGAATGGATGCAAGCACTCGCAAGAAAGCGCGCCGCGGCGTGACGGCAATCTGCCATGTCGAGTCGCGGCAGTATGTAGCCAGTATCGCGCTTGGCGACGCGGGATCGCCGACTGAGGTCAATGCCCCGAGTTCGATTCTTGTTTCGCCCCGCCGATTACGTGTGTCTCAGCCAAGTCCCGCATCGCCCAAGCGCGATACAGGCTACGCCTGGTAAGTTCTGCTTCTGGGTGAAAAGCGAACAGAGCCAAGAGGCGAAACTCGATTGACCACAGCGGTCATAGCCTGGCATCCAAGAGTAACTCGCAGTCCGTAAAGCTGGGAGGGCAGTCGGGTGTTATTTGAAGATTGCTGACCCTCGAACGGGCCCAATGAACTTTGAAATCCCGATGCACCTGGTCGATCGTAAGCGGCGACTTTGCAGCGATCGCAGCCGAGGCTTTCTGATCATCGACATCCATAACACAAATAACGTAGAGGCCTCCGGAATCTTGACCCGAATACCAGGCCTCATGCCTCACCTGCTCTTGTGACAATGACTGTCTCACTTCGTCCATGTGTGACTGCATGTAAGCTGCCCATTCATGGATCTCCTGCCACCCGCACGTAACGTAGATCTTCTTTGCCGAGTAGTTCACTCTTTAAGCGTGCCAGTTTTAGGCCGGAACAACAAGTGTATGTCGCCTCTGGGTCGATTGTGTTGAAAAAAGCCGCCAAGACTTACGAAAGTGCAACAAATAGGATGCCAAAACAGATAAACTATTGACGAGGCTAGGGTCTGTCCCCATTGCGTAGGTCACGGCCGTTCTGATTCACTGTCGTTC
>CAXSEG010000299.1:0-5279 GCA_964235545.1 uncultured Acetobacteraceae bacterium
CGACCCGGCGGAGTTCGTCCGCACCGACCTGCCACCCTTGCTGGCGGTGGACGCCGCCTGCCTCTGCGCCGATTTCGGCCACCCCGGCACCCGCCTGCTGCCGGCCGGCTCGGTCGCGCGCCTGCTCGGCCGACGCGAGGTGGCATTCCGCGAGCAGCCGGTCGACGCGGCACTGCTGCACGGCGCCGCCGCGCCGCTGGCCCGGGTGGACGCGCTGGTGCGGGTGGGGGAGGGCTCGTTGCTGGCCCTGGCGTCGCGCGAACGGTCGCGGCTGCACCCCGGCCAGGGCGTGCGGTGGCTGGCCTTCCTTGGCCGCGCGCTGGCCGCGTTGTGCGAGCGGTGAGACGGGCCGTGGCAGCGGCCCCATGACCGGCGAGTCCGCCCGCCTCGCCTTCCTGGCCTGGCTGGCCAGCGAGCGGCGCGCCTCCCCGCTCACTGTCCGCGAATATGGCCGGGACCTGGCCGCCTATCTCGGCTTCCTCACCCGCCATCTCGGCGGCGAGCCGGATCTCGCGGCCCTGGGCGCCGTGTCCCAGACGGATGTGCGCGCCTGGCTGGCCGAACAGGCCGGCGTGGGGCAGGGCAACGCCACCCGCGCTCGCCACCTGTCGGCCGTGCGCTCCTTCCACCGCTACCTCGCCCGGCGGCACGCCATAGCCAACCCGGCACCCGGCCTGCTCGCCACACCCAAGACCCGGCAGCCGATCCCGAAGGCGCTCACCCCCGAAGCCGCCCGCGGCGTCGCGGAGGACGCGGGCGGCGACGTGTCCAACAACCCGTTGGCCCAGGCGCGGGACACGGCGCTGTTCACCCTGCTGTATGGTTGCGGTTTGCGCATCGCCGAAGCGCTCGCCCTGGACATGCGCGACCGCCCACGTCCTGGCGGCGCGCTGCGCGTGGTGGGCAAGGGGGCCAAGGAACGTATTCTCCCCGTGTTGCCCGCCGTCCAGCAGGCGATCGACGCCTGGGTTGCGCTGCACCCGAACGGTGGCGACCCGGCGGCCCCGCTCTTCCCCGGCCTGCGCGGCAAGCGGCTGAACGCCGCCGTGGCGCAGCGCACCATGCGGCTTTACCGCCACCTCGTTGGCCTGCCGGACCACGCGACGCCGCATGCCCTGCGCCACTCCTTCGCCACGCACCTGCTCTCCGGCGGTGCCGACCTGCGGTCGATCCAGGAACTGCTTGGCCACGCAAGCCTGTCGACCACGCAGCGTTACACCTCCGTCGACGAGGCAGGGCTGCTCGCAGTGTTCCGCGCCACCCATCCACGGGCCTGAAACGAACTATGGGGCGGGTGACTCGTTGTCATGCCCAGAAGCGCAGACGTTCCGGAGGGGGCTAACTTTGTTGGCGCCTTCGAACGCGGAACGTAACGGCGGCCGAACGGCCGCCTTCAAAAGGAACGGTCACATGGGTCTCCTCGATTCGGTTCTCGGCAGCATGTTCGGCGGCAACAATCAGCAGCAGCAGGGCGGTGGCGGCGCCATGGGTGGGATGGGCGGCGTGCTTGGCGGCCTGCTCGGTGGCATGGGTGGCGGCCAACAGCAGGCAGGCGGCATGGGTGGCATGGGCGGCGGAATTGGCGGCCTGGTGTCGCAGTTCGAGAATGCCGGGCTCGGCCACATCGCGCAGTCCTGGGTCGGCAACGGCCAGAACCAATCGGTATCGCCTGACCAGCTGCAAAGCGTGTTCGGCCAGGGTCAGGTGAACCAGATGGCCAGCCAGGCGGGCATGCAGCCGACCGACTTCCTCTCGCAATTGGCCCAGCACCTGCCGAACGCCGTCCATCAGATGACGCCGAACGGCCAGGTGCCGGACGAGGGCACGGTGTCGGTCTGACCGGCGCACGGGAGGGGTCTCGATGATCACACGCATCGCGGCGGCGGCCCTCGCCGTCGGGTTCCTCGGCCTGCAGACCGTTCCGGGCCTGGCCCAGACGCAGAACGCGCTCAACTACCGCATCCTATCCCAGCAGGACGCGTCTGCCCTGCCAAGCCAGGGTGGAGCATTGGGCATGGACATCGTCAGCGGCACGCATGTCGACGACGCCGGGCTCAGCTTCGAGATGCTGCGCATCAAGGGCGTCCGGGTCGGCACGCCGGGCGCGCAAGCCGGCTTCCATGCGGGTGATCAGATCGTAGCGGCGGATGGCCGGGTGTTTCCGGCCTTGCAGACGTTCGCCGCCTATGTGCGCTCCCTGCCTCCCGGCAAGCTGATGTCGGTCGACTACATTCCCAACGGAGGCGGTCCGCAACAGGCGCAGCGGATCGGCGTGACGGTTGGCAGCGGCGGCCGCGCCGTGGCTCCGGCCCAGGCGGATAGCGCCCCCGAACACCAGGGTCTGTCGACCGGCACCAAGATCGCGATCGGTGTCGGCGCCGCAGCTCTGTTCGGCTGCTACGAGATGGGCTGCTTCAGCCACAAGCAGCCGGTAGCAGCACGCCAGCCGATGCCGGCGCAGGTTCCAATGCCCGCTCAGCAACCAGTACAGAACGGCTTCGTCCCGCAACGCTGATCTCTATGTCTTCTCCCTCTCCCTCCCCAGGGAGAGGGCTTCTAAGGGAAGAACGCCGCCGCATCGATCAGCGCCCGCATTTCCCGAACCACATTCGCCAGTCCGTCTGTGATCGCCTGGCCAATGATGAAATGCCCGATGTTCAGCTCCATCACCTCCGGCAAGCGCGCCACGGCCTGGACGTTGTCAAAGGTCAGCCCGTGTCCGGCATGGCATTCCAGCCCGAGTTCCGCGGTTAGCGAAGCTCCGCGCCGCAACCGGTCCAGTTCCCCGGCCCGCCCCTCCGCATAGGCGCCCGTGTGCAGTTCCACGATGTCCGCGTGCAGGTCGGCGGCGGCCTGCAACTGCCGCTCCTCCGGGTCGATGAACAGCGACACGCGGATCCCCGCCGCCCGTAACCCGGCGACGACCGGGCGCAGCGTTTCCATCTGGCCCGCCACGTCCAATCCGCCCTCTGTCGTCACCTCCGCCCGGCGCTCCGGCACGAGGCAGCAAGCGCTTGGCCGCACCCGCAGCGCGTTGGCCACCATTTCCTCCGTCGCCGCCATCTCAAGGTTCAGTGGCACCGTGGTCGTGGCGCGCAGCCGGTCGATGTCGGCGTCGCGGATATGGCGCCGGTCCTCCCGCAAGTGGGCGGTGATGCCGTCCGCCCCCGCCGCGATCGCTGCCATCGCCGCGTCCACTGGGTCCGGATGGGCGCCGCCGCGCGCGTTCCGCACGGTCGCCACGTGGTCGATGTTCACCCCGAGCCGGATCATGCCACCCTCCTCGCCGCCAGCTCCGCCGCCATGTGCATGGCCGCGATCAGGCTGGCCGGATCCGCCTTGCCCTGCCCGGCGATGCCGAATGCGGTGCCGTGGTCCGGCGACGTCCGGATGATGGGCAGTCCTAGCGTCACGTTCACCCCCCCGGCCATATCCAACGTCTTGAGCGGGATCAGCGCCTGGTCGTGATACATGCAGATCGCCGCGTCGTAGGTCGGCCGCGCCGCATCGGTGAACAGCGTATCGGGCGGGTAGGGGCCGGTCGCGTCGATCCCCTCCGCTCGTAGCGCCTCGATCGCCGGGCGGATGACCAGGATCTCCTCCTGGCCCATCGCCCCGTCCTCGCCGGCATGCGGGTTCAGCCCGGCCACCGCCAGCCGCGGCGCCGCGATGCCGAAATCCCGCCGCAGCGCCGCCGCCGCCGCCCGCGCCACCGCCAGGATCGCCGGCATCGTCACACCCTCCAGCGCCTGCTGCAGAGACACGTGGATGGTGACCGGCACCACGCGCAACTCGCGGCAGGCCAGCATCATCACGGGCGTGCCCCCAGTCAGCGCACCCAGGAACTCGGTATGTCCGGGGTGGGGGAAGCCGGCCTGATACAGAACGGCCTTGCTGATCGGGTTCGTCACCATGGCGGCAGCCTCGCCGGCCTGCACCAGCTGCACCGCCCGCTCGATGCTGGCGATCACGGCGGGGGCGTTCGCCGGGTCGGGCCGGCCAGGCCGTGCGATCTCCGGCAGGGACACCGCCAGCACCGGCAGCGCCGCGCCGAACACGTCCGCCACCTGGTCCAGCCGCTGGATCACCGCCATCGGCACGTCCAGTCCGCCGACCCAGAACGGGTCCGCGATCAGCGCGAAAGGCGGGCCCGCCAACGCCAGCGCGCGCCACGCCTTGGCCGTGATCTCGCCGCCGATACCGGCCGGATCGCCCATGGTGAGCACGAGGGGTTTAAGCGCGGTCATGGCCCGCAACCAACCACAACCGGCCCTTTTTGAAAACCGCTTGCCCTCTCCTATATAATGTCGTCGTGCAGGAACCTGACCGCCATGAATGACCGTCCCCGCTTCTTCGATGACCTCGCCGGCGTCGCCGGTGGTGCCTTCTCCGCCTTCACCGGCCTGCGGGACGAGGCGGAAGCCACAATCCGCGCCCGCATCGACGAGGCGATCCGCAAGCTGGACCTGGTCCGCCGCGACGACATGGAGGCGGTCGAGACGATGGCCGCCAACGCCCGCGCCGGCCAGGAAGCCGCCGAAGCCCGTCTCGCCGGGCTCGAATTGCGGGTAGCCCTGCTCGAGGCCGCCGCGGCGCGGGCTCGGGCCGCGGAACCGCCGGTCGCCGCCCTGCGCCCTGCCGACGCGGAATTCCCCGACCCGAACGGTATCTGAGTGGCGTCACCCGAACCGGGGTTGCAGCAAGGGTTTGCAGCCCGGTAGTCTCGTCCCGTGTCGAGTCGTGGCAGCAAGTCCATGGCCCGGCCCGCGTCCGGCCTTCCTCCAGATGGGGAGACCCCATGATGCCGACCGTTCAGTCCCTGCAAATCAACGAACACGCCGCCAACCCGCTCGACGCGCTCGAGCGCATCGTCGTGGAGAACGATTGGGCCTTTGACCGCCGCAGCGAGGCCGAGATGGCGGCCGAGGCACCCGGCAAGTGGTGCGATTACGGCCTGTATTTCTCCTGGTCGCGGGAAATCAGCGCCATGCACTTCACCTGTGCCTTCGACCTGAAGGTGCCGGCCGGCCGGCGCACCGCCCTGTATGAACTGCTGGCGCTGGCCAACGAGAAGCTGTGGATCGGCCATTTCGGCATGGACAGTGATGACGGCATGCCGCTGTTCCGCCACTCGGTGCTGCTCCGCGGTGCCCGCGGTGCCTCGGCCGAAAGCCTCGAGGACATGATCGACATCGCCATCACCGAGTGCGAGCGGTTCTACCCGGCGTTCCAGTTCGTCCTGTGGGGCGGCAAGGCGCCGGCGGAGGCGTTGGCGGCGT
>CAXSEG010000300.1:0-5231 GCA_964235545.1 uncultured Acetobacteraceae bacterium
GGGACGTGAAGCTGATGCCGGGTGGGCAAGTGGAGGTGGAGTTCGCCGTGCAGGCGGCGCTGCTGCTCACGGCGTCCGCGCGCCCGGCGCAGACGATCCGGGTGGCGGTCGGCCGCCTGGCCGAAGCGGGGGCGCTGCCGCCGGAGGACGCCGCCGTGCTGACCGAGGCCGATCATCTGTGGCGGACCATCCAGGGCCTGCTGCGCATCACCGTGGGCTCCCGGCCCCCGCCGCATCTGCCGGATGCGGCGATGGACGCGCTGCTGGGGGCTACGGGGATCTGTGACGCCGCTGCCTTCCATGCCAGGATGGCGGAGGTGGCGGCAGCCGTGCGTGCCGTGTTCAACAAGCGGGTGGGACAGATCGATGAGCGTGGCGGAAGGTGACGAGGCCCCGGATTTCAGCATGGCGGCGACCGGGGGCCGCACTGTCAGCCTTGCGGCGATGAAGGGCCGCCCGTTCGTGCTGTATTTCTATCCCAAGGCTGATACCCCTGGCTGCACCAAGGAGGCCTGCGCCTTCCAGGAGGCGCTTCCCGCGCTGGGCAAGATCGGCATCGAGGTGATCGGCGTGTCCAAGGACATGATGAAGCCGATCGAGAAATTCGCCGAGAAATACTCGCTCAGCTTCCCGCTCGCCTCGGATACGGAAGGCGTGGCGGAGGCGTATGGCTCATGGGGCGAGAAGTCCATGTACGGCAAGACCTACATGGGCATCGACCGCTCCACCTTCCTGATAAACAAGGACGGCAAGGTGGCCAAGCTGTGGCGCAAGGTGAAGGTGCCAGGCCACGCGGAAGCGGTGATGGAGGCGGCCAAGGCGGTGAGCTAGCGTCGTCTAGCTCCCCCTTCCCTTGTGGGAGGGGGCCGGGGGGAGGGGTGCCACGCGCCTCATTGTCGTTTGCTGATTTACGGCTGGAGCAGAGTGCCGCTTGCACCTCCCCTGGCCCCTTCCATGAGGGCGGGGAACTTAATTCTCACCTCAGCCAGTTTCGTACCCACCTCATAGCGATGGCAGTGAGGAAGCTCGGGATCCCGTGACCGCTCGATCCTCACGGAGTCGTCGCCCTAGCATCCCTGGCCCCGCAGGAACCCCAGCACCGGCAACGGCCGCCAGCGGCGCGGCAGGTCCGACCGCCGCACCGGGCCCACGCTGTAGCGCGGAATGGGCTGCCCCAGTCCCCGCAGCAAGTGGGCATAGGCGCGCACCTCTTGGTCCCGCCACTCGCAATCAGCCAGCGCACGCGCACGGGACGGGAACACCTCGGCCACCCGGCGCTGGGTGCCGAGCCAGGCGATCACGCCCCAGAGCGTGTCCTCACGCCCGGCTGCCGGGGCTAGCGCGACCGGGTCTGCCATTCATCCGCTCCGTGTCTGCCGCATCCGGCACGATATGGGAGCGCCCCGCATCCGGCCAGAGGCGAGGCGCACGCCCTGCCGGAACACGCGCGGCGGCTGCGACCTGCTGGGTGAACCGGCCATTACCGCCGCGGACACGCGGGCGGCGCAGGCCGGCCTTCAGCCCCGACCGCTCGCGCTGCGCGACGCCCTCCAGGTGTCGCCACCGCCCACGCCGTGGTATCTACGCCCCGACCGGCCGGCCCGCGAGGTTTCGATCCCCGCCAGCCCTCCCCCACGCACCCCCATTCTGAACGGGACCCATGGACCAGATCTTCCCGGCCGAACGGCCCAACTCGGCTGCGTCCGAGACCCGGCCACCGGCCATCTCCGTGCGCGGGATCACCAAGACCTACGCGACCGGCCTGACGGCTCTGCACAGCATCGACCTCGATATACGGCGGGGTGAGATCTTCGCTTTGCTGGGGCCGAACGGCGCCGGCAAGACCACGCTCATCAGCATCATCTGTGGCATCGTGAACCCGAGCAGCGGGACCGTGCTGGCCGCCGGGCATGACGTGGTGACCGACTACCGCGCCGCCCGCAGCATGATCGGCCTGGTGCCGCAGGAGCTTGCGACCGATGCGTTCGAGACCGTGATGGCGACGGTGCGCTACAGCCGCGGCCTGTTCGGCAAGCGCGCCAACCCCGCTCATCTCGAGCAGGTGCTGCGGGACCTCTCTTTATGGGACAAGCGCGACGCCAAGATCATCACCCTGTCCGGCGGCATGAAACGCCGGGTCATGATCGCCAAGGCGTTGTCGCACGAGCCGCAGATCCTGTTCCTGGACGAGCCCACCGCGGGCGTGGACGTCGAGCTGCGGCGGGACATGTGGCAGATGGTGCGCGGGCTGCGGCAGGCGGGCGTGACCATCGTGCTGACCACCCATTACATCGAGGAAGCCGAGCAGATGGCCGACCGCATCGGCGTGATCAACGGCGGCCGCCTGGTGGTGGTGGAGGAGAAGGCGGCGCTCATGGACAAGCTCGGTACGTCGCAGCTGACTCTGACACTGCGTGAAAAGCTGCCCGGCCTGCCACCCACCCTCGCGGCCTGGAAGCTCGGCCTGGATCCCGGCGGCACGGAGCTGGTCTACAGCTACGACGCCCATGCCGAGGATAACGGCATCGCCGCCCTGATGCGCCAGTTGGACGCGCTAGGGGTCAGCGTGAAGGACCTGCGGACGCATCAGAGCTCGCTTGAGGAGATCTTCGTGGGCCTGGTGCACGCGCAACCATGAACCTGTTTGCCATCCGGGCCATCTACACCTTCGAGATGAGCCGCACCTGGCGCACGCTGCTGCAGAGCATCGTCTCGCCAGTCATTTCCACTTCGCTCTATTTCGTGGTCTTCGGCGCCGCCATCGGCTCCCGCATGGCCGCGGTGGACGGCGTGAGCTACGGCGCCTTCATCATCCCCGGGCTGATCATGCTCTCGCTGCTGACCCAGAGCATCGCCAACGCCTCCTTCGGCATCTACTTTCCAAAGTTCGTCGGCACGATCTACGAACTCCTCTCCGCCCCCGTCGCCCCGGCCGAGATCGTGCTCGGCTACGTGGGCGCTGCCGCCAGCAAGTCCCTGCTGCTCGGCGTCATCATCCTGGTGACAGCCAAGCTGTTCGTGGCGTTCGGCATCATGCACCCGGTCTGGATGGCCGTGTTCCTGGTGCTCACCGCCGTGACGTTCAGCCTCTTCGGCTTCATCATCGGCATCTGGGCCGACAGCTTCGAGAAGCTGAACCTGATCCCCCTGCTCGTGATCACCCCTCTGACCTTCCTCGGCGGCAGCTTCTACTCGATCAGCATGCTCCCGCCGGTCTGGCGCACTGTCACGCTGTTCAATCCCGTGGTATACTTGATCAGCGGCTTTCGCTGGAGCTTCTTCGGCACCTCGGACATCGGCGTAGGGGTTAGCTTGGGAATGACGCTGGTGTTCATGGCGATGTGCCTCGTCGTAATCTGGCGGATCTTTGCGACGGGTTATCGGCTGAAGCGGTAGGATTGCCCGTGACGGTGCCTTTAGCCTGCTACCCGAAGCACTTCGGTCGGACCACTACGCCCGGTATACGCCGGCAACTGTGAATGGTGCAGCAGTGTCACATCTGACATCCCGGCAAGCTCCCGGGCAGACTTGGTGAAAGCGGCATTTGACACAACCGCCGCCAAGTTCGTTCGATGGAAAATCCGAGCGGCGACAGCTTCTTGCACGGCTCCATTGCCGACGTTGTTGGAGTAAAGCTTGCACTGTACGACGAGTGTGACGCCGCCCCGCTCGGCCAGGACGTCGGCTCCCTGATCCCCCGTTCGCGGTGTAGCCTTGGTGATCCAGCCAGCCTTTTGCAGTTGGAGGGCGCAGTGCATCTCGTAGTGGATAGGGTCCATGTCCGGGCTGTAGACCTCAGGGTTGCTGAACCTCTCCCGCATTGCGGGTGCGATCGGGCGCCAGGAGGCGGCCTCCACTTCGCCGAAGACAAGCGGCAAGATTTCGGCAGTCAGATCAGCCATGTCCGTGTCGTTGAGCAGCGGAACAACACGGCTCTGGACGAAGCTGACCTTCTCCTTCTCCCACTTGCCAGTGTCGATCGTTCCGTAGAAGTCGGGCTGGGTCAGTTGTTCACGTCTGACGTGGAGGAGGTGAGCCTTGTCGCTGACCTCGCCGAATGCGATCGCGGTGGCCTTTCTTCGCCGCGCGTTCGCCGCCTCGATGCGCGCCCTCTCGGCTCGGGTTTTGGCAATGAGGATAGCCGCTACCACGGCGATGATGCCTAGGAATATAAGCACCCCAGTAAGACTGCCGCTTCCATCAGTCTGCGTTGAGCCTGCATTGAACGAAGGCTGGGCTTGCTGGGGTGGAGGTGGACCAGGTGCGACCACTATGGGCGACGCGGGATTGCTGTAGCCGTCGCTTGCCACAGGGGCCCGGTAGGTGTTCACCGAAGGTGAAGAGTCTTGGATAGGCGTCATCGGCAGTGCAGGCGTGTACGCCGGGGTCGGAGGCAAACCGGACTGGAGGCTCGACGGATTATCCTGCGAGGCGGATGGAAGCGGCGCAGCCACCGCGGTGATAACAGGCGCGGATAGATCTGACGCCCGAAGATAGTAGGTGCCTGGCAATCCTGTCGTCCCGGCATAGGTCATCACGGCTAGGTCGCCCTGGAGGCGTTCCATCCGCCATGGGCTGTTCGGCGTGATCGGCGCACACTGCCCATCATTGACGACGTAGTTGACCCAGCCTGGGTCAGATCGGCGTACCTCTGCCGGATTTGTTAGGGCGAGAGCCGCCCGAGGGTTGTGACAACCGTAGGTGTTATGTTGGACGTGATAGAGAGACTCGGTCGCGACGACAGGTGACGATAGCGGTGCAGCCGCAACCATCGGGGCTTGTGGGGCGCCATTCCAGCCAAGACGGTAGCTCGGCTCGGACCGGCGACGGGCATCGAAGGGCGTAAGTCGCTGCTGGGCCGAGAGGCATCCCTGCAACTGATCTCCGTCCGTGCTGCAGTGGGCCTCCTTCGGAATGCTGCGGTGTGTAACCCAGTAGGTCGCTCCAGTGTGAAAATCACCCGAGAGGCTGTTGAACCACTGTTCGAAGGATGCCCGGTCGTTCGCTCCAGCTTGATATCCGTCAACTGGCTGGGCTCTCGCCGCAACACTGACGAACGGGAGCGCCGCGATAGAAGCAACCAGCAAGACCTTTGACATTCAGGAACGTTGCCAGCCCAACCTGAGGCTGTCACGCCATACCTCATCAACACGAACGTGCCGTTTAGCCCTGATCAACACAGCCCGCCGTTCGTCAACGCTTGGCGGGTCGCTGCAGGATCGCGGGCGGTT
>CAXSEG010000301.1:0-5172 GCA_964235545.1 uncultured Acetobacteraceae bacterium
GCACTGAAACCGACGCAGCTGTGCGGCGCAAGCAGCAGGTTCACGCCCCCCACCAGAGCGAGCGGCACCTGGCCGGCGCGGATCGCCTCGCACGCGTGGTGCAGGGCCACGAGCGACGAGGAGCAGGCCGTGTCGAGCGTCAGGCTCGGGCCGCGGAGGTCGTAGGCGAAGGACACGCGGTTCGCCAGGGAGCATAGCGTGTTCCCCGTCATGGAGTAGGCGTCCATGATCGCGGCATCGCCGGTATGCATCGTCAGGTAGTCCCAGGACGATCCACCGACATAGACGCCGGCGTTGGTGGCGGCGATGGCACCGGTGTCCACGCCAGCATCCTCCAGCGCCTCGTGCGCCAGTTCGAGCATCAGGCGCTGTTGCGGATCCATCTGCGCCGCCTCACGCGGGGAGATGCCGAAGAATCCGGCGTCGAAGCGATCGACCTGATCCAGCACGCCTGCGGCGAAGGTGTAGCTCTTGCCGGCCTGCCCGCGCTCGGGATGAAAGTAGCGGTACTTCGCCCAGCGGCCGTCCGGGATCTCACTGACGGCATCCGTGCCGTTGAACAGCAGGGTGGCGAAAGCGGCCAGGTCGGGCGCGCCGGGAAGCCGGCATGCGGCACCGACGATGGCGATGGGCTCGAGATCGGCGGGGTTCAGCTTTGTCACACCCAGTCCCGATCCTTCCAAACTTCGAACCCCTCTTCACACCAACCATCGCGGGCCAAGCATCGGCCGAGCTGCTCCCGCTTAGGCGGTTCGCCACCACTGGCGCCAGACTCTGCACCGTCACATAATTGGAAGCCTAGCCCCGGTCTACACAATGTGCTTTGCCGGACACACCGGTGTGTCCAAACGCTGCGGCATCGGCGGCTGGATCGGCCCTGCCTGGATCGGCCTGCCTGGATAGTCGCCGCAAAAAGTTTACGAACCTTTACCTCACCGGTTGGCTCTGCGTTGCTCCCGGCGGACCGGGAATGGGACGACCGCATGCCGTTGATGACAGCCTTGTTCGGGCGGACGCTGGCCAACCAGGAGGCCGAACAGCACAAGATCGGCGTGCTGGAGGGCGTGCCGGCGATGGGCCTGGATGGACTCGGCTCGGCCTCCTACGGGCCGGAGGCGGCGCTGACGGTGCTGGCGCCGATCGGGGCTGCCGGGCTGGGCAGCATCGGGCCGATCACTGCGGTGATCCTGCTGCTGCTCGCCGTCCTGTATTTTTCCTATTGGCAGACCATCACCGCCTATCCGTCGAACGGTGGGTCGTACACCGTGGCCAAGGAGAACCTGGGCGAATGGCCGGGCCTGCTGGCCGCGGCGGCGCTGATGGTGGACTACATGCTGAACGTCGCCGTCGGTATCTCGGCCGGGATCGGCGCGCTGACCTCGGCGATCCCGGCCCTGCAGGCCTACACCCTGGTACTGTGCCTCGGGGTGCTGGCTCGGGTCACTGTCGTGAACCTGCGCGGCACGAAGGAGACGGGGCTGGGCTTTGCGCTGCCGACCTACGTCTTCATCTTCGGGCTGGGCGGACTGCTGGCGCTCGGGGTCTGGAAGGTGGCGTTCGGCGGGGCGGCCCCCGTCGTGGCACCGCCCGCGCTGCAGGTGACCACGGGGGCTGCCTCGCTCTGGCTGCTGCTGCGCGCCTTTGCCGCCGGCTGCACGGCGATGACGGGGGTAGAGGCGGTGAGCAACGGCGTCGGCACGTTCCGCGAGCCGCGCGTCCGCAACGCCCACGGCACGCTCAGCGTGATCGTGGTGGTGCTGGGCCTGTTGCTGGGCGGGATCGCGTTCCTGTGCACGAGCTACCGGATCGAGGCGATGGACCAGACCCAGGCCGGCTACCAGAGCGTCGTATCGCAATTGGTGGCGGCGGTGTATGGGCGGGGCTGGCTATATTACGTGGTGATCGCCAGCGTGCTTGCGGTGCTGTGCCTGTCGGCCAACACCTCGTTCGTGGGCTTCCCCCGGCTGTGCCGCCTGGTGGCATCGGACGGCTACCTGCCGGCGGCGTTCGCGGTGCCCGGCCGCCGGCTGGTCTACACGGCGGGGATCCTGTTCCTGACAGCCGGCGCCGGGCTGCTGCTGGGCGTGTTCGGCGGTATCACCGACCGGCTGATCCCGCTGTTCGCCGTCGGAGCCTTCCTCTCCTTCACGTTGTCGCAGGCCGGCATGGCGGCGCATTGGTGGCGGTACGGCCGGGGCAATGCGGACCGGGCCCGGCTGCTGATCAACGGCGTCGGCGCGGTGGCGACCGGCCTCGCTTTGCTGATCATCCTGGCGGCCAAGTTCACCGAGGGAGCGTGGCTGACCGTGCTGGTGATCCCGGCGACGCTGCTGCTGCTATGGCTGGTGCACCGCTACTATACGGGGCTGGACCGCCAGCTGATGCCCGACGATGACACGCCGTTGGACCTGGCCCGCCCCCGCGCACCGCATCTGCTGATCCCGATCGGCCGGTGGGACCGGGTGGCGCAGAAGGCGGTCCTGTTCGCGATGCGGCTGTCCTGCGACGTGACCGCCCTGCACTGCACCGAACTGGACGGGCCGGACGCCGCCGAGCACGAGAAGAGCATGCGGGGGCACTGGCACCGCTGCGTCGAAGCACCGGCGCGGGAGGCGGGGTTGCGCGTGCCCACATTGCTTGTGCGGTCCTCGCCGTATCGCAGCGTGCTCGGCCCGCTGCTGCGCCTGATCGCCGAGCAGCAGGAGCGCGAACCGAGCCAGCCGATCGCCGTGATCCTCCCGCAGCTGGTGGAGGGACGCTGGTGGGAGAGCCTGATGCACACGCACCGGGAGCGGCGGCTGCGGGCTGCCCTGCTGCGGGATGCCGGACCGGACCTCGCCGTGATCGGCGTACCCTGGCAGCTGCATCCCGTGGATGCCGCGCGTTCCCTCGCGAAGGAAGAGCCGGCGGCATGACGGTGCCCGGCTACAAGACATCCCGGACGGTCGGCGTAGAGATGCGCAGGGCCAGCGACAGGCGCGTAAGCGGGGCCGCAATCAGGGTGCAGACCATCGCCATGGCGACCATCGCGGAGAACACTGCCGGGCCAATGAGCCCGGCATCCGCCATGACGGCCAGCACCAGCACCTCCATAAGGCCCTTGGTCTGCATCAGGCTGCCGAGCGCCAGGCCGTCCGGCCAGGGTGTGCCGGCCAGCCGGGCCGGCACCGCGGTGCCAAGGATCTTGCCGACCACGGTCGCCCCCGTAGCCAGGGCGAAGACGGCGAGGAACGCGCCGGAGCCGGGATCGATGAAGGCGCGCAACCCCGTGACCACGAAGAAGAACGGCAGCAGCACGGCCGCTGTCAACGGCTCGACCGCGGCGAGGAAGGGCGCCCGGACACGGTGGGGCACGGCGACGCCGGCCGCGAAGGCGCCCGTGATGTAGCCCAGGCCGATCGCGTCCGACACGGCGGCCGAGGCGAGGGCGGCGGCGACCAGGGAGGTCAGCATCGCCGCCGGCCGAAGCTGCCCCGAGAGCCAGGTCAGCACCGGCCGCACGGCATAGATCACGGCGCCGAGCCAGAGCAGCGTGGCGGCGACCGTGACCAGCGCGTCGGACGGTGCCCCGTTCGCGAGGGCGAGCAGGATGGCGATCATCAGCCACAGGGCAGCGTCGTTCACGGCCGCCACGGCGAGGGCGGCCTGGCCGAGCGGGCTGGCGGTGTGCCCCATCTCCTGCAGTATGGCCGCCAGGACCGGGAGCGCGGTGACCGAGGTGCAGATCGCGATGGCGACGACGAATGCCACGGGGTGGTCCGGGGCGCCGACGGCACCGGGCACATGCCCGAGCATCCACCACCCGGCCGCCAACCCGAGGGCGAGGGGCACGGCGATGCTACCCAAGGCGGGGGCTGCGAGGCGGCGCGCCCGGTCCCGCACGGCGCCCGCGTCGAGGTGCAGGCCGGCGACGAACACGTAGAGCAGCACCCCGATCGTCGCCAGGCCGGAGAGTTGGGCCAGCAGGCCGGGGGTGAAGACCGACAAGTGCAGCGCGGGCGCGATCCTGCCCAGGCCGGTCGGGCCGAGCAGCACGCCGGCGCCGATCTGCAGCACCGCCAGGGGCGCCCACCGTCGCACGCCCCTGATCTGCCAGAGCAGCCAGGGAAGCAGCACGATTCCGAGCGTCACGATTAGCAAGGCAAGGCGGGGCGTCATTGAGGGGGGTCCGGAGCTGCTGCCCGATATCTACCTGCCGCCCTGATGCGGTGCACCACCATCCGAGTCGATGGCCGACAACGGCTCCGGCATGAACGAGGCGATCCGGGCGCAGGTGTTCGAGCCGTTCTTTACCACCAAGGAGTTCGGCAAGGGGTTGGGACTGCGATTGAGCCAGGTGTATGGCTGCGCCCGCGCGGCTGGTGGGGCAGTGGAGATCGAGTCGCCACCGGGCCGGGGCACCACGGTGGAGCTGTGGCTGCCGAAATCGGTCTCTCTCCGCAGCCCCGCTCTGCCCGTCCAGGGTGGCGCCTCACCGCTGCGGCGGGCCGAGGCGGGCGAGACCGCGCTCGCCGTCGAGGACGAGCCGGCCGTGCTGTCGCCGTTGGTCGAGAACCTGGCCGCCCTCGGCGACACGGTGCTGGCAGCGCAGAACGCCGCAGGCGCGCTCGATCGGCTGCGGGACACCGCGCGTCGACATCCTGCTGTCGGACGTGGTGATGCCCGGGGCGATGAACGGCGTGCAGCGCGCGGTCGAGGCGGGCAGGACCCGGCCCGACCTGCGCATCGTGCTGACTCCCGGCTACACGGGCGAAGCGCTGATGGGCGAGCGCCGGGTCCCGACGGACATCCCGATCCTGACCAAGCCGCGGCGCGAGGAACTCGCCGCGCGGCTGAGGGTCGCGGCGCGTGCAACCGGGGACGTCGCCGCACCGCTGGTTGAGCTGAGGGGCCGTTCCGGCAGCCCCGCGACCGGGCTCACATCTGCATCGGCGGGCGCTCTGTCGGCAGGTCGTTGGGCGGCGGGTCGCTGACCGGCAATGGTGGCAGGTCGTCGCCGGGCATCGGATCCGGCGGGCTCGTCGGCGGCCCGGGCGGGGTGATCGGTTCAGGCATCTGCATCTGCATGATGGTGGCTCTCCTCGTTCGGTGCCTTCAACGCGCCAGACCGCGATCGGGAGCGGACGCTGGCTGCGGCCGGAAATCCGCGCCGTTCGTGCGGGCACACGCTGG
>CAXSEG010000302.1:0-5146 GCA_964235545.1 uncultured Acetobacteraceae bacterium
TCCGTCGAGCCCAGCCTGCGGCCCACCCGGATCGCCAGGCACTCGCGGCTGAACTCGTCAACGACATTGAGGGTCCGGAATTTGCGGCCCTCGCGGGTGCGGTCCTCGACGAAGTCGTAGGCCCAGACATGGTTGGCCTGGTCCGGCCGCAGCCGCAGGCATGAGCCGTCGTTCAGCCACAGCCGCCCGCGCTTTGACTGCCGCGCAGGCACCTTCAGGCCTTCAAAACGCCAGATCCGCTCTACGCGCTTGTGGTTGCAGGCCCAGCCCTCGGCGTGCAGCAGGGCCGTGATCCGTCGGTAGCCGTAGCGCCCGTATTGCGTCGCCAGGGCGACGATCGCCTGGGTCAGCGCCACTTCGTCGTCAGCCGTCTTGCGTGCCTTGTGCTGCGTGGAGCGGTGCTGGTCCAGCACCTTGCAGGCAAGGCGCTTCGAGACGACCAGCTCCGCCGTGACGTGATCCACGGCAGCGCGACGACGCGCGGCGCTCAGAAATTTCCCGACGCGGCTTCTTTCAGGATCAGCTTCTCAATCGTCAGGTCCGACACTGCCCGGCGCAGACGGCTGTTCTCCTGCTCCAGCTGCTTCAGACGACGCACCTGGTCCAGCTTCAGCCCGCCATACTCGGCCCGCCAGCGGTAGTACGTCGGCTCCGTCACGCCGATCGCCCGGATCGCCTCCGCCACTGGCTTGCCCTGGCCTACCAGGACCTCGACCTGCCGCAGCTTGCCGACGATTTCCTCCGGCGTGTGTCGCTTCCTCGCCATCCCACCCTCCGTTTGCCTGCCGGTCCTACATCACCGGCGGCTCACTTCTAGGGGGGCAGGTCAATGCTGGCAGCCACCCTGGACGCGATCCCCGGCGTTCGCCGCAAAGGGCGCGGGCCGGACAGGCTGCATGCCGACAAGGGCTATGACCATCGCCGCTGCCGGACGGAGTGCCGTGCTCGCGGCATCAAGCCCCGCATCGCGCGGCGCGGCATCGAGAGCAGCCAGCGCCTGGGACGGCACCGCTGGGTGGTCGAGCGCACACACGCCTGGATGGCCCGGTTCCGACGCCTGGCCATCCGCTACGAGCGACGCGAGGACATCCACCTCGCCTTCGTTATCCTCGGCTGCGTCCTCGTCTGCCTCAACCAGATCAGACGGTTCTGTTAGGCACTCTTAACCCGGCCTACAACGCCCGGCGTCGGCGCGTGCTGGACGGCAAGTCGCCCGACCAGATCGTCACCGAACACCTCGACGCCACGCCTACGCTTGCCCGCGCTACACTGAACGGCCGAGCAGGTCCGCGTGACACCATCAAGGCCCGCCTCGTCGTTGAACCCGCCAACAAAGTCTCACTACCAGGCAGGTTCTTTCAAAGGATACGTTCTTGCTGAAATCGCTTTTTTGTCGTCGTTTGATGGAACGACCGCTTGGCAACTTGACTTCTGAGGTCAGAGGAAGAAGAGCCTTTCGAACCTAACCTTCAACAAAGCTGGCAGGCTTGCTACGCAGAGTACTCGTTGAACGGCAAATGTGAGGCGGCCAGGAGCCACATTCTCTTTCACTCGTGTGCGAAGCGGCTGAGATAAACGCCTCCCGAAACGATGCATACCGATACGATGGTTAACCAGAGGGATGTGGCAAGGCGCCGATGGCAATGGCAATGGCAGCAATGGTGATCTATGGGATGTCGCTGGGCTACGCCGACATGTCGGCCCCGGCAAACCGTTTTAACACCAGACGCAAATCCGTGTCTGACATAGCCACGTTCCATGCGGACGCCAGCACCTCAAACACCGAGGCTCATTGACATGGCCAGAACCGTGGCGGACCAGATGGTCGAGATCTTTGCGGCCGCCGACGTGCGCCGCATCTACGGTATCGTGGGCGACAGCCTCAACGGCTTCACCGACGCGCTGCGCCGCCATGGCGGCATCCGGTGGCTGCACACCCGGCACGAGGAGGTTGCCGCCTTTGCCGCCGGCGGCGATGCGCACGTGTCCGGACAGCTCGCCGTGTGTGCCGGAAGCTGCGGTCCCGGCAACCTGCACCTCATCAATGGCTTGTTCGACTGCCACCGCTCGCGCTTGCCCGTGGTAGCCATCGCGGCGCACATTCCCTCGCCCGAGATCGGCTCCGGCTACTTCCAGGAAACCCATCCGGAGCAGCTATTCGTGGAGTGCAGCAGCTACTGCGAGCTGGTGTCCACCCCGGCGCAGCTGCCGCGGGTGCTCGAGATCGCGATCCGGCGCGCCGTGGCCGAGAGCTGCGTGTGCGTCGTGGTCGTCCCCGGCGACGTGGCGCTGCAGCCGGCCTCCGACACGCCGGTTCCGTCTACGGCGGCTCTGCTCCTGCCGACGCCGGTCGTCGCCCCACCGGCGCAGGCCGTCGCCGCCCTCGCGGACATGCTGAACGCCTGCGAGCGAGTAACCTTGCTTTGCGGCAGGGGCTGCGAAGGCGCCCACGTCGAGCTGATCGAGGTGGCCGAGGCGCTCCAGGCGCCGGTGGTCCACGCCATCCGCGGCAAGGAGCACGTCGAATGGGACAACCCCTACGACGTCGGCATGACCGGGCTGATCGGCTTCTCGTCCGGCTACCATGCCATGGGCAGCTGCGACGCGCTGCTGATGCTCGGGACCGACTTCCCCTATGGGCAGTTCTACCCGAAGGGTGCGCGGATTGCGCAGGTCGATCTCCGTCCCGAGGTCATCGGGCGACGCACGCCCATCGAGCTCGGCCTGGTCGGCGACATACGTGCCACGGTCCAGGCACTGCTTCCCCTTCTCGACAAGCAGCGGGACGACAAGCACCTCAGAACCTGCGTCGACCACTACCACACCGCCCGCAAGGGCCTCGACGAACTGGCCGACGGCAAGCCCGGCGGCCGGCTTCACCCCCAGCACGTCGCGCGCGTCGTCAGCGAGCTTGCCGCCGACGACGCGATCTTCACCTGCGACGTCGGCCTGCCGACCGTGTGGGCGGCGCGCTATCTCAGAATGAACGGCAAGCGAAGGCTTCTGGGCTCGTTCTGGCACGGGTCCATGGCCAATGCGATGCCGCAGGCTCTTGGGGCCCAAGCCGCCTTCCCGGATCGCCAGGTTGTGTCGCTGTCAGGCGACGGCGGCTTCACCATGCTGATGGGCGACCTCCTGTCGGCCAGGCAGCTCGGCCTGCCGATCAAGGTCGTGGTGTTCAACAACGGCGCCCTCGGCTTTATCGAGCTGGAACAGAAATCGTCCGGCTTCGTAGACACGGGCACCCAGCTCGACAATCCCGACTTCGCCGCGATGGCAAGGGCCGTCGGCATCCACGGCGTGCGCATCGAGGACCCGGCCGAGCTGGAAGCCAAGCTGGCCGAGGCACTGGCCCACCCTGGCCCGGTGCTGGTCGACGCCGTCGTCAACCGGATGGAACTAGCGATGCCTCCGAAGATCACGGCCGAGATGGCCAAGGGCTTCACGCTCTACATGGTCAAGGCGGTGATGAACGGGCGCGGCGACGAGGTGGTCGAACTCGCCCGCTCCAACCTTCTGCGATAGCCCTGATTTCCGGATGGCGAGGATGCACCATGGCACGTGACGTGAGCGGCGAGTGGACGGATCTGGCCGCACCCTGGCTCAGGGGCGTCGAAGCCGCGACGGAAGCCCTCCGGCTCCGGACTGGGCTACCCACCGCGTTCGCGACGCCCAACACCGTGGCGCTCGACCACAAGACCATGCGTCTGCGGAACTACTCGACGCAGGACAGCGACGTTCCCGTCATCGTCCACGCGCCGTTTGCCGGACATGACGCGGTCATCGCTGATTTCCACGAGCGGCAGAGCCTCACGGGCTGTCTGCAACACCACGCGTCTGACCGGTTGTTCCTAGCCGAATGGAAGTCGAACTGTTCCTCTTGAAATCCTGTTTATGTAATACAACATAGTAAATACTGGACCTAAAATAGCAAGGGCCTTCACATGCGAACGCTTATGTTTGTTACTATTGTGTTTTTTGTTTCTCCGGTCTTGGCCATTGCCCAAGACGCGTTAACTTCCACTATTAGCCCCCCCAACCCTGGGATAGGTTCGCAAATGCCTGGATCTGCGAATAGCCTGCCAAGCCACAGTGCGACATCAGTGGCCACCTCCAGTACTTCCCACCGCCGGAACCGAACTGTAAGCCGAACCAATCCTGGTTACGCAATGAGTAAAACTCGTCCCGTACCTCAGGCTCAATAGTCTCATCGTGGAGCGCGGCCCACCACCGCGTTTCTCGTAATTCTCCCAATGTTGGGTTGGAGTGCGTCCAGGATAACTTAGAGGAAATCACAACCGACCTACCGGATTCAACATCATTCCAGACAGACACTGAGGGTTAGAACTCTCGTTTTCGAGTATGTGCGTTTCCGCGTAGTCGTTTTACGATAACAATGCACTCAATCAGTCAGCTACCAATGTAGGTTTTTAATCAAGGAGCTATACCTGATTTCCTTACTATTGTAGCGGCATGCCGTAAGCTTGAAAAAAGACGTGAGCATACGGGAGGCAGACCGTTACGGTCTTGGACAGCGCCCATGAGTAAGAACAAGCCAAATTGGCTGTAGATAGGCTTTTTCCTGCGACTAAGACGTTGATGTCTGAGTGTCCAACCGTCTTCTACAAGCACCTTCTACCAAGGAGATATATAATGCCGAGCAAGCCTAAACCTACGCGTAGTTGGTTGTTTACACCGGGCATCCGTGAAGACCGTTTCGCAAAGGCTGCCGCAATCGGCGCCGACGTTCTCATCATCGATCTTGAGGATGCTGTTGCGCCTGAGGACAAGCCGAAGGCGCGGGTGACCGCAGTCGAGTACCTGTCCAGGTCCGCTCCGGACGCAACTTCACGAGCGCTCCGTATCAATGGGCTCGACACAGCGGCTGGTATCGCTGACCTCGACGCGCTGCTGGAGTCCGATTCCGCGCCCGACTTCCTGGTGCTGCCCAAGGCGGACAGCCCAGGCCATCTACATATCCTCGATCGCCTGCTGACGGTACGAAAACTGGAGACCCGGCTGGTCGGCATTATCGAAAGTGCCCGGGGACTAGCTGCCGTCGAATCCATAGCAGCGGCAACGCCCCGGCTATTCGGGCTGATGCTGGGAGGCGCTGACATGGCAGCCGACCTTGGGATCGCGACGA
>CAXSEG010000303.1:0-5126 GCA_964235545.1 uncultured Acetobacteraceae bacterium
GCAGACCACCACGCACAGCCTCACCCAGGAAGAAGGGCCTCGGACCAACGCTTACCATACGCGAGACAGGCGTGCGGGCTGCACTCGCCGTCAACAGCGAGCTGGTCGGCCTCTACTGGCGCATCGGTCGCGACATCATCGAGCGGCAAGTCCAGGATGGCTGGGGCAGCAAGGTAGTCGATCGGCTTGCCGCCGATCTGCGTGCCGAGTTCCCCGATGCACGGGGCTTCTCCTCGGCCAATCTGCGCTACATGCGTAGCTTTGCTGAGGCCTAGCCTGACCTGGCAATTCTCCAACGGGTCGTTGGCAAATTGCCCTGGGGGCAGAACATCGAGCTGCTCAGAGTCAAGGATGCCGCAGACCGACTGTGGTATGCCGAAGCAGGCCTCGAGCATGGATGGAGCCGTCCTGTCCTTGCCATGCAAATCGATACCAACCTACGCAACCGCCAGGGCCGCGCTGTGACCAATTTTGAGCGCGTCTTGCCACCGGCGACCTCCGATCTTGCCCAGCAGGTGCTCAAGGACCCTCACCAGTTCGACTTCCTGACCTCGCAGGTGGCCGCCCGCGAGCGCGACATCGAGAGGGCCCTCATTGCCCGCGTCAAAGACCTGCTGCTGGAGCTGGGGAAAGGCTTCTCGTTCATCGGCAGCCAGCACCGTCTCGAAATCGGCGGCCAGGAGTTCTACGTCGATCTGCTGTTCTACCAGCGACGGCTGCGCTGCCTCGTCGCAGTCGACCTGAAGACGGGCCCGTTCCAGCCCGAGCATGCCGGCAAGATGAACTTCTACCTCGCGGCCCTGGACGACCGGGATCGTGAGCCAGGCGACAATCCCAGCATCGGACTGATCCTCTGCCGCGACCACAATCGGCTCGTGGTCGAGTACGCATTGCGCGGCGTGGACGCGCCCATCGGTGTTGCCCGCTACCGCCTGCTCGGGGCCGATGCGTTACCGGCAACGCTGTTGCAGGCCCTTCCGACCCCCGAGGAATTGGAGCCCGGCATCCTGGCCGGCGAGGAAGCTGGTGAAGAGTAGCTGAACTGCATGGATCGTGTCCGTCCGCAATGCGCTCATAGCCGACGTTTAGATGCGTCGGACGACTTTCTGTAAGCGGATATGAGCAAGAAGAGTCGCCTCTACTGGTCGAGGTGGTGTTCATCGCCGGACGGCGCCTGGTGAGGCTGTTGGAGCATGGCGCTTGAAAACGACTCCCGTGACGTCCACACTCTCGATATGGTCGGGGGGCAACCCGGAAAAGTTAACCCCCCTCCCACGGTCAGCCTACAGGTTCGGCAGGTACTTCAGGACGGTTGCCACCGCCTGGAGTACCCCGGCCACCGCGCCCAAGAGCGCGATGATCTGCCTGATTGTAAGCCTTCGCGGCTTGTCCATGTGGACACTCCCCGAGGCGCAGACCCTGCTGAAGGAGCCCTACGGCCCCGAAGGGCACAGGACTGCTACGGGAGCCGCAGGAAGAGTATGGCAGCCCGACCGACATCGTCACAACTAAGATGAAAACCGCTGAGCGCTCATCCCTGCATCTAGGCGTCCAAGGTCGACGCTACAGAACGGACATAAGCTGCTACGAAGCATACGGCCGGGTTTGGCGGGAAGCGGCTATTCCGCTTCGGGCACGACCGAGCACGGAAACAGACATAGACGCGAGGTTTCATCCCCTACAAAGTGAGACATGGAGCCAGAAACTGTCGCGCTTGCACCCTCGCCGTCGCTTCGGATCGCTGTATTTGGCGCTGGAAAGATCGGCAGCACATTTGCCTTTCAACTGGCTCTTATTGGCCGTCACGATGTCACCGTCATCGCGCGGCCGGGCTCCGTTCGGCTGGAGCAGCTGCGACGCGACGAAGCGATCATCGACGTCAAAGGTGGGCGGGCGAGCGTTCGCGTGGCCGACACTCTCGACGAGCAAACGCCATACGATCTCGTGATCGTTACACTCCTGGCCCATCAAACTGATGCGGTGCTTCCGGCCTTGCAGCGCAGCGCGGCCAACTGCATCCAGTTCATGTTCAACAACTTTCAGCCGGAGCGCTTGCAGGAGGCGGTTGGCGTCGAGCGTTGTTCCTTCGGCATGCCCTTCGTTCAAGCGATGTTGGACGGAGACGGCAAGCTCAAGGCCGCCATCGGTGCTGCCGGTCAGAAGACCCTCATGAGCCAGCAACGCTGGGTCGACATGTTCAACGCTGCTGGATTGCCCGCCGCCGTCGAGCGCGACATGCCTCTTTGGCTTCGTTGCCACGCTCCATTGTGTGTCGCCTTCGAGAGCGTGTCGGTAAGCGGTGAGCGGCGCGGAGGTGGTGCATCGTGGGAAGAAGCGATTGTCCTGGCGCGCGGTATCCACGCGAGCTTCATGCTTATCAAAGGACTAGGCCATCCCGTCTATCCGAGGACAAAGAGGCTGATAGACCACTCACCGGCATCGGTGGTGGCGGCTATGCTCTGGTCCATGTCGCGCGTCCGGTCGTTCCGCGAGTTGTTGGCGACAGGGCGGGCCGAATGCCTTGCCTTGGTGGACACTATGGTGGCGGCCGCGCCGCTTGCGAACGGGCCTGTCGTCGTGTCCGACATCCAGGCGATGAAGCCGTTGTAGCAGGCTGTTCCGAGAAGGACCGAACCTAAACGGCTCACCTCGGGAGCGTCCGCTTTTGGTGGTCGCATGCTGAACTGCAATCGACCGACATGGGTCGGAAACTGCCGAGAGACGAGCGGCCGTGAATGTCCGCTTCTCGCTCCAAACCACTCCATAGCTGCCGATCTGCTTCCGGCCAGCAGAGGCTCCTTTTCTAGACGGCTGGTCACCCCTTCGCTGGTTTGGCTCTGGGCAGCGAGACACGGGAGATGATCCCGTTCGGGTCATCAGCTCGCCGGCGGTAGTGCCAGTGCCCCAATTTGTCTGCCGTGGTAATCACGTCCAGTAGTCGCGGCCGACCATCCCCACCAGCCGGGCATGGACCACCGAAAGCCGTTCCAGGGTTGCGGATGCCTGCCGGGCCAGCTCGGCAGGGTCGAACGCGAGCCCCCCCTCCTCTGGCGGCGGCCCTTCGGCATCCCATTCGATCAGGCCCGTCGCTGTCCCGGTAGCGACCATCAGCAATCCCCATCCCTGATCCATATCCTCGTGTATTAGGCGCGGTGGACCGGCGGCGGCCTCGGCGAACGCTTCGAGCACCGTCCGGGTCCCATGCAGGTCGTCCCTCCAGAAGAACTCGGTCAGTTGCTGATCCTCCGCGAAGATGGCGGGCTGGATGCGGAAACACGGGAACGGTCGCAACGACCGCATCTTCCCGTGCTGCCGGGCGAGCGCGACGATCCGGCGGTAATGCTCGGCTAGTGCCAGCTCCTGCCCGAGCAGCTCGGTCGTGCTGACCTGGCTGATCCACCGACGCGGCAGCTCGACCGGCGACAACCGGACATTCGCCTCATCCCATTGCAACGAGCCTATGCCGTCCTCGGGGCCGACATAGAAACTCGTCTGGATCGCGAACACCGCGTCACAAGCAAAGCAGGGCACCGTCCGGGCTCGGCTGATCCACGCCCCGCGCTCGCCAGCCGGCAGCGGAAATACCTGAGCCGGTGTGGCGGCAGAGGCGACGTGCTCCCGCCGTCCGGACCAACCGGCGCGTTTCCCAACGGACGAAAGCATTTTGGTGAAGCAAGAGAGCATGTGGTGGGTTCAGTGACGTGCGCCGCATCTTGGCACAGATCCGGGCCGCGGCCACGCTGGAGACCTATTGGGATGGACGACCTCCTGGACACCTTGGAGAGCCTGCTGCTGCTGGCCGGCGGCGTCCTGCTGTTCCGCTCAGTCATGCGGTGGGTGCTGATGGCGTTGTTCGCGCTGTCCGATCGAATCGGCCGCCGGACGGGCCGGCGTTTGCTACGGCGCGTCACGGTGGTCGACGACGTGATCCGCTGGCGGGTGCTGTTCCGCCGCACCCAGCACATGCCAATCGCCTCGCTGCAGCAGGTCACGATCATCACCACTGCCGGCGGCCCGTTCGCGCCCGACATCTTCTGGGTGCTCGCGGGGTTGGACGACACCGTGGCGGTGCCATACCTGGCTGACCCCGACGGGCTGATCCTCCGGGTGCTCCAGCATCTGCCGGATTTCAACCACCAGGCCGTGGTGAACGCGGCCACCAGCATCGAGGACGCGGTCTTCTCGTGCTGGAGCAGGCCGCCGGGTAACCAAGCCTGATCGAGATTACCTGCCGTCTCCTGGTCGACCGGATCGTTGTCAAGATCGTTCGCAAGGCCTCGGGCCGGATCGATTCCGCTGTTTAGCCGCCTTTACCGGGATGTCGAGGCCCAAGCCTCCTGCACCGTGGTCTCCCACGCCATGGCGGTCATGATCCTTGTCACACGGTCGTATCGTTGCTGAACCAGTCCGGGACGTTATGCTGCTGTCTGGGTCAACGCGGTTGTGGCCGGCGGAGAATTCCTGTGTTCCGATGGTTATGGGGTGAAACGCCCCCGGCGTGCGGGCTGACGCTCGAGCAGGCGCAGTTGATTATTGAAGCCGAGATCGCGCGCCGGGGCTGGTCCCGCTTCGACGTGCGGTTCTACTCGCGCTTCCGGACCAAGGATGGCTTCAGGTGGCACTGTCAGGGTTTTCTGTCCGGGGTGAGGGGCCCCGTGATGGGCATCGAGATTGACGCCCAGACCGGAGAATTGATGTCCGCTGGGGCTGGTGGTCGATGACGTGATCCGCTCCATCGCCAAAACGCTCTTGGTGGCGTTTGGCGGATCAGGCGAGGGCAGATCAGCCAGCAGCCATGTCTCTGCGAGCCTTTTGCCTCGGGAGGCATTAGCGGTGACCTAGCTTCCGGATGCGCGTCGAGGTAGGGCCGATCAGGTGGAAGCCAAGCATGTAGCCCGCCCAGTGCGCGTCAGCAGGGTTGGGTCCGCTCTTCGATTATAGACGCTCCACACCGGACTGTCCGCTTTCGGCCAACTGCCGCCACAGGCGTAGTTCCAATCGTCAGTAGGTGGTTGGTTTTCGCCAAGCGCAAACGCCTATAGCGTCCCAAGTCATGCACACCGCCGAACTCCTCGCCTGCCAGCGTCACCAGTTCGAGATGCCGGATCATGTCAGTTACCTGGACG
>CAXSEG010000304.1:0-5124 GCA_964235545.1 uncultured Acetobacteraceae bacterium
CACCCGCCCACTCTGCCGGCCGCTCTCCTCGCTCGCCGCCTTCCTCTCCGCCCCCGTCCCCTCCCCTCGGGCGCCGGCCGGCTGGTGGGCACGCTGGGCCGCCCCCGCCCTCACCGTGGCCGCGGCCGCCCTGCTCGGCGCCGGCGCCGCGGCCCTGCCGGACGTGGCGGGCGCCCCCCCCTTGCTGGGCATACCGGCGCTGCTGGCTGCGGGGCTGGTCGCGTGGCTCGCCCTGCGCCCCCACCGCCCGGCCTTGGCCCTGGCCGCCATGCCCTTGCTCAGCCTGGCACTGCTCGGCTTCGAGTTGCCGAACACGGCCCCCCTCTGGATCGCCCCCCAGCTCGAGGCCGCCCTGGCCGAGGCCGGAGTCGCCAACCGCCCCCTCGCCGCCGCCGGTTTCCACGAACCGAGCCTGATGTTCCTCGCCGGCACGGACACGATCCTCGCTCCCACCGGCGCCGACGGCGCCGACGCCCTGGCCACCGGCCAAGCCGCCACCGCCGCCGTCGCCGAACGCGACCTCGCCTCCTTCGACGCCGAAGCGGCACGGATCGGCCTGCTCGCCCAACGCTGGGCCACCATTCAGGGCTTCAACTACTCCCGCGGCCGCCAAACCGCCCTGACCCTCGTCCGCCCCAGGACCCCCTAGTCTCGGCCCCCTAGCGAACTCACTACCTCCCTCCGCTTTCTTCTCCCTCTCCCGTCCTTAGCGGGTGAGGGCCGGCCGCGCACAAAGCCGCCAGCGAACCACTTGCGCGTCTATCGTGCCTCACCCCCGCACAAACCCCCAAATCCAACCCACAATCGAAAGTTCACGTTAATCTCTTTGCGTGAGACTGGCGGACATGGCGCGGCAAAACGTGGGCGCCCCTCCATCGTCTCGCACTGCTGCGGCCGCCGCGGAGTGCACGGACACGCAGGAGAACGCGTATGTCCGCTTCCCGATCGATCCAATACCCCGAGCCCTCCGGCGCTGAGTCTTATGGCATCGGCCGCCGTCGCTTCCTGCCCGGCTTCGCCGTCCTCACCGCCGGCCTTGGCGCCGGCGTCATGGCGATGGGCCCGCGCTGGGGGGATGGCGCCCCCATGCGCCCGACCCGTGCCGAGCCGGCCGCGACCACCGTCCTGCCCTCGCCGGCCCCGCCGCAAGCGGTCCACGTCCATTCCGCCATGCTGCGGCAGGACTGGCTGGCCTTCCGCCACCAATACGTCACCCCCGAGGGCCGCGTGATCGACACCGGGAACGGCAACACCTCCCACAGCGAGGGGCAGGGCTGGGGCATGATGGCCGCGCAGGCGGCGGACGACCCGGATACGTTCGCCAGCATCCACGACTGGACGATGCGCGCCCTTCGGAAGCGGCCCAACGACCGCCTCCATGCCTGGCGCTACAAGCCGTCCGACGCGAACCCGGTCTCGGACCTCAACAACGCCACCGACGGGGACCTGTTCATCGCCGCGGCGCTGGCCCGGGCCGCCAACCGCTGGAACCGGCCGGACTACGCCCAGCAGGCCGCCCTGCTTGCCCGCGACATCCTGGGGCTGGTCCGCACCGCCGGCGCACGAACCGTTCTGCTACCCGGCGCCAACGGGTTCGACCGGCGTGACTGCTTCGTGGTCAATCCGTCCTACTATGCCTTCGCCCTGTTCAACGACCTGGCCCCGCTCGCCCCCTCGCGGGCCTGGGACAGCCTGCGGCAGGACGGCACAGCGCTCATGCTGCAGGGCCGCTACGGCAAATGGATGCTCCCGCCCGACTGGCTGCGGGTGGACCGGGCGGACGGCTCGCTCTCGATCGCCCCCGGCTGGCCGCCGCGCTTCTCCTGGGACGCGATCCGCGTGCCCCTGCATATTGCCTGGGGCAGCGTGCCCGCAGCGCCACTTATCGAGTCGTTCCGCCGCTATTGGAACAGTTTGCCCGCAGCTCCACCCGCCTGGACCGATCTTTGCACGGGCGAGACCGCAACATATGCTGCACCCGCCGGCATGCGTGCGGTGGCGACAGTGGCATTGCGGCAAGCTAACATGCCGATGGCGGCGTTGACCGCCGTCTCATCGGCTTCGGATTATTACGGCGCGGGCCTGGTGCTCTTGTCCCGCCTCGCCGCCGAGGAGACGGCCGGCCTGGCCAGCTAGGACGCTGGGAGGCCGTATCGTATAGACGGCTCGACGTAGTGGGGGAATGGTGTATGAGCGACGACGCGAATGACGTCACCAAGGCATTGGCGGCTTTCGGTGCCCCTTCGATCCGGTATCACAGCTTTGGGCAGGCCCAGGTCAAGCCGTCCAGCGTGGTCATGCCGCGCCGCGTCGTGGCACCGGCCCCGGATGAGACCGTGATGCTCCGCCAGCAAGAGCCAGTCGCCGCCCCGGAGCCGATGCCGCCGGTGTCCATGCCGCCGCCGCCGAAGCCCGAGGTGCGGCAGACCCCGGTGGTGCTGCAGCCCGAGCTGGTGCGCCCAGCCTCGCCGTCCCCCACCGTGGCACCGCCGCCGCGCCCCTTGGCCGAGTGGGCAGCACCCGTGAATGCCCCGGCGCCCCGCCCGATGGTGGCCCCGGCGCCGCTGGTCCGCTCGCCCGCACCCCTGCCGAGCTCCGCCGCCAGTGTCCAGTCCACTCCGGCCCCATCCCCATCGACGGTGGTGCCGCCTTTGTTCCCTGCCATGCCCGTGCCGCCCCTCCCAGCGCAATCTCAGTCGCAGGCACCTATGCCGGCGCACGTGCCCCCGGCCGCCATTGCCGGGTCACCCGTGCGGGTCGCTACCGCACCGATCCCCGTCGCCGAGATCGTGCCTGCACCCGTCCGGCAGGGCCCGCAGCCACGCCCAGCACCGACCCTCGTCGCTGCCCCGCCATCGCCGGCAAGCGTTGCTTCACCGCAGCCGTCGCAAAAATCAGGCGGCTCCGTGCCAAATCGAAACTTGCAGGAGATATTCGAGTACCTGATAAGTGGGTCGGCACGCGCTGGCTCGCACCCGGCCTGAGACACCTCGCGACGGCTGAAGGTGCTACCCAAGGACGGACGGGCAGCGACGCGAGGCCGTGTTGCTGATCTGCAACATTTGGTGTTGCGAATGAGGCAAGGGGCATCGTGATGCTTTGCATGTCCGGCCAGCGCGGGACATGTGTCGGGTCAAGGTGGCGGACGTTCATCAACGGCCTGCGTGCCGAAGTTGGGAATGCTTGAATGAGTGAAACGGCACGGGTCCGACGCGCACGGTGGCAAGGAGTCGCCCATAGCAGCCTGGGTAGCCGCCTGATCGACGTTGTCTGTGGCATCATCGGCGCCCTGTTGCTGATCGCCGTCGCCACCGTCCAGCTGGACGCGCGGCAGCAGGCGATCCTGGCCGTCACCTCCGCCGTCGTCTTCTTCATCGCCAACCGGTTCAAGCGTCGCTCGGTCTCGGTGTTCCTGGTCGTGCTCAGCCTCGCCGTTTCGCTGCGCTACATCTTCTGGCGCATCACCGAGACGCTGGATTTCGGCAGCCTCGCCGAGCTGCTCCTGGGCTTCGGTCTCGCTTTGGCCGAGATGTACGCGATCATCGTGCTGGTGCTCGGCTACATCCAGACGCTCTGGCCGTTGGAACGCAAGCCGATCCCGATGCCGGACGACCCGGCGCTTTGGCCGACCGTGGACGTATACATCCCCACCTACAACGAGCCGATGTCCATCGTCCGCGCCACCGTGCTCGGGTCCATCGCCATCGATTGGCCGCCGGACAAGCTCCGCATCTTCCTGCTCGACGACGGACGGCGCGAGGAGTTCCGGGAGTTCGCCGCCGAGTGCGGCATCGGCTACATCACCCGTAACGATAACCTCCACGCCAAGGCCGGCAACCTGAACAACGCCCTTGCACAGACCGAGGGCGAGTTCGTCGCCGTGTTCGACGCCGACCACATCGCCACCCGCGCATTTCTGCAGATGACCATGGGCTGGATGGTCGCTGAGCCACGCAACGCCCTGGTGCAGACCCCGCACCACTTCTACTCGCCCGACCCGTTCCAGCGGAACCTTGCTGCCGGCACCCGCGTGCCGTCCGAGGGCAACATGTTCTACGGCCTGGTGCAGGACGCGAACGACTATTGGAACTCGGCGTTCTTCTGCGGGTCCTGCGCCGTGCTGCGCCGCGCGGCACTCGAGGAGATCGGTGGTTTCGCGGTCGAGACGGTCACCGAAGACGCCCACACGATGCTCAAGATGCACCGGCGCGGCTGGGACAGCTGCTACCTGCGCCTGCCGCTTGCGGCCGGCCTCGCCACCGAGCGCCTGATCCTGCATATCGGCCAGCGTATCCGCTGGGCCCGCGGCATGATCCAGATCTTCCGGATCGACAACCCGCTCACTGGCCCGGGGCTGAGCTTCGGGCAGCGCATCTGCTACCTGCAGGCGCTCGGTCACTTCTTCTTCGCCCTGCCGCGCGTCGTGTTCCTCACGGCGCCGCTCGCCTTCCTGCTGTTCGGCCTGAACATCATCGCGGCCTCCCCGCTGGCCATCGTGTCCTATGCCCTGCCGCACATTTTCCACTCGGTCGCCACCAACTCACGGCTGCAACGCAACAATCGCCACTCCTTCTGGTCCGAGGTGTACGAAACGGTGCTGGCGCTGTTCCTGGTACGCGTGACGATCGTGACGCTGTTCGCCCCCCGCCGCGGCAAGTTCAACGTCACCAACAAGGGTGGCCTGCTCGAGAACGGCTACTTCGACCTGGGCGCCGTCTACCCGAACCTGATCCTTGCCTTCTTCCTGGTCGCCGGGGTGATCCGCGGCCTGGTCGGCATCCTGTTCCTGCAAACCGAGCAACTGACTTTCCAGGCCCTCGTGCTGAACACAATCTGGGGCTCCATCTCGCTGCTCACCGTGATGGCCGCACTGGCCGTCGGGCGAGAGACCCGGCAGATCCGCTCCTACGCCCGGGTCCGCGCCACCATCCCGGTCGCCATCTATTTGCCGGATGGCCGCGCCATCAGCGGCATCACGCAGGATCTGTCACAGGGCGGTGGTTCGGTGGTGGCCGACCGTCCCCTCGGCGTCACCGACGGCTCGCTCGTCCAGTTCGAGTTCATCATCGGCGGCGAGCCCGTCGTGGTGCCCGCCCGCCTGCTGCGCTGGGACGAGCGCTTCAT
>CAXSEG010000305.1:0-5104 GCA_964235545.1 uncultured Acetobacteraceae bacterium
GCCCCATGCCCAACGAGAAGTCGCAGAATGTGCAGGACGTCTTCCTCAACCACGTCCGCAAGAGCAAGGCCCCGGTCACCGTATTCCTGGTCAACGGCGTGAAGCTGCAGGGCATCATTACGTGGTTCGACAACTTCTCCGTCCTGCTGCGGCGCGATGGCCACACACAGTTGGTCTACAAGCACGCGATCAGCACCGTGATGCCGGGCGCCCCAATCCAGCTGTTCGACTCGAGCAAGGTCGAAGGCACCGCCCCACTATCCCTGCCGCAGCGGGAGATGGTGACTGACGACGCCGAGATCTGACGGGATGGCCGCCCTCACGAGGGCGGCCGTCATCCTCCCTTGGGAGCGCCCGGAACGGGCCGAGTTGGGCCGCGTCGATGCCTCGCGGGCGGCGGAGGCCCGGTTGGCTGAAGCGATCGGTCTCGCCGCGTCGATTGGCCTGGATGTCGTGCATCACGTCATCTTGCCGCTGCGCGCCCGGCGCTCGTCATCATTGTTGGGCGAAGGGCAGATCGCGCTGCAAGGCATGGCGATGAAGGAGCGGGACGTCACGGTCGCCGTGATCGATGCCACGCTTTCCCCTGTCCAGCAGCGTAACCTGGAACGCGAGTGGGGCTGCAAGGTCATCGACCGAACGGGGCTGATCCTGGACATCTTCGGCGAGCGTGCCCGCACGAAGGAAGGCTCCTTGCAGGTCGAGCTGGCCCACCTGGATTATCAGCGCAGCCGGTTGGTCCGGTCCTGGACCCATCTGGAGCGGCAGCGCGGCGGCTTCGGCTTCCTCGGCGGGCCCGGCGAAACGCAGATTGAAGCGGACCGCCGGCTGATCACCGACCGCATCGTCCGCCTCAAGCGCGAGTTGGAGCAGGTGCGGCGGACCCGTGGGCTGCACCGAGACGCGCGGACACGGGTGCCGTTTCCCATCGTCGCGCTGGTCGGCTACACCAATGCTGGCAAGTCCACGCTGTTCAACACCCTGACCGGGGCGACCGTGCATGCGCAGGACCAGCTGTTCGCCACCCTGGACCCGACCATGCGCGGGTTGGTGATGCCGTCCGGCCGCAGGACCATCCTGTCAGATACGGTGGGCTTCATCAGTGAGCTGCCGACCGAGCTCGTCGCGGCCTTTCGCGCGACGCTGGAGGAGGTGGCGGAAGCGGACGTCATCCTGCACGTACGGGATGTGGCGCATCCGGACAGCGCGGCCCAGCGCTCGGACGTGATCGCCGTGCTGGAAGGCATGGAGAAGGACGGCACGATCGACCCCGACTGGCGGAGTCGCACGATCGAGGTGCTGAACAAGGCCGACCTGCTCGGCGGCGTCGCCAACGTTCCGCCCCGCGGCGAGGCGGTGCCGATCTCCGCCGTCACCGGCGAGGGCCTGCCGGCACTGCTCGTGGCAGTCGATGCCCGGGTCGCGGCGGGGATGGAACAGCTTGACTACCACATTCCTCCCGAGGACGGCGCGCGTTTGGCATGGTTGTACCAGCACGGCGAGGTGTTGCAGCGCGACGACGCGGAGGACGCGATCCATCTGCGTGTACGCCTGCTTCCCGCCGACCGCGCCCGTTTCGAACACCAATGATCGATCAGCAAGCATGGGCCGAGGTGGTGCAGCTCCTGCGCGCCGCCGCCCGCACCGAGGTGATGCCGCGCTTCCGCCATCTGCAGCCCGGCATGGTGCGCACCAAGTCCAGCCCCACCGACCTCGTGACGGAGGCGGACGAGGCGGCGGAGGCGTTCATCACCCGCGGCCTGCACCGGATGTTTCCCGGCTGCCTCGTGATCGGCGAGGAGGCCTGCGCCGCCGACCCGGCGTTGGTCGGCCGGATGGCGGGTGCTGAACTGGCCTTCGTGGTGGACCCGATCGACGGCACCTCCAACTATTGCGCCGGGCTGCCGCTATTCGGCGTCATGGCGGCAGCCGTGGTCGCCGGCGAGGTGGTCGCCGCGGCGATCCACGACCCGGTGTGCGACGACGTGGCGGTGGCGCTGCCCGGCGAAGGCGCCTGGATGGAGACACCGGCCGGTGGGCGGACGCGCCTCGCCGTCTCCACCATCACCGATCCGGCGGCGATGACCGGCTGCGTGTCATGGCGCTACATGCCCGAACCGCGGCGCAGTGCCGTGGTCCGCAACATGACGGGGCTGGGTGGCGTATTCGACTACCGCTGTGCCGCCCACGAATACCGCGCGCTGGCAGCTGGCTCGTTCGATTACCTCGTATTCAACCGGCTGATGCCGTGGGACCACCTGCCGGGCTGGCTGCTGCACCAGGAGGCGGGCGGGTTCTCCGCCCATTTCGACGGCTCGCCGTATCGCCCGTCGGACGGCACCAGCGGCCTGGTCTGCACGCCGGACCGGGCCAGTTTCGAGCAGCTGCGGGACCGGCTGCTGGCTCCTTGATCGGCCGACGCTGAGGCACTGGTCGTCTACTCGAGTGTCTTTGCAAGTATGGAACGGCGTCCGGTCGTAATCCATCCGCATGACGATCGGCCGCTTCCAGGCCGGCAGTGTCTCCTCTTCGTGAGCGTTACCGGCGCAAGCCGCGTGCCGCCGATCTCGAAGGTTGGCGCGATAACGGCCCACAAGCGTCCGCAGGCAGCCCGGCCAACGGCGTCACGCTGTCGGCGGGCGACACGCTTTACGTGCTGTCGCGGAGCGAGCGATGCGGGCTGCCGGCCCGCTGCAAGGCCGAGGCCGCCACCGTGTGCCGGGTGGTGGACGGTGCCCTGCTCGGAACGCGGCCGCCAGCGCGGGTGGTGCGATGACTGCGTAAGGCCGCCTGACCGGCAAAACGCTACATCGTAAGCGTGCCGCGCATCATGGTCACGCACCGTCCGCCGACATGGGCACTGCGGACAGTGCCTCCGGTCCTGACCGTGCGCGTGAGCAACGTGCTCGGCCGGCCCATGTCTCGGCCTTGCTCGATCCGCAGGGTTACTTCGCCGTCCGGCCCAGCCTCGGCCAGTAGCGCCGCGAGGGTGACGCTGGCGCTACCGGTCGCCGGGTCCTCGCCGACGCCGGGCCACAGCATGCGAGCGTGCAAGTCGAACCCGGCGCCGCCGTCGCGCGTGTAGAAATAAATGCAGTCGGTGCCGTGGAAGGGCAGGTATCGCGCCCACGCTGCCGGGCAGAGCCTCGTGCGGCGCAAGGCGTCACGGGATACGACCTCCGCCAGTATGAAGCACACGCCCGTGCTGGCGGCGAGCGGCGCATGCCCGGTTGTCAGGATGTCGGGAGCATTGAGGCCAAGGCATGCCGCGACCGCCTGCGCGGGCATCGCCGCGATGCGGCGTCGTGAGTTCGGCCCCGATGACGTCACCGCCTTCCCGCAGGATTTCGACCGGAACCAGTCCGGCGGCCTCCTCGAACACCAGACAGCCGGTAAGGTCATCGTTCGTTGCGATGACGTAGGCGGTGCCGACATTCGGATGGCCGGCGAATGGAAGCTCCGTCAGTGGCGTGAAGATCCGAATGTGCGCAGTATGGGCGAGATCCTGCGGCGGAAGGACGAACGCGGTCTCGGAGTAGTTGAACTCCCGCGCGACCGCCTGCATCGCGCCGGTGTCCAGTCCCTGCGCGTCCAGCACGACGGCGAGGGGGTTGCCGCCAAACGGTTGGTCGGTGAAAACATCGACCGTCACGTAGCGCCGCATGGTCACAAGCTTCTTGGTCCGGTCAGTCCTTCTTGATAGGAGCGCTGAAAGGGTGCGGCGTCGGGCCTGTAGCCGGGGCGTGGTTGGTGCCGCCCGGCACGTTCGGGCTCGCGAGTTGACCGCCATTGTCGGACGCAGCGGCCACGTGCCCGGCCGGAGGCGCCGAACTTCGGGCCACGTCCGACATGCCAGCGGCACCGGCGGCGGGAGCAATTGTCTGGCCGACATTCGGCGGCGTCGGCGGCGCACCGGCGGGCACGCTGCCGGACAATGCCGTGGACGCACGGGGCGGTGAACTGCCGCGTGATGCCGGCTGCGCCGTTGCCTGCACCTGCACATAGGCAGATGGCGTGGAAGGGTGGGGTGGCATGGTGAACGTCATGAACATCGCTCCTGCTACGCCGTCTCGTCCGAATCGACCGGTTCGAGGATCTCGACCACGGCACGTTGCGGCGCCACACCCCGGACCACGGCGTATTCCTTATCCAGAACCAACTCGAACATCAGCATCGAGCGCCCGGTCACAATGTACTCGGTGCCGAATTCGAACCGCTCATCAGCCGGGTCGCCCTCCTGGTTGGTGTCGACCAGGCACGACCAGGCGAGGCCGCCGACCACTTCCGGCAGCTTGAAGGTCACGCCGTCATGGTAGGAGTTCATGATCACCAGCACCGTTGCGTCAGAGCCACGTCGGCGGATGCCGCTCGCCTGCGCCCGGCCGTCCAGCAAGATGCCGACGCAGCGCGTGTTCGCGTCATCCCAAGCCGCCTGCTCCATCTCGTGACCGGCTGGGGTAAGCCAGGTGACGTCCTTCACGCCTAGCTCGTCGTTCCATTCCGCGGTCAAGAAGCGCGAGCGGTGCAGGATCGGTAGGCGCCGCCGGAGGGCGGTGAGGTTGGAGACAAAGCGGGCGAGATGGCGCCCCTTGTCGTCGAGATCCCAATTCAGCCAACTGATCTCATTGTCTTGGCAATAGGCGTTGTTGTTGCCGCCCTGGGTACGGCCAAACTCGTCGCCGGCCAGCAGCATCGGCGTGCCACGGGACAGCAGCAGAGTCGCCAACATGTTCTTGATCTGGCGTTCGCGCAGGCCATTGACTGCCGGGTCAACGGTTTCGCCTTCCACGCCACAGTTCCAGCTTTCGTTATTGCTATTGCCGTCGTTGTTGCCCTCTTCGTTGGCCTCGTTATGCTTCTCGTTGTACGATGCCCAGTCGTTCAACGTGAACCCATCGTGTGCGGTCAGGAAGTTTATCGACGACCAGGCCGGCCGGCCGCGGTGGTTGAAGAAGTCGCTGCTGCCAGTGAATCGGGTAGCAAGATCCTTGATCTTGCCGCCGTCGCCTTTCCAATAGGCGCGGACGTTGTCGCGGTAGCGGTCGTTCCATTCCGCCCAGCCGGGCGGGAAGCCACCCACCTGGTAGCCGCCGGGGCCGCAATC
>CAXSEG010000306.1:0-5063 GCA_964235545.1 uncultured Acetobacteraceae bacterium
AGCACGCGCATGGTGCGGCGGCGCAGCTCGTCGGCGGCGGCGGCGAGGGAGGCGGCCTCGTCGGCGGCGCGGCCGGCGAGCACGATGGTGGCGATGCCGCGGACCCGGTCCAAGAAGCGGGTCTGCAACCGGCTGAGTGCGGTGAGCTGGCGGCGGGAGGCGGCGGCGGCACCGATGCCGGAAACCGCCTGCGCCACGGGGACGAGCAGCCCGGCGCCGCCGAGAACCAGGGCGCCGCGCCAGTCCACGGCGGCGACGGCGGCCAGCACCAGCAGGGGTGCGCCGATGGCCAGCGACGCCGCCGGCAGCCACCTTGCGTAGAAGCCGTCCAGCGCGTCGATCCGGTCCACCACGGTGGTGGCGAGGGCCGCCGAATGCTCCCGCCGCAGTACGGCCGGCCCGGCGGCGAGCAGGCGGCCCATGAGTTCGGCACGCAGGCTGTGACGGGCCGCGACCCCTGCCCCCACCGCGACCCGCTCGGCCGCGATGTTGGCGGCCGCACGGCCGAGTGCGGCGAGGCAGAAGGCGACCACCGCCCAGGCGGCGGGGGCGCGCTGCGCGGCCAGGGCGCCGCCCAGGATCGCGGCGATCGACGCCGCCTGGACGATCGCCAGCACCGTTCCCGCCAGGCCGAGCAGGATGGCCGGCCGGGCAGCACGCCGCGCCCGCCGGCTCTCGGTGCGCAGCCAGTCTTTACCAGCCTTGGTGGGGGCGCTCATGGGAGTGGAAATAGCGGTGCCGGAGCAGCCTGCCCAGGCATCACCGACGTTAAACCTGATTCAGGTGGCGAGCGCCGTCTTGGCGACGGTTGCGAGCCAGGTCGATGCGGCAGGCATGATAGCGTCGTTGTAGTCGTAGTTGGGGTTGTGCAGCTCCCGCCCGCCGTCGCCAGGGCCGTTGCCGATCCAGGCAAAGGCGCCGGGACGTTGCATCAGGTAGGCGCCGAAATCCTCGCTGGCCATGGTGGGCTGCCGGTCCCGGTGCACCGTCAGGCCGGCGCTAATGGCAGCCTGGGCGGCCAGTTCGGCTTCCGGCAGGGCGTTGATCGTCGGTGGCGCGCCAGCCGGCATCTCCGCCGTGGCCGTGACCCCGAACGTGGCGGCCACGCCGGCCACCACGCGGTGGATGTCCGCCTCCATCTGGGCCTGGATCTCGGGCCGGTGGCTGCGGATGGTGCCGCGCATCACGGCCCGGTGGGGGATCTGGTTGGCCGCGACCCCCGCCTCGAGCATGCAAATGGAGATCACGGCGGTGTCCATCGGGTTAATGTTGCGGGACACGATGGATTGCAGTGCGACCAGCATGTGCCCGGCGGCGAGCACGGGGTCCCGCGCCAGATGGGGGATGGCGGCGTGGCCAGCATGGCCGTCGATGGTGATGGTGATGCGGGAGCCGGCGGCCATGACCGGGCCGTCATGCACTACGACCTCGCCAGCCAGGACGCCGGGCCAGTTGTGGTAGCCGAAGATGCGCTCCATCGGAAAGCGGTCGAGCAGGCCGTCCGACAGCATGGCGCGGGCGCCGCCGGCCCCTTCCTCCGCCGGCTGGAACACCAGGTGGACAGTGCCGGACCAGTCGGGGTCCCGGCTCAGCAGGGCGGCGGCGCCGAGCAGGCTGGTGGTGTGCCCGTCATGGCCGCAGGCGTGCATCACGCCGGGCCGGGTGGAGGCGTGGGGGAGCCCGGTCTGCTCCTCGATCGGCAGCGCGTCCATGTCGGCGCGCAGGCCGACGCTGCGGTTGGATTGCCCGCGGCGGATGGTGGCGACCACCCCGTGGCCGCCCACGCCGGTCACGCAGGGCACGCCCAGGTCCGCGAGCTTGGCGGCGACGAAGGCCGCGGTCCCGGTTTCCTGCAGCGAGAGCTCCGGGTTGGCGTGCAGATGGCGGCGCCACGCGGTGAGGGTGGCGGCGAGGTCGGGATCGAACGGGATGCTGCTCATGCGGCCACTATCCCGCCCCGGTGCTCAGGCGTCCAGCATGCGCGCGGCGGGCGCGCCGTGGGACTTGGACGGCGGTGCAAGGCGGACGGCGTAGCGGGTACCAGGCCCCTGCTCCACGTCGAGCGAGGCGCCGAGCTGGCGGGCAAAGCCACGGATCAATTGCAGGCCGATGCCGTCCCGGGTGCCGCTCTCGGTTTCGGACTTGCCGGCGGGGATGCCGACGCCGTCATCGCTGATCACCAGGTCGAGGCATCCCTCCACCCCGGTCAACGACACGCTGACCCGGCCCGAGCGGCCACGTGGGAAGGCGTATTTCACCGAGTTGGTGACAGCCTCGGTCACGATCAGGGCCAACGGCACCGCCTGGTCGCTGGACATGCGCAGCTCCGGCGCCTCGATGGAGAGGGTGATGCGGTCGCCCTCCTTCTCACCCATGGCGGAGAACAACTGCCCGCACAGCTCGGTCAGGAAGGAGCGCATGTTGATCGTGTGCAGCTCGCCGTCGGCGTAAAGGTGGCGGTGCAGTGTCGCGAGGGCGCGCACCCGGTCCCGCGCGGCCTGGAACTCGGCCCGGGCCTCCGGCACGCGGATGCGGCTGGCCTGGAGGTTGAGCAGGCTGGCGATCACCTGCAGGTTGTTCTTCACGCGGTGATGGATCTCCAAGACCAGGAGGTTCTGCTTCTCCTGGGAGCGCACCAACTCGGCCTCCTTCTGCCGCAGCACCCCCGTCGCTTCCCGGAAGGACTGCGCCAGCTCGAGCACCTCGTCCGGCGCGCCGGTGAGGTTGCCGGGGTCGAACGGGTTGCCGGCCTGCCAGCGGCGCACGGCCGTGCTGAGGCGGCGGAGCGGGTTGCCGAAGGCGACGTCCGCGCCGAGCACGATGGCGGTGAGCCCCAGCACGAACATCAGGGCGAGTTCGGCCATGCGGAACAGCAGGTTGCGGACGGCGAGGGTGTGCTCCCGCTCGGCCGATGTGGCGGCGATCAGGCGCCAGCCGCCGGGCAGCAGCGTGGTGGCGTAGGCGTAGCGCAGGTGCTCGGCCGAACTCGCGCGCAATGCGAACTGCCGGGCGCCCACTAGGCGTACCATGGTGGCGAGGTCGGGCAGAGCGGCGGCGGCGTCCCCGCGGGAGACGAGCACGTGCCGGTCCTGGTCCAGCAGCCAGGTGACGTCCCCGGGATCGGGGATTTGCGGCAGGGAGTCGGTGGCGAACCAATCCGGCCGCAACATCGCCGCGATCACGGTCCCGGAAGCTGCATGGATGGCCAGGACGGGTGCGTGACCCGGCCCCACGGCGTCGAGACCGACGGGCGCGCCGCCCCGCACCTGCTCGTACCAGCGCCGCGGCCCAGGGACGGCGGGAAAGGCGTCGCCAATCTGGCAGACGGTGTTGCCATCGAGGTCGACGGTGATGACACCCAGTATGGCCTGTTGCGCAAGCAACTGGCCCATCGAGGCATTGCACATGCCGTTGGTGACGCTCGGCATGATGCCGAACAGCCGGCCGGCTACAGAGGCGAGGGCGGTATGGTATTGGGCGAGGGACTGACCATCCAGCAAGGTGGCCCGTTCCTGGGCGCCCCGTGTGGTTGACTGGAATTCCTGCCAGGCGATCATGGCCGCCATGCCTGCGATCGGGACGGCTGCAACGAAGGAGAGCAGGATGAGCCGCCCCCGTGTGTGACCGATGCGCGACCACCATACGGGCCGCCATCGCCAGGTCACTGGCCGCGATCTTCCTCGATCAGGCGCAACAGGTCCTCAGGAATCGGCTCCTTGGCGACGTCGTCATAAATCTGGTGCAAGCCCCGCTTCAACCACAGGTCGAAGGCTTCGGGCTTTGCCGCCGTCTGTTTCTCGCCGCCTTCCTTGACCTTGGGCTGTTTCATGTCTGGATGCTTCACGCCTGCCACGCTCCAAACAAAGAAACCGGCCAAACGTTGGCCGGTTTCTGTTCACACGCACCAATGATCGTTTGTTAGAAGGGCATATCCGCAGAAGCGTCTTGGACGTGGCTGAGGAGGAGGTCCTTGGACACACGCTGGCCGGGGCGGCTTTCCTTCACGTCCCCCATCAGCCATGCCTCGAGCTGGCGGCGTGCGCGGAAGACGCGGCTCTTTGCAGTGCCGACGGCGCAGCCGGTGGACTGGGCGAGCGCCTCGTAGCTCATGCCGTGCACCACGACCATGACCAACGCCTCGCGCTGATCGGCCGGCAGGCGGTTCATGGCGGCACCAAGCTCCTTGAGCGCCAGGCGGTCCTCATGGGCGGCATCGGTCGCGAACACGGACTGCGGCACGTCGTCGATGTCGGTCGTGTCACGGCGCTTGCGCAGGTTGGAGATGAAGCGGTTGCGGAGGATGCGATGCATCCAGGCGGCGAAGTTAGTGCCGGGGATGAACGTGGTCTGGGCCGACAAGGCGTTGCAAACGGCGTCCTGCACGAGATCCTCGGCGGCGGCGCGGTTGCGGGTCAATGCCAGGGCCTGCACGCGGAGCTTCGGCAGGATGGCGATGACCTGGTCGTGAAAGACTGACGTGGACATTGAGGATGCTCTCCGTTCCTTGTCCGACCAATGACGGACCCGCTGAAAGGGTTGCGTCCCTAGAGTCACGAAAACGCGAGGATAGGGAACGGTCGCTCGCTAGCCGTTGTGGCGCCCAATCCGGCCGCTAGGGTGCGTCAGGATGGCCCGGGCGACGCTCTCCGACCGGTCAGGCCGGTTGCATGATCCGCGAGAGCTCGGTTCGAGCGCGGGAGACGCGCGCCTTCATGGTGCCCACCGGCACGCCGCAGATCTGCGCCGCCTCCTCGTGCGTGAGTTCCTGTGCGCCGACGAGCACCAGTGCTTCCCGCAGTACGGGAGTCAGGCGCCACAACACCAGTTCGAGGTCGCGCACCTCTGCCGCGTCGGCCTGGTCGGGACGGACGGCCTCCTCGACGGGCAGATGGGCGACCAGGGCCGCAGCCTCGCGCTTGCGGCGCCTTGCCTGCTCGAAGAACAGGTTGCGCAGGATGGTGAACAACCAGGCCTTGAGGTTGGTGCCGGCCTGGAACTGGCCCAGCGCGCTCAGGGCGCGTACCACGGTGTCCTGCACCAGGTCGTCGGCGGTGGCGCGGTCC
>CAXSEG010000307.1:0-5028 GCA_964235545.1 uncultured Acetobacteraceae bacterium
CGTGCTAGCGGTCAGCACCACCCTTCTGAAGGCCTGGATGGCCGAGGATGATGCGACGCCTCGGCCGCAAGAGGCCAATCAGGATCCGCCCATCGCCTGATTGGCCGTGGTGACGATCTCGGTGATGAGGATTCCCGTCCGGCCTCTCGCGTGATTCAAAACTGCTTTTGAGGTTCGGCCGTGGCAAGCGGCAGCGTGGACAGGCTGTGCGACGATTAGTACGAACGGCTGCGCGATCTGGTTCCACGCGGGCGCGACGGCCAGCGTGGAGCGCGCTGCGACAGGATCGTCAGCCTACTCTCGCTTCCAGGTTGCTGGGTTGACGATCCAAAGATGTACCTCGCCGCGACACCTCCTGCTGCGCGCACCAGATCGCGTCGGCATCCATGTCCGTCTGCCGTGCCATCCATTGCAGGTAGTCCAGCGGCACCTCGGGCCAGGGCAGGCCGCGGTGCTTGCCGAACGGCAGGGTGGGCAGGCGCTTCGGCTCGGCGGTCCACTGGATCATCTGCTCGACGCTGGCCGAGCCCAGAAGCTCGGTCAGCAGGTGCGCGGTGACATATGCGTCCGGCCCGGCCCGGTGCGGCGGCATGGCCAGTGCCGGATCCAGTTTCAGGTCGCGCCAGTAGCGCAGCACCTGATTAGAATGGCGCGGCGCACCGGGCCAGACCTGCAGCGCCACCTTGTAGGTGCAGATCCAGGGCAGGCTGACGGGCAATGCCGCCTCGAGGAACAGCCGCTCGAAGGCGCAGTTGTGCGCCACCAGCACGTCTGGCCCCTTGCCGCCTTGGATGGCCTGCTGCAGCCGCTCCGGCGTGCACACAGGGGTATCGGAAGTGAAGTCCGCCTCGGTGATGTGGTGCACCGCCATGGTCTCGGGCGGGATGGCGCCCAGCGGGCGGTAGAGCCGCGCCATCGGCCGCTCCACCACCCAGGCGTCCTCTGTCCGGACCACGTCGACGCGGCCGAACTCGATGATCTCGGCCGGTGGCGCCTCGCCCGTGGTCTCGATGTCGATCACCCGCAGGCGCAGGCCCATGGCGCTCAGTGCACTAGGCGCGACGACGCCGACAGCGCTGGCACGTTCAGGCTGTCGCCGAGTAGATTCCAGAACGCCGCTTTGCGCGGGTGCTCGCGGCGCAGCCGGCCGACGAACGCCGCGTGGCTTTCCAGCCCAGGCTCCTCCGGCAGGAACGGCGCCAGGGCCACGGACGCCATGACGTCGCGGGCGGCGTAGACATACTGCCGCGCGAACGCCCTCTGCAGCACGTCCTCCGCCAGCACCCGGTGCAGCAGGGTTGCAGCCGCCGGATGCTTCTCGGCCAGGACATCGGCGGCAGGGCGCAGGCGCGCGTAGTCCCGGGCGTCCAGCTCGCCGTAGTGGGTGCGCACCAGCAGGTTCGCTGCCCGCAGCTCGGGCCAACCCACCAGGAAGCAGAGTGCCAGGGTGCGGTCGGGATGCGCCAAGGCCAGGGCGATCGCCCGCTCCTCTGCCTCCACGTCGTTGAAGTCCGGCAGGTTGCGCAGGTAGGAGCGCAGGTGGCTCGGGCTCAGCCAGCGGCCGAACACTTCCCAGCGCAGTGCCTGCGCCTCCTGCCTGTGTCCGAGGGCGTCCAGCGCCGCGATGCGCAGGTCGGTGTGTCGGAGCTCCTCGCCCTCATGGAGGGCTGGCGCACGGGCCAGCCAGGCCAGCGCCTCGTCTGGACGGCGATGGGCAACCAGGCGTTCGGCGATGTCGGCAGAGAACGCCTCCACCCGCCCGCCCGCCTCGGCCGCGGCGATGAAGGCGTCCACGTCCTCCTCCAGGTCTGCCAGCTCGCACAGCCGCACGCACAGCATGAAGCGGCCTCGCCAGCCGGCATGGTCATCCTGCCCCCGCGGGCGCGGCAACCTGGCCAGCCGCTCCTGCAGCAGACGACGTAGTTCGCCTCGCCCACTGGACCCAAGGTCGGGGCTGGCGGCAGCCAGCAGGTGATCAGTCACGCCGTAGTCGTCGGCATCCAGCAGGGCGAGCACCTCGCCGGCCAGGGCCAGCGGGTCGCGGTCTTCGACCAAGCCCCACAGCTTGCCAAGCGCGGCGCTGGCCTGGCGGAACACCTCGCCCAGAGTGCCGCTACCGTCGTCGCTGCGCTCGAACACGCCGGTACCTGGGCCGAGCAGCAGCCGCATCTGCGTCACTGCTGCACGCGGGTCGTTGGCGGCGAGCGGGCCGGCGATGGTTTTGCGCAGCCCGTCCAGCTCGCGGGCGAGGGGACGCACCTTGTCCCAGGCGATGAACCCCTTCGAGCGCGCGATGGTGCGCAGGCGCTTCTCCACCTCGGCCGCGAGCCGGCCGGCGCCGTCCGTGCCGGCCAGGGCGAGGCGGAGCGAGCGGGTCAGGGCCGTGTCGGTCTGGGCTGCCGCCATTAGCAGCTCGGCCAACGCGCGTGCCCCGAGCTGCTCGAGGGTGTCGACGCTCATTGCCCTGGAGCGTGGTGCGGCCTTCTTGCGAGCAGCAGCGGCAGGACGGGCTGGAAGAAGGGGCGCCTCGTCCGGATCGGTCGGAGTCAGACGGGCCCGGGAGACCCTGGCACGTGGTGGCATCTGGGCGTCTCCGCTGTCCGGTCAGCCGGAGTCATGCTGACGGACGTCGATGCTACTCGCCAGACAGGCTCTCCTCCAGGCTGGCCAGGGCGGTCTCTGCTTCCTGGTCGAACGGTCCAGGTTCCTGCGCCGTCGCGCCGGTGCCTGAATTGCCCCGTCGGCCAGTGCTTACGGGTACGTACGGCGGCACAGAATGTCTTGGCGGTTGCGTCTATGAGCCGTGGGGTAGCTCGGCCTCAAGTTCACGCCAGCGATCGCCGGCGTGCCTTGCAGCAGCGGGCATTGTTTGAGCGATTATCCATCTTTACGACCTTACACTCCACCACCTTCACCTGAAGGCACAGCTCTTCCCTCTTTTTCTGGATCAACGCCGTTGACATTCGAAAGCTAAAGTCGGATGGGTATGCGCGCACGATGAGTCTCGCCTCCTTGAGAGACCTGGGACCAACTCAGGCTCATTCCGGATCACCGGGCCCTACTTCCAGGCATCTAGAGACAGTTGTGCAGGTTCTGACAGTGTAGTGTTAGGCACACTGGACGGTTTCGTTTTCAACCCGCGGTTGAGGCGATGTGCTGTCCTGTACATACGTCGTCTCCCCGCTATTTTGGGAGAAACGGGCATGTCAGCAACCCGGAAAAGCCATAGCGGACTCGAGCGCGCCCAATCGTCTTTGTTCGACAGTTTCGATCAGGCTGCCACAACTGCAATATCCAATCACGAGATAACTCAGCCATCGTCCGGCGTTGCCGCGTCGATGGCTGCCGGGACTACTCCTACGGCCACTCCGCGGCTGTCCGCTGCCCGACCCGCAATCAAGGCGTCGCATTTTCGCGTTGACGACTCTCCACTGACGGCCGGCGCCATGGATCCGCGTGATCTCTCCACCGACGTTGCAGAACCAACGCCGGACCGATGTGCAACCGCGGTTCACGCAGTCGTCACCGACAGTAAACCAGCCGCGGCATCCCTCCTTCCATGTCCTCCGCGCCCAGCCCATGACCTGCCATTCCCAGACGCGAGTCGGCACAATCGTATGGCAGGGCCGCTGACTGTCGCCATGGGCGCGGCCGTAACCGAGAGAATGCCATTTGTAAACGACTGCAAGGGAGAACTGTGGGCAGCAACTGATGGTGAGTCTCTGGGGGGAGGGAAGGGAATGGTCTCTTCTCCCCAGGAAAAGAAGATGGTCACATTAGAGGATTTGGAGAGGGTCATCAATCGCATGAAGCGCCAGGGCGACCAGCAGCCTATGCGCGATGCAGTTCAGTTGGCTCGACATTTCGGCCTCTCCGTCGAGGATCTAGCAGCCTCAGACGAGCAATCTAAAATCGAATACATCAAGGCGTTTGTAGGTGAGATGAGGGAACGAGAGGGTACAAGGAAGGGCAGCAAGGCAGGTCGCATCACAGCGGGCATGTCCGAGCCCGCCAAGCTCGCCAGCCGAATTGCTTATGCTTTTCACCAGCTCATGTTGCAATTTCCCAATCAAGGCTTCCCGGCCGTTGCGTTGCCGCAGGATCGATCAATACATCCATACAAATGCCTAGAAGAGGCTCAACTCCCTGTTCTCACGCAGCAGCTTAATAGCTGGACACCTCGGATTCGTGGCCGAGACGCAGATGGAGGCATGGGCAGTCCTCTCAGCTTCAAGACCAGTGTTGAGTACAGAACGAAAGTCTGGTTACTCGTCACTTTTTGCACAATGGCCGGCATAACAATTAGTCCGGCTCTTGATCTGGAGTACATGACTGAAACCGAAACCATCGGTTTGTGGCTGCCGGTCGTGAAAAAGCACTACAGCGCGAGAGGTCATGCACCGATGATCGCCGGTATTAAGCGAGTCGTGGCTGATGTCCTTGGAGCTAATCATGCGAACGTTCAGGCACTTGTAGCCGTGCAACGTGTTGCCACCAAAGAACCCGACCTTTCTGCGGATCAAGTCGAGCAGCTTCGCGACATAACGAGACCGGAGGCGGTGGGTCCGTGCAGTATCTGGGAAGTTCCAAGTCAGATTGAAAAGCGAGCCGCTGCACCGGGGTTAAAACCTTCGGTACAAGACGGCCGCAGAGCCAGCGCCGTGGCGGCGGAAATCCTTCTCTGTATTCCCGCATTTGCACCGCAACATCTCGCCGGCATTAACCTAGATGCCGATATCAAAGGCGATGGTTATGACCGAAGAATCCTGTGTACAGATCAGAATAATAAGACGGATTGGTGTTCCCTGTCCGAAAAAGCATGCGATAGAATCGACAGCCTAAAGCAGTTCCGTCACGTGAACAGACGCCTGTCTCGTTGGTTATTTCCTAAAAGAGGCGGTGAGCAACCGCAGGAACGTCGGATTGCCATGAACGCTCTTGCAACAAACGTCCATGCTGTGCTTGGTCGACGGTTGCGGACTGTCGATTTCCGCGATGCGTTGTTGATAAATGCGGTGGACAGAGGAA
>CAXSEG010000308.1:0-4931 GCA_964235545.1 uncultured Acetobacteraceae bacterium
AGCCGGGCAGAAGCTCAGCACAGGCATCAGCCAACAGCCAACTTTGCCGGCCTAGTTTTTTTGATGAAGTGCCCCATCTCGTCGATCCCCACCGTCACCGCGGCCACAGGCACCTCAGGCTCCGGCAGGGCGGCCGCCTCGGCGCGCACCCACTTCAGCACGGCGACGTCGCTCACCCCCAGCACCCGGCCGATCATGCTGAAGCTCATGCCGCCCATGCCATACAGCAGCACCGCCAGGGCCTTCATGGCAGGCGGCTTGCCGCGCAACGGCGTGTCGGTGAAATGGCAGCCGCAGGTCCGGCAGCGATAGCGTTAGTGACCGCGCACCACCCCGCTCCGGGCGTAGTCCGAACCCGCGCACCGCTTGCAGCAAAGCCCATCCGCAGACACCATCAACCTCCACCAACACAAAGCGCCAGCGTGCCCAATGGTCACAGCTGTCCTAAGTTAGAACTCTCCAAGAGAGAAAGCCTGCCGTCGTCGCCCTTTGCCTTGGACTGGCCTGACCACTTCATGCTGCCCAATACATGCGCGCACAAACATCCGACATCCGGCCATGGCCGTGAGCTTGTTCAAGGCGTCTCCGACAGCGTGACATGGGGCGAGGTCATCTGCACCAGCACATGCTCGAACGGTTGAGGTGAAATGCTAAACTCTCCACGAAAAGGGTTGCTCAATGCAACGATCAAAAGCAATACGAGGGCGCCCGACAAGGCGAGAAGTGACGACATCGCAAGGTGCATGGCGAGATTTTGCGACGCCAGAAATGATGAGAACGCGACGGTGATACCGCCGCCGGCGAGCAGCACAAACCAGACCACGGGCGGAAGAGGGGTACGCTGGATCAGCAGCCGCTCCCGGCGCGCATTGCCCAACCTAGTTAGCTCCTCAAGCAGCAGAGTTTGAAAACTGCCTTCGGCGATGGTGCCTGGATGAAAATGCAAAGCGGTCCGAATCAGGCGACTCAGACTGAGATCCGTCTCCATTACCGCTGTGCCTTTCGCCTGGGCAGGCCACTCGACGCCAACCACATGTTGACCATAGGAAACAGTGTCCGCCTGCATCGCGGCCATCTCGGGATTACTCAGTCCTTCAGCCAGCTGGTACACCACGAGAATAAGAGAGGCCTCGTTATCGGTGACGGCCCCAGCCCTATCGTAGCCATTCCAGGCCAGCATCGCGACGAAGGCCAGGAGGACTGAGTATGTGGTCCCCACAACATTGAACATCGATGCCGCGACCATAGTGTGGGCTTCGCGCACTCTCGACGGGATAAGCCAGCGGATCAGCAATTCGATCAGCCCTGCAACGCCGATGGCAGTTCCCGATATCAGGCCTCCCGCGACCCAGATCGGCAGGCTTGCGATTGTCTGTGGCTGCATTATGAGCATTCGGGGTGACCTCGGCGCCCTCGCTCGACACACTCGCGTGCACGTCGGCCACGTTCCAGACAGGGACAATACGGCCGGAGCCGCATCATTTAGCCGCAGGCCCAAATGCACTTGACCTCGTCGCAGCAAGCTATCGACGTGACTGCATTCCAGATTGAACGCATTGGCTCCGAGAGGGCCTGTGCAATCCTCTTGCCCCCGATGCCTCCTTATTAGCCTACAGCGACGTCTGCCAGTCAGTGAGTAAAAATCAGCGATCCGGCTGGATCGCCAGACTCCAGCCCATTTTTGAGACCCTGGCTACACAACGGCAGTGGACAAGATCGAAGCCGACAACGTGTCTGGAACCGAAACAGGGATTTATTGATGACCGACAGATCGCTCGCTCGCTCGCTTTGCCCACTTGGCTCTGGGCCTGAGCCTGATGTCGGCGTTGTAGGCCGGAGACAAGAGCTGTCGGTGCCTGCCGCTCGCGCGTATCACGCACAGACAGGCGTAACGGGACGCGAGGGATAAGGATGGCACTGGACGAGGCCGGTACGAGCCTGATCGAGGCGCCGGCGGGTCCAGCTGGCAGCCTGCAGCCGCTGTCGACGCCAGCCGACCGGCTCAGGGACTATGCCGAGGCCGCCAGAGGAGCCTTCGCGCCCAACACCGAGCGCGCCATCCGCGCGGACACCGCCGTCTTTGCCGCCTGGTGCCTCGCTACCGGCGTGCCGGGCCTACCGGCCGCTCCAAACGACGTCGCGCGATTCGTCGACCAAATGACGACCAAGCGCAGACCTGCGACGGTGCGACGCTGCGTCTCCAGCATCAGCCACATGCACCGCGCCTCCGAACTGGCAAACCCGGCGCTGCACAGTCTGGTGCAGCTGGCCCTGCGGCGGATGAACCGGAGCCAGGGCCGCGAGCAGCGCCAGGCCGAGGCCATGACGCGCAGGCTGGTGGACAGGCTGCTCGACGCCGCTGGCGCGATCCTGCGCGACGCCCGCAACAGGGCACTGCTGGCCGTGGCCTACGATACCCTGGCCCGGCGCAGCGAGCTGGTGGCGATGCAGCTGCAGGACGTGGCGATCGGCAGCGACGGGCACGGCACGGTGACGATCCGGCGCGGCAAGACGGACCAGGAGGGCGTCGGCTCGGAGCGATACCTAGCGCCCGACACCAGCCGCCTCATCATGGTGTGGCTCGACAAGGCCCAGATCCTCGACGGCACCCTGTTCCGCGCCGTGCTGCGCTGGGGAAAGGTCGGCGGCGCGCTGGACGCCGGCGAGGTGGCGCGGGTGTTCAAGGGCATGGCCGCGGCCGCAGGCGTCCCGCCCGATCAGGTGGCACGCATCTCGGCGCACAGCAGCAGGATCGGCGCGGCGCAGGACATGGCGGCCAGCGACCGGATCGAGCTGCCGGCGATCATGCAGGCCGGCGGATGAAAGTCGCCGCAGATGGTGGCGCTCTACACTCGGAGGCAGGCCGCGAGGCGGAGCGGGGCGGCGAAGCTTGCAGAGCTACAAAATCGGGGCTGATCAGGGCACCGTGGTTTCGTGATGCGTCACGGGGCAGACTTTCGACAGGAGGAGCAACGCATGACGGTGGCGCTTGGAACGAAAGGCGCAGGGCTGCTGGTTGCCGTTGCCGAAGGCTCGTGCATCGGGATCGAAGGGGCAGGAGGAGAGCAGCATGACGGCGGGCGGTTCGGTGTAAGCAGGCGTCACTGCACCATCAAGGCGGTCCTGCCGTGAACGCCTATGAGCCGCCTCGAGCCTTTCCCGGCATCCTCTACGCCGGCGATGGCCTGCGCCTGGCCGGCGATGGCCCGGACGTCTTCACCAACGCACAGGGCGACACCTTGCCCTTCAAGGCCGTCATCCACGGTAGCCCGCCCAGGCCCGGTGTCGGGTCGGAGATGAAAGTCGGGGATCGGATCTGGGTTCTCCCCGACACCCTCGGCACGCCCCCAGAAGTGCCGGCGCAGCTGCTGCTCGAGCTGGCCCAGATCATCATGGATGGCGGGCAGGTCGGATTGGCGGCGCGGGCCGGCGCCGAGGGCGCGCGGATGCGGGACATGCTGGTGCTGCTGCTGTCACCGCCGGAGGGCGAGGCATGAGCGAGGTTGTCTGCTGGCCGGAGGCGACGCTCAGCGAGTTTCGGCGCCTGCGCGAAGCCGGCAAGTCCTGGCCGGAGATAGGCGAGACCCTCCAAGTCTATCTACCTCGCATCCGAGCCCAGAAGCGTGTCGGCCCGTTACCGCGCCAGCCCCGCGTGGTCGCTGAGACCCAGCCGATGCAGCGAAAGCCCGAGCAACTGACCGGCACACGGCCAACCTTACCATCTGGTGCAACGTGGGCCTTGCTGACCGCTGGGACGTGCCTGGACGGGCAACCCTATCCCGAACCGATGGATAGGCGGGCGTGCTCGGGGGCCTACTTGGCCTGGCGTTCCTGACCCTGTCCTACGTCCACCACGACGGCGGAGGCATGACGGACTGGGTCGCCCACATGGCCATCTCGTCCGTGATCCACGCGGTGATCTACGGCTTCGTATTCCGGTTGATGGGCCACATGACGCTACAGCAGAACGCGATGCTGGTGGTCGTGGTGCTCGTCGTAATGTTTGTCTGGACTAGAACCCGCGATCGGCGCGGGTGGTAAAATGATTGGAGAAGAATTGTGCGCTTAAGAGCTCTTGTAAAAGATATTGCGGTAGCTGGACTTGGTCTGGCCGGGCTTCTCTACCTTATTAGAGGTAGCAGTAGAAGAGCAGTTTCTTCTAGCAATACAGAAACAGAGGTTTCTTCTGCTGTTGTCGCCGATGTTGATGCGACTATAAAGCGGGTAGAAGACGACGCAGCTAGAGACAGGTTTCCTGCGCCCGAAGATAAGGCTCGCACGGCAAGCAACGAATATAAAGACCTTGTTGGGGAAGAGCATGAGATAAAGAAAGTTCTTAGAAAGCAGAGCCAGTCAAAAAAGCCATCAAAGTCGCCATCTGCTCCGGGGAATGCGCCCAAGCCTCGCAGGTCTACTCCCAAGAAGAAGGCTAAGGCTGACATTCCAACGGTTCCTGGAGGCATGAAGTAGCATGCCTGTTTGGCGCCTCTACATTTGACAAGCGAGAACGACGAGGGCGGCACTCGCACGCAGGCTCTTTATTGAAAGCAGCTCGTGCAGCTGAAGGTCGAATGCGAGTACGTGAGGCTCTACCAGAACGGCACTGGTTGATGGGTGCAGACTATCGCCATATGCCGTGCCACGGCATCGGTCGGCGCGATCGGAACCTGGGCCGTGGTGAAGCAACATGCACTGGTCTGGGGCGGCATCATCGAGACGCGCGCGTAACCAACGAGCTGGGACATGGACCTTCGGACCCTCGGAAACTCAACCAGACCCCATCATATCCGATGGCAAAGTTTTCGATATAGTTTCCGAGCGGTTCCATAGGCTGAATCATCCCCGGAAGACCGCGTGCTAAAAGCCGTCGAAAAACGATCGGCGGATTCAACTTCCGGAGCGAACAGCTGTGGCTGGCCTGACAGGCTAGG
>CAXSEG010000309.1:0-4923 GCA_964235545.1 uncultured Acetobacteraceae bacterium
GGGTGCGGGAGCGAAAGCAGCCGGCTACGGTCTTAGGGACGGCTTGGTGACCGCTCCCACGATCACCCACACGGCCCGGCAACGCCTCGCGCCGCTGCTCGCCTTTTTCCGGAGCAGCAGTTCCGGCGGGCTGGTGCTGGTGGTTTCAGCCTGCGTGGCGCTCGTCTGGTCCAACTCGCCGGCGGCACCATCGTATCAGGCGCTGCTGCACCTGCCGCTTGGCGTCAGCGCCGCGGGCGGGCGGTTCGAGTTGCCGTTACACGACTGGATCGACGACGCGCTAATGGCCGTCTTCTTCCTGCTGGTTGGGCTCGAGATCCGGCGGGAGATGACGGATGGCGAGCTGAACTCGGTGCGCCGGGCCGCCGCACCCGGGATCGCGGCACTCGGCGGCATGATCGTGCCCGCGCTCATCTACACGGCGCTGAACCACGCCGACCCGGCGGCGCTGCGGGGCTGGGCGGTGCCCGTCGCCACCGACATCGCCTTCGCCCTCGCCGCGATGAGCCTGCTGGGCCGGCGCGTGCCGAACACGCTGAAGGTATTCCTCACGGCGCTGGCGATCCTGGATGACCTCGGCGCCATCCTGGTGATCGCGCTGTTCTACACCGACCGGTTGGACTGGCAGGCGTTGATATTTGCCGCCGTCGTGCTTGCCGCGCTGTGGGCGATGGGGCGCGCCGGGGTGCGCTCGCTCGGCCCCTATCTCATCGGCGGTGCGGTGCTGTGGGCGGCGATCTACCGCTCCGGCATTCATGCCACGCTGGCCGGCGTGGCGCTCGCCTTTGTGGTGCCGATGGGCGAGCGGCCGGGTGAGGCAGCCAGCCCGGCATCCCGGTTGGAGACGGGGTTGGAGGGGTGGGTCGCCTTCGCCATCCTGCCGCTGTTCGGGCTGGCCAATGCCGGGTTGCAGGTCAGCGCCGTATCGGTCCGCACGCTGGCGGACCCGGTGTTCCTCGGCATTGCCGGCGGACTGCTGTTGGGCAAGCAGGTGGGCGTGTTCGGGGCGACGATGCTGGCGGCGCGGCTCAAGCTGATCCAGCTCGGCGGGCTGCGCTGGCCGGTGCTGTATGGCGGGTCGCTGCTGTGCGGGATTGGCTTCACGATGAGCTTGTTCATCGGCAACCTCGCCTTCCCCACCGCGGCGCGCGATGCGGAGGTGAAGCTCGCGGTGTTCTGCGGCTCACTGCTGTCGGCGGCCGCCGGGCTGCTGGTGCTGCGGCTGACGGCGAAGCGCCCGCTGCCGGCGCACTCCGTGTGAGCGCGGCACGCGGGGTGGCTCCGGCGCTCGCCTCCGATGCGAGGGCGGTGGTGTTCGACATGGACGGCACGCTGGTGGACACGGAGCCGTCTTACCATGACGCGTTCATTGCGGCCGCGACCACGCTGGGAGTGCACGTGACGGACGCCGTGCATGACCAGCTGGTGGGGCTGGCCAGCCGGGACCGGCTGCCGCTGTTGCTGGCCGAGTTCGGCGGCGGCTTCCCGGCGACGGCGTTCTTCGCCGAATACCGGCGGCGCAAGGCGGCAAGCCTGGTCCACGCGGTGGCACTGCGGCCAGGGGCGCTCGCGCTGGTGCTGGCGCTGCGGCGGGCGGGGGTCGCCTGTGCCGTGGCCACCAGTGCCACGCGGCCGACGGCGGAGACCGTGCTGGGCCGGGCCGGGCTGCTGCCGCACATGGACAGCGTCGTCACCCGCGACGACGTCACGCATGGGAAGCCGCATCCGCAGACCCACCTACTGGCCGCTAGCCGGCTGGGTGCGGCTCCTAGCGACTGCCTGGCGCTGGAGGATTCCGCGCCGGGCCTGCTGGCCGCGCACGCCGCCGGCATGATCACGGTCGCTGCAGGGAACACGCCACCGCCCGATCACGTAGCCGTGTTGTGCCGCTGCATCGTAAGTACGCTCGCGGACTTGCACGCCCATCTGCCGCAATGGCAGCTAGCCGGCGTATGAACATCGTCATCTTCGGCCTCGCCGTCAGCTCGTCCTGGGGGAACGGCCATGCCGCCCTTTGGCGCGGCCTGATCAACGGCCTGCTGCATGACGGCCACCGCGTGACGTTCTTCGAGCGCGACCAGAGCTTCTACGCCGGCAACCGGGACCTGACGGAGCTGGCGGATGGCGGCACGCTGGTGCTTTACCCCGATTGGCCCGGCGCACTGCCCCGCGCGCGGCAGGCGGTGGCGGCAGCCGACGTAGCGATGGTCACGTCCTATTGCCCGGACGCGCTGGAGGCCGCGGCACTGATCCACGACTCCAGCCGCGCCCTGTCCTGCTTCTACGACCTGGACACGCCGGTGACGCTGGCCCGGCTCGCGGCGGGGGAGCCGGTGGACTATGTCGGCCCGGACGGGCTCGCGGCCTACGGCCTGGTGCTGAGCTACACCGGCGGCGGTGCGCTGGATGCGCTGCGGAACCAGTTGGGCGCGCGGTACGTGGTGCCGATCTATGGCTCGGTCGACCCGGCGCTGCACCGGCCCGTGCCGCCGCGAACCGAGCGGCAGGCTGCGCTGTCCTACCTCGGCACCTACGCCGCCGACCGGCAGGCTGCGCTGGAGGCGCTGTTCGTGGAGCCCGCCCGGCGCCGCCCGGCGGAGAGGTTCGTGATCGGCGGCGCGCAATACCCGGCGGCATTCCCCTGGACGGACAACATCTGGTTCGTCCGCCACTTGCCGCCCAGCGAGCACCCGGCGTTCTACTGCTCCTCCCGCATGACGCTGAACGTGACGCGGGCGGCGATGGCGCGGATGGGCTTCTGCCCCTCCGGCCGGCTGTTCGAGGCGGCGGCGTGCGGCACCCCGATCCTGACCGACGACTGGGACGGGCTGGGCCAGTTCTTCACGCCGGGCGAGGAGATCCTGGTCGCGCACGGCACGCAGGACGCAATGGCGGCGCTGGACCTGCCGGATGCGGACCTGGCCCGTATCGCGCGCCGGGCACGGGAGCGCACGCTGGCTGAGCACACCGCCCAGCAGCGCGCCCGCGAGATGGTGGCAGCGTTCGAGCAGGCGCTGGCGGTCGTGGCTTAGCGCATGTGGGGCATCATTCCCGCGGCCGGGCAGGGCACGCGCATCCAGCCGCTGGCATTCAGCAAGGAGCTGCTGCCGATCGGAAGCCGGGTGGACGAGCGCGGCGTGGAACGCCCCCGCGCGGTTAGCGAATACCTGGTGGAACGCATGGTACGCGGCGGGGCGGACAAGATCTGCTTCGTGATCTCGCCGTGGAAGTCCGACATTCTGCAGTATTACGGCGGCTCGCTCGGGGACACCGCCTTCGCCTACGTGGTGCAGAACCACGCGACCGGGCTGTGCGACGCGATCTTCCGCGCGCTGCCGCTGATCGGGCAGGATGAGCCGGTGCTGCTCGGCCTGCCGGACACGGTGTGGTTCCCGGCGGACGCGCTAGCCCGGCTGCCGGACGATAGGCTGACCTTCCTGCTGTTCCCGGTGGCCGACCCCAGCCTGTTCGACGCCGTGCTGATGGACGGCGAGGGGCGGGTGACGGCGATCGAGGTGAAGGCCACCACCCCGCACACGCACTGGGTCTGGGGCGCGTTCAAGCTACCCGGCGCCATGCTGCACCAGTTGCACGCGTTCTGGATCGCGCGCGAGCGGCAGGACCAGTTTATCGGCACGCTGGTCAACGCCTACCTCGCGGCGGGCGGCGAGGCCTGGGGCCTACGCGCCGGGCAGCGCTACGTGGATGTCGGCACGCTGCACGGCTACCGCGAGGCGATGCGCGCGGTCGAGGGCGACCCGGCCGCGGCCCCGGCCGCGAGCGCCCTACACCACGCCGGGGGTGCCATCCTGGAACGGCCGAGTACGGAACCCATCACTCCATGAACACCGACTGGACAGCAGACCGCGTACGGCAGCGCGCCGCCGAACTGGGACCTTGGTTCCACAACATGGAACTGATGGGCGTGCGGACCGCGCCCGAGCACTTCCTGGGCGATTACCCCGCGGTGAAATGGCGGCATTTCGCGCACGAGATCCCGGCCGACCTCACGGGCAAGACCGTGCTCGATATCGGCTGCAACGGCGGCTTCTACTCCATGGAAATGAAGCGGCGCGGGGCCGAGCGCGTGGTGGGGATCGACTTTGACGACGACTACCTGGCGCAGGCGCGCTTTGCCGCCGGTGTCGAGGGGCTGGACATCGAGTTCCGCCAGATGTCGGTGTACGACGTCGCCGAACTGGGCGAGCGGTTCGACGTCGTGTTCTTCATCGGCGTGCTGTACCACTTGCGCCACCCGCTGCTGGCGCTGGACCTGATCCACGCCCACGTCACGCGGGACCTGCTGGTGTTCCAGTCCATGCAGCGCGGTGACCCGGCGATGCCGGCGGTGGCTGAGGACTATCCTTTTGCCGAGACGGCGGTGTTCGAGCAGCCCGGCTATCCCAAGCTGCATTTCATCGAGCAGAGCTACTCGCAGGACAACACGAATTGGTGGACGCCCAACCGGGCCTGTGCCGCCGCGATGCTGCGTAGCGCCGGATTCGGGATCGTGGCGATGCCGGAGGAGGAGGTGTTCATCTGCCGGCACCTCGAGGGGGGCCAATCAGGTGCCGCCTACCCGGCGAAGGGAGCCGGGCGATGATCGAAGCCGCGATGATCTGGAACGAGCCGAACAACAAGTCCCACTGGGATTTGGAGAACGATCCGGGCTGGGTGGTGTTCGCGGAAACGTGCAAGCTGGCCGGCCAGGCGATCGCGGCCGAGAAGCCGGGGCTGCCGCGGGTGCTGGGCGGCATCTCGCCGATCGATCCGGATTTCATCCGCGTGCTGGCCAACCAGGGTGTGCTGGAGCAGCTGGACGCGGTGGCGGTGCATGGCTTCCCACTCGACTGGAACAACTGGATCATCGACGAGTGGCCGGACAAGATCGCGACGATCGAGGCCGTGACGTCCTTGCCGGTT
>CAXSEG010000310.1:0-4816 GCA_964235545.1 uncultured Acetobacteraceae bacterium
GCGCCGGGCATGTTGGCGGTCAGCCGCCGCTCCAGCCAGCGCAGCGGACCGATCACCAGCAGCGAGGAACCACCCAGCAGCACGGCCATCACCGCGGCCTTCGGGAAGTCGAATTGCTGGAACACTTCCGTATAGATCTGGCTGCCGAGCATCTGGTCGCCAACGCCGCCCAGCAGCAGCGGGGTGACGATCGCCCCTGTGCTCATCAGGTAGACGAGCGTCAGGCCGGACATGACGCCAGGCACGCTCAGGGGGAGGACCACGCGGCGGAAGGTGGTCCATGGCCCGGCGCCCAGGCTCGTGCCCGCCTCCTCCAGCGAGCGGTCCTGCTGCAGCAGCGAGCCGAGCACCGTCATCACGGTGAACGGGCAGAACACGTGCACTAGGCCGATGATCACGCCCCCCGTGTTGAACATCAGCCTTACCGGCCGGTCGGCCAGGCCCATCCCCAGCAGCGCCCCGTTCAGCACGCCGCGGTTGCCGAGCAGGACGATCCAGCCATAGGTCCGCACCACGATGCTGACCAGCCAGGGCAGCACGACGATCAGCAGCAACAAGTCCCGCCGCAGCCGCGTGCGGGCGATGAACAGCGCCGTCGGATAGCCGAGCAGAAGGCACAGCACGGATGTCATGCCGGCCATCCACCAGGTCCGCAGCAGCAGCCGGACGTAGTCGGGCCGGGCGAAGAACGCGGCGTACTCGGCGCCGCCGTGGGCCATGGAGGACACCACGAGCTGCACCAGCCCCGTCGTGAAGGCCAGGAGCAGGCCGCCGGGAAGGATGCCGGCAAGCGGCCGTCCGAAGCGCGCGCTCAGTGCAGTGCGGCCTGCATCTGCTCGACCTGCCCAGACAGCGCTTTCTCCCCGGCGGACACTGCCCACCAGTCGGGTTCGTACAGCTTGCCCCGCAGCGTCGGCAGGTCACTGCCCAGATCACTCACCTGCTTGGGCGACAGCGTGGCGTTCGGGCTGAACGGCAGGTAGCCCGAGATGTCGAACATGCGCAGTTGGGCATCCGCCTGCGTCGCGGCCTTCAGCCACGCCACCGCCGCCGGCAGGTCCGGCGCGTTCTTGGGCGCCACCAGGAGGTAGGGCAGCATCAGCCCACCCTCCTTGGGCAGGGTGATGTCGACCGCGGCCCCGCTCTGCTTCAGCGCGGTGATCCGGGCGGAGTAGAACGGCAGGGCAGCCACCTCGCCGCGGCTGAGCAGCAGGTTGCCCTGCGCGAAGGAGCTGAGGGTTGTGAACGCATTGCCCAGGACCGGCTTGTAGGCTGCCAGGCCGGCCGCCATGTCGGCGTCCTTGCCCGCGCCATGCGCCATCATCGGCACGTCGTAGCTCGCGGCGATGTAGGGCTGCGGCACGGCGATTCGCCCCTTCCATGCCGGCTCGCCAAGGCTTTGCCAGCTTGGGAAGTCGGACGCCTTCGCCTGCCCCGTGTTGAAGGCGATGCTGTAGAACTGATACTGCACGGGAATGCCGATCAGCCGCCCGTCTGGCGCCCGCATCAGATCGGCGTCCGGCAAGCCCGCCAGATCCGGAAAGTCCTTTGCGTCGAAGGTCTGCAGCAGGCCGTCACGGAACAGGTTGGCGGCCGAAAAAGCGGTCACCCAGGCGACGTTGTACTGCGGACTGGCCGCGCTGGCTCGCAAGGCTGCCTCCGTGTCCGGCAGGTCGACCACCTTGGCGCTGATGTGGGTGGCGGCGGTGAACTGCTGCTGCAGGCCCTTGCGCCAGGTTTCGCCGTTCCCGCCGCCATACGCTGCCATGGTCACACCCTGCGCCAGGGCGGTTCCGGCAAACAGCACGGGCAGGGCCGCCGCCATCAGGGTGCGCAGGGCGTGCTTCATGACGGTTTTCCTTCATCGATCGGAACGATCACGCTGTCTGCGGCAGCCCAACTGACCGTGGTGGCGGCGCCGGGCTGGAGCCGGTCGCCGCTGCCGGGCCGCACGGCGACGTCGGCCAGCAAGGAGCGGCCGGTCACCTGGAGGGCGTAGCGGATGCGTGCGCCGGCATAGGTGACATCCGTCACGATCGCGGGCAGCCCGTCCGCGGCGCCGAGGCGCAGGTTCTCCGGCCGTATCGAGAGCGCCGCCAGGCTGCCGGACGCGACGGCGACATGGCAGGGCGCACCCAGCGTGCGGCCCATCCCGTCCAGCGCGATCCCCACGCGGTCTGGCCCGCCAGCGGCGATGCGGCCCGGCAGCATGTTGGTGTCACCGACGAAGCCGGCGACGAACGCCGAGCAGGGCCGGTCGTAGATCTCGGCGGCCGTGCCGACCTGCTCCAACCGGCCACGATTGACGACGGCGATGCGGTCGGATAGCCGCAACGCCTCGTCCTGATCGTGCGTGACGAACACGAAGGTCGCCCCTGACCGGCGCTGGATCTGCTTCAGTTCGTCCTGCAGCATCTGCCGCAGCTTCAGGTCCAGCGCGCTTAGCGGCTCGTCCAGCAGCAGCACGGCGGGGTGCAGGACGAGCGCGCGGGCGAGGGCGACGCGCTGCCGCTGCCCGCCCGACATCTCGTGCACCCGGCGCCCTTCCATGCCGGGCAGGTCGACCATCGCCAGCGCCTCTGCCACGCGGCGCAGGATGTCCTGCCGCGGCGTGCGCCGTACCTCCAGCCCGAAGGCCACGTTGCCGCCCACCGTGAGGTGCGGGAACAGGGCCAGGTTCTGGAACACGACCCCCACCGGGCGCCGGTGCGCAGGCATGCCGGTCATGTCCTGGCCATCAATGAGGATGCGGCCCGCGGTCGGCCGCTCGAACCCGGCGATCAGCCGCAGGATTGTGGTCTTGCCCGAGCCCGAGGGCCCAAGCAGGCTGATGAAGCTCCCGGCCTCGACCGCGAGATCGATGCCGCGCAGCGCGTGATAGGTCCCGTACGAGCGTTCCACGCCGAGCAACTGCAACGCCGGGCCGCGGTCGACGGCGAGTGACGGAGCATGTTGGCGCGCGGCGTGCATGGCCGAAGCATGCATTCGGCGCCACTACGGCGCAAGACTGCAATGTACACAAAATCCAAACTTGTCGGCGGCATGCCGCCGGTGCAGGGTCGATGCGTCACTGTACGGGAATGCCTCGGATGAACGCTGCGAAGCTGCACCCTGAGATCGCACCTCTGTTCGCCACCATGGTCGCGGCCTGCGATCCTCCGATGGAGACGCGCCAGCCGCACGAGGTGCGTGCGCTGATGGATGGTTTCGCGCGCAACGACATGCCGCCGCGGCCGGAGGGCGTGGTCACGGAGGACATGGTGGCCGAGCTGCCCGGCCGCAGAATCCGCCTGCGCCTGTTCAAACCCCGCGGGGCCACGGGGGCCCTGCCGATCATGCTGTATTTCCACGGCGGCGGCTGGGTGATCGGCAACATCGACACCCATGACCGCTACGTCTGCGCGCTGACGGAGGCGAGCGGCGTGGCCTACTTCGCGGTCGACTACCGCTTGGCGCCGGAGCACCCCTATCCCGCTGCGATCGACGACTGTTACGACGCGCTGTGCTGGATCGCCGAGAATGCCGCACGCCTCGGCTTAGACGCAACGCGCATCGGCGTCAGCGGCGACAGTGCGGGCGGGCAGCTCAGCGCCGCCTGCACGTTCCTCGCGCGCAAGCACGGCACACCGCAGCTGTCGTTCCAGCTCCTCATCTACCCGCTGACCGACCGCGACACCTCGCGGCCGTCCTACCACAGTTGGAACAACCTGCTGCTGACCACGCCCTACATGGAATGGTTCTGGAAACACTTCTACGGCGAGGGCATGCCGACCGACACGCTCGTCGTCCCGTTGCAGGAGCCAGACCTGACCGGCTTGCCCCCCGCCTACGTTGTGACCTGCGAGTATGACATCCTCCGCGATGAGGGCGAATTGTATGCCATGCGGCTGATGGATGCGGGCGTTTCCACCACCCTGCGCCGGGTGCCGGGCGGCGCCCACCCGTTCTTCCGCGCCATGTCCACGAGCCCGATGGTGCGCGCCGAGATCAGAGAGATGGGTCACCAGATTCGCCGCTACCTCGTGGACGAGCCAGCCGCTTAGCATGTCCACTGTATACGGTGGACGGACATTGACCGTCCTCGCCTTCGTCGCCGGGCTGCTGTTGCTGGGGAGCGGGTGCCGGGCTGCGGAGCCGGTCAAACTCGGCTGCGTCGCCGCCCTGTCCGGGTCCGGCGCCGATATCGGCACGCGGTTGCGCGAGGGGGCCGAGCTGGCCGTCGCCGCCCGCCCCGAGATCGCCGGCCGCCCGGTGGAGCTGCTGGTGCGCGACAGCAAGAGCGACCCCTCGGTCGCGCAGCAACAGGCCGCCAGCCTGCAATCCGAAGGTGTTTCGGGCCTGCTGTGCTCGTCGCTGAGCAGCGAGGGCGCCGCCCTGTCCGCCGCGGCGCGGGCCGACCGCATGCCGGTGCCGGACGTGATGGCGAGCGCGGTCGCGGACGACATTACCGGCAAGAGCTGCAACCCGTGGACCTTCCGCACGGTGCCCTCCGCCACCACCATCGCCCATGCGGTGGCGCGGTTCACGGCGGGCCAGCCAGCCTTGTCGGCCGGGGGATTCTACATCCTGGGCAGCGACTACCTGTATGGCCGCTCGTCCGGCCGGGCCTTCTCCGAGATCCCCGGCATCAAGATCGTCGGCGAGAGCTACGCCCCGCTCGATACCGCAGACTGGACACCATACCTGAACAAGATCGGCCAGTCCGGCGCCACCGGGCTTTGGCTGCCGGTGGCGCTCGGCTCGCCCTACGTCCAGCTGATGGTCGCGGCCAATGCCATGAAGCTGCTGCAGCACACCACCATCATGGCGCCGACCG
>CAXSEG010000311.1:0-4806 GCA_964235545.1 uncultured Acetobacteraceae bacterium
GTGGGCGCCGCTTGCGCTCCGCCCGCGTACTAAACTTTTATATCCGACCGCAAGGCAACCCTTTGTCTTGCCCCGCGACGGAGTGCGACATGGACCCGGATCCCGACGTGCTGTTCATGCCTATGGCCCAGGCGGCCGCGCTGATCCGGTCCAAGGCGCTGTCCCGGCTCGAGCCGCTGCAAGGGCTGCCGGTGACGGTGAAGGATCTGTTCGCGACCCCGGCGGCGGTGTTCCCGTCCGGGTTCGGTGGGGACGGGCTGCCAACGGCGACGCAGGTGGTCGGCCCCTGGGGTTCGGACGGCGCCGTGCTGCGGCTGGGCGCGGTTCTGGAGCAGGACCGGCCTTGGGCGCACCGGAGGCCATCCCTTGCCTGAGACGCTGCCGGCGTTGGACGCGCTAGCCGCTGCCTACCGGGCTGACCCGGCGCTGCCGGTCACGGTGGCTGAGCGCGAACTGGCCCGCATCGCCGCGCTGGAGCCGTCGCTGCACGCGTTCCAGTTGGTGGATCGTGCGGGGGCGATGGCGGCGGCAGAGGCGTCTGCCGCGCGGTGGCGGTCCGGGCAGCCACTGGGCGCGCTGGATGGCGTGCCGCTGACGATCAAGGACAATATCGACGTGGCCGGGCTGCCCACGCGGCACGGTTCGCTGACGACGCCGGAGGGGCCGGCGAAGGCAGACGCGCCCGTGGCCGCCCGGCTGCGCGAGGCAGGGGCCGTGATCCTGGGCAAGACCACGCTGCCGGAATGGGGCTGGAAGGGGATCACCGACAGCCGGCTGCGCGGGGCGGCGACGCGCAATCCGTGGGATCCCACTCGGTCGTCGGGCGGGTCCAGCGGGGGTGCGGCGGCGGCGCTGGCAGCGGGGGTCGGCGCACTGGCGTTCGGCAACGATGGCGGCGGCTCGATTCGGATTCCGGCCAGCTTCTGCGGGTTGTATGGACTGAAGCCCACGACGGGGCGGGTGCCGCATCACCCGATGGAGGGCGTGCATGCCACGCTGGTCGCCGGCGGACCGATCGCCCGCCGGGTGCGGGACGCGGTGGCCATGCTGGCGGTGATGGCGCAGCCGGACGACCGGGACTGGTATGGCCTGCCGCCAGCGGCTTCCGGTTGGCTGGCTGAGATGCGTTCGCGAATGGCGGGGCTGCGGATCGCATATGCGCCGCGTCTGGGTTGGGTCGAGCCGTCGCCCGCCGTGCTGGCCGCAGTCGAGGATGCTGTCGCCCGGTTCCGCAATGCCGGTGCCGTCGTGACGGAGGTGGGGTCGCTGATCGACCCGTTGGAGCCGGTGTTCGGGCGATTCTGGATCGCCGGGTTTGCACAGCGGCTGCGCGGCATCCCGCGGGAGCGGTGGGACGAGCTGGATCCGGGGTTCCGCGCGCTGGCCGAAGCGGGGTTGGCGGTGACGGCGGGCGAATTGCTCGCGGCCGAAGTGGCGCGCGCCCGGCTGGCCCGGCGCATGGCCGTGCTATATCGCGACCACGATTTATTGCTGACGCCGACGACGCCGGACCCGGCGCCACTGGCCGAGACGGTCTATCACGGGCCCGGCTACAGCCGATGGCGGGCGGTGGCTTATGTGCTGCCGTTCAACCTGACCGGGCAGCCGGCGGCCACGCTGCCCTGCGCGCTGACGGAGGAGGGATTGCCTGTGGGACTGCAGTTGGTGGGGCCGCGCTATGCCGAGCGGCTGGTGCTGGAGGCGTCCTTGGGGGCGGAGGCGCTGCTGGGGTTCGAGGAGGGTTTTGGGCGGGCTCGGACCGGCATTCCCGACCGTGGCATCTAGGCAGGGGCGTTCGCGTTCTGCCGTCCAGGGATCCCAAGCTCCCTCACCCCGGCCCTGCTGTGAAAATGGTTCGCTTTTGCGGCACTGCCGTCATGCCAGGCCTTGAGCCTGGCATCCATGGCGTTGGCTAGACCACGTCGAGCGTATTGGCTGCCCACCCGTGCGGCATGCGGGCGGCGCGTGTGGTCACGCGGTTTATGGAGACCCTGCAGGCGGTAGCGGACATCGTGCCGGCCTGGCTGCTCGAGCCGGGCGGCTTCCCTGCGGCGCTCGAGGAGGCGACGGCGGCGGCCCAGGCGCTCAACGCGGTGGGAGCTGCTCATGGTGCCGGTGGAGACGGTGATCCGCCGGGTCTGCCGCGACATGACATTGGCGGCGGCGATGCGGGTGGTTGGCCGGGTGCCGACGGGTCAAGGCGACGAGGGGGCGGTCGACACCTGCTAGCGGGTATGAGGCACGAGGCCGCTGAACGATCGGGCGCCGCGCTTGAACCGGGTCCGCTCCAGCCGCTACCCTCCGCGCCGAAACGGCGTTGTGGAACCATGTCACGAACACACCCAGCGGCTTTGCTCGTCAACTCAGCCGATACGGGGCTGCGTGACCGCGCGCGGCGGGTGATCCCTGGCGGGTTGTGGGGGCACCAGAACGCAGCGCACCTGCCAGACGGCTATCCGCAATACTTCACCCGGGCCGAGGGCTGCCACCTGCATGACGCGGATGGCCGGGTGTTCGTGGATCTGATGTGTTCCTGGGGGCCAATCATCCTCGGCCACCGGCATCCGGCGGTCGAGGCGGCTGTGCAGGCCCAGGCATCACTCGGGGATTGCATGAACGGCCCGGCGCCCGTGCTGGTGGACCTGGCCGAGCTGATCGTGGCGATGATCCCGCATGCCGATTGGTGCATCTTCGGCAAGAACGGTACGGATGCCACGACCACCTGCGTCACCGTCGCGCGCGCCGAGACCGGGCGGCGCAAGATCCTGGTGGCGAGCGGGGCGTATCACGGGGCCGTGCCGTGGTGCTCGCCGAGCGTCGCCGGTGTCACGGCGGAAGATCGGGCGCATCTGCTGACGTATCGGTTCAACGACGTCGGCAGCCTCGAGGCGGCGGCCGAAGCTGCCGGGAGCGACCTGGCGGGGATCATGGTCTCGGCGTTCCGGCACGACATGGGACAAAGGCAGGAGCTTCCGACGCCCGAGTTCGCCCGCCGGGTGCGCTCGCTGTGCGACGAAGTGGGTGCGGCCATGATCATGGACGACGTGCGGGCCGGCTTCCGGCTGGACCTGCGCGGCTCGTGGGAGCCGCTCGGCATCCAGCCGGACCTGGCGGCGTGGAGTAAGGCGATCGCCAACGGCCACGCGTTGGCGGCCGTCACCGGGCGGGATCGGTTCCGTGCAGCGGCGACGCAAGTGTTCACCACAGGGTCGTTCTGGTGCGGGTCGGTGCCGTTCGCGGCCGCCTTCGCGACGCTGACCGAGCTGCGCCGGATCGATGGCCCGGCGCGGATGCATGCCTCCGGCCAGCGCCTGCGGGACGGGCTGGCGGAGCGCGCGGTGCATCATGGGCTGCGCATTGACCAGAGCGGCCCGGTGCAGATGCCGACGTTGCTGTTCGCGGGGGATGCCGAGTGGAAGCAGGGTTTCGCGTTCTGCGCTGAGGCGTTGCGGCACGGGGCGTATTTCCACCCCAAGCACAACATGTTCCTGTCCTGCGCCCATACCGATGCCGACATCGACCAGGCGCTGGAGGCGGCCGATGCCGGCTTCCGCCACGTCACCCGCTGACACGAAAGGATTGCACGCCGATGCCTGACCTGTTCAGCCCCTATACGCTCAAGGGCGTGACCCTGCGCAACCGGATCGCGATGTCACCGATGACGATGTATCGCTCGGTTGATGGCAAGATGAACGACTACCACGTCATGCTGATGGGCTCGCGCGCTGCGGGCGGCTTCGGCCTGGTGTTCCCCGAGCAGATCGCCATCACGCCGGATGGGCGCACCGGCACGCATTGTGCCGGCATCTACGACGACGACCAGGTCGAAGGCCTGTCCCGGGTGACGGCGATCATCAAGACGATGGGCGCGGTGCCCGCCATCCAGCTCGGCCACACGGGGCGCAAGGGCAGCGAGCAGATGCCGTGGGAAGGCAAGCTGCAGATCGCGCCCGACCACGAGGATGGCTGGCAGGTTCGCGGGCCGTCGGCAATTTCGTATGGCGGCCGCTACACCTATCCGGTGCAGGAGCTAAGCGTGGCGGAGATCCACGACCTGCACCGCAGCTACGCAAGCGCCGCGCGACGCGCGCTGGCCGCCGGGTTCGAGTGGCTGGAAATGCACTTCGCGCATGGGTATCTGGGGGCGAGCTTCTTCTCGCCGTTGGCCAACCAGCGGACGGATGAGTACGGCGGCAGCCTGGAGAACCGGCTGCGCTTCCACCGCGAGGCGTTGGATGCCGTGCGGGCGGTGTGGCCGGAGCGCCTGCCGCTGACCATGCGCCTGGGGTCGGATGATTTCCACGCGGACGGCGTGCAGTTCGACGACTCGGTCTGGGCGGTCGGCGTGCTGAAGCAGCACGGGCTCGACTTGGCCGATCTGAGCCTTGGCATGAATACGGACGACATGACGGACGCACCGTTCAACAAGACCGCCTTCATGGTGGAGCGGGGCAGCCGGGTGCGGCGCGAGGTGGGCATCCCCGTCGGCGTGAGCTGGAACCTGGGCACGCCGGCGGTGGCGGACCGGGTAATCCGGGAGGAGCTGATCGATCTGGTGCTGCTAGGCCGCCCGGCGCTCGCCAACCCGCACTGGCCGATCTGGGCCGCGCGGGAGTTGGCGCACAACGACCCGTTCTCTCTGTTGCCGCAGGATTGGTCCTGGTGGCTGCGTAACCGGCCTGGATCGGAGGGATCGCATGGGCTACCGGCGCCAGCCGGGCCAACGCGGTAACGTGAGGTCATGAAAAGATGTGGCGCGCCCGGAAAGACTCGAACTTCCAACCCCCAGATTCGTAGTCTGGTGCT
>CAXSEG010000312.1:0-4675 GCA_964235545.1 uncultured Acetobacteraceae bacterium
TCAGGCCGTTCGGGAAAAAGTCACCGTTGGAATGGGTCGGGCCACCCTGCACCACGCTCAACACCTGGGCCGCTGTCCGGGCGAACGCCAACGAGTTGTTGTCAGTGCTAGAAATGCGCGCGGTCCCAGTCTGCGGGAACGTGATGCCAGACGCCGTAACGGCATTGGACTCGACCGACTGGGCGTTCGCGATCGCTTGGGTGCGGAACGGGAGTGCCGTCCCGTTCGCGACGTCTGCGGCCGCCATGTTCAGGCCCTCATTCGCGCCGACGCTGGACTGCGTCAACACGCCACGGATCGCTCCCGCGTGGTACGCCTCGACGGCCAAAATGCTTGCCGCAGCACTCAGGACTGCTGGATTGCTGATCAACGTAGACGCACCGATGTATGCGGTGAGGCCAACCTCGGTCAATGTGAAGGCGCCGAGGAAAAAGCTGATTTCATCGGCGAACGGGTTGAACACTTGCCCTGGCGCGATCGCGCCTGATGTGACCGCCGCTGCCTGGAACGCGCCAGCCAGGTCGATCAGCGGACGCGCGACGGCGGCCGAGCCAAGCTGGCTGCGGATGAAGTTGATGTGTGCCTGCTCATCGATCGAGATCTTGGCCGCAATCTCGAAGAAGTAGGGGTTGGCGAAGGGCACCAGAGTACCGCCGTTGACGCCGCCAAGCGTGCCGACGCCTGTCGTCATGCTCGCAGGCAAGCCCTGCCCCGTGGCACCGCGGGTATAATACTCGCCTTCAAGATACTCCAGATTGAGCGCGAAGTTCAGGATGTCGGCGTCGCTGAACGCCGACTGGGCATGTGCCTTGCCGCTGACCAGCGCCGCGCCGATCGGGCCCATCGAGGCCAGGAATGCGACTGCCGTCGCACTCACGCCCGCCCGGGCCATCAGGTTGCGTCGGTTGAACGCCGGCTTGGCCTCGCCCTGATCGCCAATTCCGCTTTTATTCATCTGCTTACTCCTGGCCATTGTTCGTTTGTTCCCGGCGGACATGGCAACGTGCCGGTGAATTGCGACGTCTCAATTACTAAAGAGCGGCGAAGTTTCATCGAAGTTTCGACACGGCTGATCCCGTGGCCGAAAACCAACAACGAATGTTGTTTGTTACAGCCCGCGAAACCAGACACGCGGAGGTTTGACACAGGCGGCTTGATCGAACCTCCGCATTGAAGCCGTCGCAACATCGTCGATGGAAACGCGACGGCCACTCCGCCACGCGACGAGGCCCGAGATCACTGTCATGCCGAAGATTGGCAGCGATGTGCCACGCTCACCGCCGGCTGGTCACTTTGTTGTCTTCGCAAGTGTCGGACCCAATTGCCTGTCAGAGAGTTTACGTGCCACGACGGTGCGTGGATGCTTCTGAAATGGGTCCTGGTGAAAACTCTTTCCTTCGTCGCCCTGGCGCTGACCGCGGGAGCGCTGGCATGCCTGGCAGCAGTCGTCAGCGGCGGGCCAATTGCGCCGCGTAGGGCCGACATCCAACCTGCATCCGTAGTGCCCGCGCCGGTGGTGGCGCAAGCCGACGATGTGGCGGCCTTGGCCGCAACGATACTGGCGCGTCCGGTTTTCGGCCCGGACCGCCGCCCGGACCGGGCCGAAGCAGCATCTGCCCTGGCCGCCGCGCCGGCGGGCCTGCCGCGGCTGACCGGCATCCTGCTGAACGGCACCGACCGCCGGGCCATCTTCGCACCGGATAGCCGGGCAGGCCGGGCCCAGTCCGCAGTGCTGACGGTCGGCGGCCAGATCGGCGTCTATCAGGTCGTGGCGATCAGCCGGGCCTCCGTGACGCTGGCGGGGCCGGACGGGCGGTCGATGGTGCAGCCGTCCTTCTCGGATCGACCGCCAACCGCACCGATCGCGGCGCTGTCGATGCCCGCCTATGCGGTCCAGGTCCCGCCGCTGCGCTCAGACCCGGCGCGCTTCCTGGAACCGGTCGGCCCGCTCGGTATCGCGATGTACCGGTTCTCCCCCGCGGCGCCGCACGATCCGCCGCCCGTTTCGGCTGCCCTGACGGCACCATGACCGCACGCATTTCTGTCCGGTCGGGATCGCCGCGGCCGTCACTCCAGGCCGGAATGATCCCGAGCGGAGGCCGCGTACCGATCGCGATAGGTAATCCCGGTTACCTAGGCTGTCGCCGGCCCGCCCGATAGCGCCGCCAGCACGCCCGCGAACAGCCGCGCCCGCTCCGCCAGGCTCTCCACCACGATATACTCCTCCAGCGTGTGGGGCCCGGCCCCCCGCACCCCCAGGCCGTCCAGCGTCGGCCGCCCCATCGCCCCAGTGAAATTGCCGTCCGAGCCGCCACCCGCGCTCTGGTGCGGCAGCGCCAGGCCGAGCTGGCCGGCCACCTTGCGCGCCACCTCATACAGCGCCAACCCGGCCGCATCCGGTTCCCACACCGGCCGTGTCACCCCGCGCGCCACGCTGAACCGGGCACCATCCGGGGTGCCCTGCAATGCCAGCATCGCTGCCACGCCGTGGTCCAGGTCCGCCTGGCGCTTGGCCATGCTCAGCGCCTCGCCGGTGCATGTCGTGGCAACGCAGTTCACCCATCGGCCGCCATGGACCACACCCACGCTGAACGTGCAGTCCTCCGTCGTCATGTCCTCGATGGCGATCACCTGGCGCGCCATCTCCCGGATCGCCGAGCGCCCCTCCGCCAGCCGCGCCCCCGCGTGGCTCGGCTTGCCGGTGGCCACCAGGTCGAACCGCGCGATGGCGTAGCGCCCCGTCACCACCCCGCCATCGCCGCGCGCCGGCTCCGGCACCAGCACGGCACGCGCACCCGCCGCCTCCGCCTCGATCAGGGCGCGGCTGGACGGGCTGCCGATCTCCTCGTCGGGGGTCAGCGAGACCGTCAGCGGCCGGGGCAGCGACCCGGCGCGCAGCAAATGCCGAATCGCCTCGAACGCAGCGTAGGTGCCACCCTTCATGTCGCAGATGCCCGGCCCGTAGCAGCGCTCCCGCTCCTGGCGGAACGGCAGCGCCCGCAGCGTGCCGAGCGGGTGGACGGTGTCCAGGTGGGCCAGGACCAGCAGGCCGGGGCCCTCGCCTCCCCCGAAACGGGCGCGCACGCAGTCGCCCAGCCCCATGGTGCCGGCAATACGCTGGATGGCCGCCCCCATCGCCGCCAGTTCGGCACTGGCGAGGTCCATCATGCGGTTCACCGCCGCCGCGTCCCAGGTCGGGCTCTCGCACTCGATCCAAGGGCGCAGGCCGGACAGCATCGCCTGGCTGTCGAATTGCAGGGCGGCGAGGTCCATCTCGGGCTACTCCTGTGCTGGGCCGGCCGCGTGCCGGCGGAGGAGAGACTAATGACGTCGCGTCGGTCCTGGCTAGCGCCCCACCTGCTTCTCGCCACCGCTTTGCTGCTCGGCACGCCCGCCGCGGCCGCCGAATACGGGCCGGAGCTGGAGGGGTTCGACTACGCCTTTCCCGTGCGAGAATACCGCTTCACGTCCCAGCGCCAGGACCTCGCGATGGCCTATCTGGACGTGGCGCCGTCCGGCCCGGCGAACGGCCAGACGATCGTCCTGCTGCACGGCAAGAATTTCTGCGCCGGCACGTGGGAGGCGACCATCACCGTGCTGAGCCAGGCCGGCTACCGCGTGGTCGCCCCCGACCAGATCGGGTTCTGCAAGTCCAGCAAGCCCGCCGGCTACCAGTTCACTTTCCAGCAACTCGCCCGCAATACACGCGCGCTGCTGCAGTCGCTCGGGATCGAGCACGCGGTCATCCTCGGCCACTCCACCGGCGGGATGCTGGCGATGCGGTATGCGCTGATGTTCCCGGCCGCGACCGACCGCCTGGTGCTGGTGGACCCGATCGGGCTGGAGGATTGGAAGGCCAAGGGCGTGCCCTCGATCAGCGTGGACGAGTGGGATGCCCGCGAGCTGAAGACCACCGCGGACGGGATCCGCGAATACGAGCGGCAGACCTACTACGCCGGCCAGTGGCGGCCGGAGTACGAGCGCTGGGTGGACATGCTGGCGGGGCTGAACGCCGGGCCGGGCCAGGCGGCGGTGGCGTGGGATTCAGCGCTGCTGTACGACATGATCTACACCCAGCCCGTGGTGTACGAGCTGGCTGCGATCCAGCCGCCGACCCTGCTGATCACCGGCGACAAGGACACCACGGCGATCGGCAAGGACCTGGCCCCGCCGGAGATCCGCCCGACCCTGGGCAACTACCCCGTCCTGGCCCAGCAAGCGGCGGCGGCGATCCCGCACGTGACGCTGGTGCGATTTCCGGAGCTGGGCCACGCGCCGCAGCTCTCGGACCCGGCCGCGTTCCACGCCACCGTGCTGGGCTGGCTGCGGCAGCCGTAGCTGGATCGGCGCTGCCTCACTCTGCCCACCAAACCGCCATTGCCAGGCAGCGTTCACACCGGTCTACCCAGGAGGACTGCATGGCGGACAAGACGGACTCGACGGTGAGCGGCAGCGTGCCTAACCCCAAGACGGGCAGCACCGATGCGGCCCGTGGCTTGGGCGGCCACAGCAAGGACGCCAGCCACGAGAAAGGCGCGCCGGCCGAGGTCGTGAAGGTGCCTACGCCGAAGGAGTGACCGCAGCGTCTGGGTGATCGTTCGCTACACGCGACCAGCGGCGGCTGCCTGCCGTGTGTTCCGTAGGGTGGGACGCCAAAGCGCGTCGCACCGTAGGT
>CAXSEG010000313.1:0-4653 GCA_964235545.1 uncultured Acetobacteraceae bacterium
AACGAAACGCGAATGCTGGCAGACGTGGCATGACCACGAAAGTCAGTAATTCCGACACTGCCCGCTCCACCGTGTGCAGGCTGACCACCCTGCCCAGTTCGGACGCCGACGCCTGGCGCACCACGTCGACACTGCCACGGTGCCGCTGGAGCCGATTAGCTAACCAGGCCGTGTGCCCGGCTAGCTGTCTCAGGGTATCGGGGTTCGACACGCCGTCCAGCCACCCGTTGTCATACGGCGCTGAAACGTCTCGCGGCTGCAGTCGACCTCAGCCGCAAATAGGTGCGTGCCCTAAGCTCGACTTTGGCCTTTTCAGGCTGCGTTGCAGAGGGCGTAGGCCCAGGCAGCTGGCAGTCTGAACGGGACTTTGTGGCGGTCGGTGCGCCGCGCTGACGTTTGGAAATGCTGTTCGCGCCAGATGGCGCGGCGGACAGCCGCGAGGGCGTCGGAGAAGGTCGGCATCTTCTTGTGGTGCTAGGCCGCCGCTGTGGTGGAGCGGCGCTCGCGGGCGGGTAGGCGTGCGGCCAGCAGGGTGACGATCGAGAACAAGGCCAGCAGGCAGGGCGTCGTGCGGGCGATGGCGCGATCGGACCACTGGCGCTGTGTCTCGACGCCGAGGTGGGTTCGGACTTCCCCGAACGTGGTTTCGACGCACCAGCGGCGGACAAACCAGCTGACGATTTCCTGCGGCGTGCGGTCGAGATCGGTGCACAGCAGCGCCTGCGCGGGTGCGTCCGGCTTCATTGGATCGCGGATCAGCACCCACCGGATCGGCACCACGGGCAGTCCGTGATGGTGCCATACGGCAGTAGCTGAGACGATCTGGAGGTCGCGTGCTCCTCCGCCGTACCAGTCCTCGACCCGCAGGACTAACCAGGGCGTCGCCGTGTCGGCCGCCACCCTGGCCAGCGTCGCCAGGCGCCGACCGGCCTTGCGCGGGCGGCCCATCGTGCCCGGCTTGCGGGGTGGAGCCAGATCATACAGGGCTGCGTCCAGGCGCAGCCGGGTGACCACGGTGAGCCTGCGACGCCGCAGCGCATGAAGAAAAAGCAGCGACGAGAAGCTGCTGTCGGCCACAAGGACGAGGTCGCGGTCGGGCAGCCAACGGCGCGCCTGCAGGGCGAGCTGTCGGCCGAAGTCCAGCAGCGTCTTGTGCCGGCGTCCCTTCGACGTGTTGTACTGTTCGGAGGGGACCAGCGCGGTCAGGAACGGGAGCGCCCAGACGCGCCCCGCCCACGGGATGGGGGCGAGCAGCATCAGGCTGATCCAGCGCAGGCCGCTCGTCTTGACGAAGTGGCTGTGCGATGAGCGCACTGGGTCACGGTAGATGCCGCGCGCCGCGATCCTGGAGCCCCAGCGCCGCTCGATCGTGTCGTCCAGGCCGACGATGATCGGGCCGCGTGGTGCGAAAGCCCGCACCAGATGTCCGAGCAGGCAGCGCGCACCGTCCCGAGCGTTCCAGGGAGCACGGCTCAGGACGCGATGATAGTTGGTGAAGTGCCGGTCTCGCGCATGGCCGGTGATCCGCAGCACGCTCGCCACCGTGCGGCGTCCCGGAGCCAGGATGGCACCGACCAGCAGCACTTGCGCGTGCAGCCACGAGCGTCGGGTAAAAAGCGGTGCGAAGGTGATGATGATCGCAGCAAAGCGGGCGGGCAGGTCCGGCATGGCGGTGTCCCCAGGCGAAAACGCCGACAGCCTTTCCCGCCCGCCCGCTTCGTCAACCCCGCCTAATCCAACAACCAAATTGGCCAAAGTCGAGGTCAGAAGGAATCAGAATAATGGAGAGACTAACCACATTATCTAGTTCTGGAAAGCCTCAGGTTTCTGAAGGTCAGAAAATTAACGAGGATTTTGGCAAATTTAATGCCAAGGCATTCAAACAACTAAAGGAATGGTGCTGATTTACTGCGCCTTCGCATTCCCACATTGACTGCTATCAAATTGATTTCTGGAGATCAGGCTGGTTGCGGCACTCTTTGCACGTTAATTTGGTCGGCGTACTTCATCGCTTGCGCCATGTCATAGGCGAGCTGAAGCCCCGCCCATGTGTCTGGGGTGCTGCCAAACGCCTTAGCAAGCCGGATCGCCATTTCCGGGGAGACGCCGCGCCGCTCGTTTACCAATTCGGACAGGGCAATGCGCGACACGCCTAGCGCCTTTGCGCCTGCTGTCACAGTCAGACCCAAAGGCTCAAGGCAATCCTGCCGGATGATCCGGCCCGGATGGGGGGGGGTCTTCATCGGCATGTTCATTCCTCTTAGTGGTAGTCGATCAGGTCCACGTCTGCGGTGTCCGTCCCCTCGAAGCGCCAGACAATCCGCCAGTTGGCCCGCACCGTGACAGCCCAAAAGCCTTTCAGGTCGCCTTTAAGGGGATGCAGGCGGTAGGTCGGCAAGCTCATTGCGTCCGGCCCACTGGCACGGTCTAGCACGGCAAGGATGTTCTCCACCCTGTCGAGCATGTCCGCGCCGATCTGGCTGCGGTCGCCTTGTTCATACAGGCGCTTCAACCCGCGATGTCTGAAGCTCCTTATCATGCTACGACGTAATGCGTAACCTAACGCATGTCAATAGCTTCGGGTAAGGGTGGCTCTTGGCGGGTGAGACCGGGCAGATTTCAGAAGTCTTGAGTTTCGGGCTATCCTAGTTTGGTGGAAAGCCGACGGTCCGGTTCTGGGTCGCGTGTCCGAAAAGCTGACATCAAGGGAATGGGTGGAATTGGCCGAAACCGGATCGCTCACTTCTGGGCAGCAAGTGGGCTGCAACAGCGCCGCCGACTGACGTTTCCCGGGTTGGTGGGGCGATGCCTGCTTCAGCAGCGGGGGCGCAGTCCGTCGAGCAGCAGGTCGAGCATCCGGCGCAGCTGGGACGCGTCGGTCGAGGTCGCCGTCATCAGCACGGCTCCCGCAAGGCTCAGGGTCACGTCGTCCGGCTCGATGTCCTGGCGGATGGTGACGTCGGAAGCGCCCGCGGCCATGAATTGCGCCACGACGGCCCGGATGCGGGCGCGGGTCTCCGGCGCCAATGACGTTGGCGACGTCAGGGCGATGCGCAGGGCATCCCGCATGGCGTGCTTCGCGGCAACGAAGCAGGCGTATTGGTCCATCCATATCCGCAGGGCGTCCAGTGCCCCGTGGGCGGCAAGCAGCGGTTCCGCGTCCGCCGCAAGTGCATCGAGCTCCGAGCGGTACACCGCCTCCACCAGGGCTTCGCGCGTCGGGAAGTTGCGATAGAGCGTGGCCACGCCCACCCCGGCCGCATGTGCGATGCTTTCCAGCGGCACCGTTGCGTTGCCGGCGGAAAAGAACCGCCGGGCCTCGGCGATGAGGCGCTCCCGGTTCCTGGCCGCGTCGGCGCGCAAGCGAGGCGGCTTTGACAAACGAAGGCTCCTCCGGATAAGCCGGCATGAACGGGCGGCTCTCCCTCCGGCTCGGACCTAGCACGGAAGCGTTTCATGCCCCATCGGACGCGATCAGCGGCGCCTCCCGGCGGCGTCCACCGCCTGGGCGAGCACGAGGTGGCACGCATCGGCTACGGCGCGCTGCAGCTTCGCACGGTCGAGCCCGGCAGGGCGGTCGCCCTGCTGAGACGCGCAATCGACCTTGGTGTCGACCATATCGACACGGCTCAGTTCTACGGCGACGGCGCCGTCAATCGCGCGATCCGCGAGGTGCTACCCGCGAACGGCGGGGTCGTAATTGCCACCAAAGTCGGGGCCGACCCGGACACGGGAAAAATCCCTGTGAAGCTCGCGCAACGGCCCGAGCAGCTCCGCGCGAGCCTGGAGGACAATCTCCTGAGCCTCGGGTTGGAGCAGATCCCCGTGGTCAATCTGCGCCGCGCCGACGTCGGACCCGGGCTCAGCGCCGAAGGGGACCAGGTCGTCAACATCGACGACCAGCTGGCGGTGATGGTCGCGATGCGGGACGAGGGCAAGATCGGCGCCATCGGCCTGAGCGCCGTCGACCTTGAGCGGCTTAATCGCGCGCTGCCGGCCGGCATAGCGTGCGTGCAGAACGCCTACAGCCTCGTCAGCCGGGAGTCTGAGGCGCTGCTTCAGCTCTGCCTTGCGAACGGAATTGCCTGGACGCCCTTCTATCCTCTCGGCGGCGGCGCAATCGGCGGGCCCAAGGTGGTGGACCAGACCAAGGTGCAGGAGGTTGCCGCACGGCTGGGCGTCACGCCCATGCAGGTCGGGCTGGCCTGGCTGCTGCGGCACTTGCCCAACATCCTGCTGATCCCGGGGACGACAAGCATCGAGCATCTTGAACAGAACCTGGCAGCCGCGTTCGTGGAACTGGACGACCAGATAATGGCCGAGCTCGACGCGCTCGGCGCACCCACGGCCGGCACCCAGCCGCCTCGACAATGAGGGCCGGTTCTGAGGTTAGGCGTTTGTGGCAAGGCGTGGCGACGATAAGAGCCTCTGCCAGCGTCGTTGCCGTTCTGAGCTAAGAACGGCATGCGCAAGCCAACGACTGCTTCCGAGTAGAACAGCGAGCTATAAAAACGACCGGCATGGGCCGGAAGTGGCCTTTGCTGCCTGTATCATTCTGTCAAACGGACGGACACTGTTGGCGAAGTCGCCCGCTAGGGGGCGAGTGCGGCAAAACGTGAGGTCCGGGTCGGTGCGAGCGGGCGTCCGGCGAAC
>CAXSEG010000314.1:0-4544 GCA_964235545.1 uncultured Acetobacteraceae bacterium
TGACGTTGCCGACCGATTTGCTCATCTTTTCGCCCTCGACCGTCCACCAGCCGTTGGCGAACACCCGCCGCGGCACCGGCAGGCCGGCGGCCATCAGGAAGGCAGGCCAGTATACCGTGTGAAAGCGGGCGATATCCTTGCCGACAAGGTGGATGTCTGCCGGCCAGAACGCCCAGCGCTCGGCGGATACGTCGGGATAGCCTAACGCCGTGATATAGTTGGTCAGTGCATCCAGCCACACGTACATCACATGGTCCGGGTCACCGGGCACCGGCACGCCCCAACGCAGCGTGGCACGGCTGACGGAAAGGTCGCTCAACCCGGCCTTCACGAAACTCACGATTTCATTGCGGGTCGACAGCGGGCCCAGGAACTCCGGGTTGGCGTCATAGAACGCCAGCAACCGGTCACCCCAGGCGGACAGGCGAAAGCGGTAGTTGGGCTCCCTCACCCATTCGACCGGTGAGCCGAACGGAGAGACCTTTGTGCCGTCGGCCCGGGTCAGGAGTTCGTCCTCGCCGTAGAACGCTTCGTCGCGGAGCGCATACCAGCCTTCATAATGGCCGAGGTAAATCTCTCCACGGTCAGCAAGGACGTTCCATAACGCAGCACAGCCGTCGCGATGGCGCGACTCCGTGGTACGGATGAAATCGTCGTTGCTGACGTTCATCTTGGATGACATGTCCTCGAACTCGGCGGCAAGCCCGTCGACGAAAACCTGCGGGTCCATTCCGGCGGCAGTAGCCGCTTGAGCGACCTTCTGTCCGTGCTCGTCGGTGCCCGTAAGGAAGAAGACGTCCTTGCCCTCCAGCCGCATCCAGCGTGCCAGCACGTCGGCGGCGATCGAGGTGTAGGCGTGGCCGATATGCGGCTGGCCGTTCACGTAATAGATCGGCGTGGTGACGTAGAAACGTTCGGTCATGACCCGTTCAGCATTGCGATGGAGGCGAGCAGCGCCTGGCGCCGGTCCAGGTTGAGCCGCTCGGTCTCATCCTGGATATGGGTGAGGGAGTGCCACATCTCAGCCCAGTCCGCGAGCGGGCGCAACGTCGCCAGCCGCTCGGGTGCACCACGGGCAGCGCGGCGGACGGTCTCGGCCAGGGCATCGCGCAACAGGGTCATGAACGGAGTGAAACGGTCTTCCGCCCGGCCCCCTAGCTGCTCTGCTATGGCGAAGGCGCGCAGCTTGGACACGCGTGGGACCGTTTCGAGCACCTCGCTGGCCAGGGTTGCCAGTTGCAGGCCTTTCTCCTGTGCCAGCAGCAGGGCACGGCCGGGTGAGCCGGCGGCCAATTCGGCCAGCCGGGTGCGTTCGGCATGCGGTAGGCCTGGAAGGTATTCAGCGAGTGCTGCGTCCATCTCCGGCGCGGTCAGCGGGCCAAGGGCCAAACGGCGGCAGCGGCTACGAATTGTGGGCAGCAGGCGTCCCGGAGCGTCGCAGGTGAGGAGGAGCACGGCGCGGGGCGGCGGCTCCTCCAGCATCTTGAGCACGCTGTTGGCAGCGTTGCGATTGAGGTGTTCAGCACCGTCGATCACCACCACGCGCCAGCCACCCTCGGCCGGGGTGAGGCGGAGGAAGGCAGAGACGGCGCGGGCGTCGTCGACCACGATCTCGCCGCGAAGCCGCGATTTCTTTTCGTCCCACTCGCGCTCAACTGTGAGGAGGTCGGCGTGGCTGGCGGCGGCGACGCGGCGGAACACGGGGCTGGCCGGTGCGGTCTCCATGCTGCCACCCGGGTGGACACCGGCAAGAAGGCGGCGGGCGAACCGGTAAGCCAGCGTCGCTTTGCCGATGCCCGGGGCGCCGGTGATCAGCCAGGCATGGTGCATGCGGCCGCCGAGCATGGCTTCCAGGATCTGCGCCTGAGCTTCAGCGTGGCCGAAGAAGAGTGGGTTCTCGCGCGGTTCGGGGGTCAACAACGTCGTTCTTCGGGTCGGTAGACCTCTTCACGACCACCAACCCTTCCGGCATGGCTCAAGGCCGAAGGGAGGACACTCTTGATGTGCTCGAAAACATCGTCAGCCGGACCAGTTGCGTCGATAAGCCTGCAACGGGTCGGTGCCGCCGCCGCGATGGACCGGAACCCTTCGGCGACCCGGGCGTGGAAGCCCGGCCCTAGCCGGTCATAGCGGTCCGGGGCGAGGCCCCGCTGTGCCGTACGCGCGGCGGCGATTGTCTCGGGCACTGCCAAGATGAGTGTCAGGTCCGGAGAGAGTCCGATGAGGCCGATAAGGGCCTGGATCTGCCGGCAATCTGCCCCCTGCCCGTATCCCTGATAGGCCATCGTCGAGTCGTAGAACCGGTCACACACCACGACCAAGCCCCTAGCCAGCGCGGGACGGATCGTCCGTGCTACATGCTCGGCCCGAGCGGCGAAATGCAGCAGCATTTCCCCCTGGGGCGACCAATCATACCGGCCGGAGAGCAGCAACCTCCGGAGCGTCTCGGCGCCGGGCGCACCGCCGGGTTCGCGGGTAAGCAGCACGGGGTGCCCCTGGGCAGCCAGCCAGACGGCCAATCGGCGAGCCTGGGTGGACTTGCCGGCCCCTTCCCCGCCTTCGAGCGTGATGAACAGGGCGCGGCCTCGTATCCCCGTCAGCTTCCGAGGACGTAATGGCTGAGCACCGAAACGGCACGGCCGGGCAGGCCCTGGCGCGGCACATCCGCCCCTGCGAGCAGGGGCACCTGCATGTCGGGTACGCCCTTGCCACCCACGACCAGCTTGCCGATCACATCCCCCTTGCCCACGGGCGCGGTGATCGGGGCGTTGTACTGCACCTCGATCTTCGCGGTATCGCGCCATTGCTTGGGCATGGTGATCACGAGGTCCCGCCCGCCAACCAGGGGGACCAACGGCTTCGTGCCCAGCCAGACCTTCACCGTCTCCACCGTGTCACCAGCGCCGAACAAGGTCACGTTCTCGAACTCGCGGAAGCTCCACTCCAGGAGCCGCTCGCTCTCCTCGGCGCGAGCATGCATCGAGTTGAGCCCGTTGACGACCACGATCACCCGCCGGCCCTGGCGGTCCGCGCTGCCGACCAGACCGTAACCGCCGGCCTCGGTGTGGCCGGTCTTCAACCCGTCCGCCAAACCCTTCTGGACGAGCGAGTTACGGTTCTGCTGCTCGATCCCATTGTATTTGAACGAGGTCTGCTTGTCGTATTTGTAGTACTCGGGGAAGTCCTTGATGATGCGCGACGCCAAGGTCGCGATGTCCCGGCAGCTCATATACTGCGTCGCATCCGGCCAGCCGGTGCAGTTGGCATAGTGGGTGTTGGTGAGCCCGAGTTCTTTCGCCTTCGCGTTCATCATTTCGGCAAACTGGTCTTCAGATCCGGCGATCGCCTCCGCGAGGACGATGCAGGCATCGTTGCCCGACTGGATGATCATGCCGCGGATCAGGTCCTCCACGCTGACGCTGCCACCCTGGGGGACAAACATCTTGGAGCCCTGCATCCGCCAGGCCTTGTCGCTGACGGGCAGCATCTGGGTCAGTTGCAGGCGGCCGATCTTGAGCATGCCGTAGACGATGTAGGCGGTCATCAGCTTGGTCATGGAAGATGGCGGCTGCTGCACGTCGGCCTCCTTGTCGAGCAGGGAGGCGCCGGTGTTGAAGTCCATGATGAAGGCGTATTTCGCGGCGGTGTCGATCGGGCCAAGCGGCGTTGCACCGGGCGCGCCGGTCGGCACCGGGTCTGCAGGCTTGCCGTGGCCGGCGTGGGCCGGACGGCGTTGCGCCGCGGCCGGCGTAATTGCGAGCGCCGTTGCGCTGCCCAACACGGCACGCCGCGAGAGGATGTTGTTCATGCCAGCATGCTCCTATTCCACCACCAGATGCGAGTCGATGACCCCTGCACGCCGAGCCTGGTCCAGCGCCGCGTCAGCTGCGGTGACGGTCGGGAACGGGCCCGCGCGTACTCGGTAGCGCGTGCTGCGGCCATCATGAACATGCTCGACGACGGGATCGAGGCCGGTCAGCCGCGCGGCCACCCTGTTGGCGTAGTCGATGCGGCCGAACTCGCTGGCGCGCAGGAAGATGCTTCCAGGCGCCGGGTTGGCCTGACTGACCTGATCGGGCAGGCGGTCCGGCACCAGAACAGCTGGCGCACTGGTGGCGGCGAATGTCGAGACTGCCGGCACGCTCCGCCCGCGACTGGACAGGCCGATGCCGGGCGGCGGGGCCAGAGATTCGGCCACCACGCTGCTGCGAGGGGCGGCGGCGAGCTCCAGCTTGGGGCCGCCACCCACCTGATCGGTCAGGGCACGCGTCATTGCCGGGTCGAGCTCGACCCGAATCTGTGTTCCGTCGCGTGCGCCAAGCAAGTCGGCCGCGTGCCGGGTCAGTCCGAGCAGGCGGCCGGGATTGCCGGGGCCGCGATCGTTCAGCCGCACCAGCACCTGCCTGCCGTTTTCCAGGTTCGTCACGCGGGCGATCGCGGGAAGCTGCAGCGTGTGATGGGACCCCGTAAGAGCAGCGGAGTCGCACCGTTCGCCATCGGCTGTCAGCCCCGCCGCGCCGGGCATCACCGCGGCCAAGCCGGAC
>CAXSEG010000315.1:0-4540 GCA_964235545.1 uncultured Acetobacteraceae bacterium
CCTCCGCCGGCGACAGGCGGTCGAACCCCGCGCCGGGCAGCGCCGCGGTCAGCAGGTCGCGGGACCGCCGGTAGCGGGCGACGTTGCCGCGCAGCTCGTCATGGCAGCCGAACGCGGCTTCGGCAGCGACCTGGGCGATGTGGGGAGCGGAGATGAACAGGTTCTGCGCCAGGCACTCCACCGGGCGCACCAACTCCTCCGGCAGCACGGTCCAGCCGATGCGCCAGCCGGTCATGGAGAAATACTTGCTGAAGCTGTTCACCACCACGGCGCTGGGGCTGAACTGCGCCGCCGTCGCGATGGGCTGGCCGTATTGCAGGCCGTGATAGATCTCGTCGCTGATCAGCCGCACGCCGTTCGCGTGGCACCAGCCCGCGATGGCCGCCAACTCGTCCCGGTGCAGCATGGTGCCCGCGGGATTGCAGGGGGAGGCGACGATCAACCCGTCCGGGCGCGGGTCCATCCCCTCCAGCAGGGCCACCGTCGGCTGGTAGCGGGTCCCCACCCCCGTCTCGATCACCACCGGCACCAGCCCGAGGGCGGCGGCGATGTTGCGGTAGGGCGGGTAGTAGGGGGCCGCCATGGCGATTCGGTCGCCCGGGTCGAACGCGGCGAGGAACACCAGCGGGAACGCCGCCGAGGCGCCCATGGTCACGGCGATACGGGCCGGGTCGGCGGCGAACCCGTACCAGTCCTGGCCGTGGGCCGCGATGCCGGCCCGCAACGAGGCACGGCCGAACGCCTCGGTGTAACCGAGAGCCGCACCCCCCGCGAGCGCCTGCTTAGCCGCCTCCACCGCGCCGGCCGGGGCGCCGGTGCCGGGTTGGCCCACCTCCATCCGGATCACGTGCGGGGCACCGGGCGGCAAGGCGGCCTGCCGGGCGTTCGCGGCGGCGATCACGTCCATTACCCGGAACGGCGGGACCGCAGCGTTGTGCCCGACCTTGAGCACGGGGAGGCTACTCCAGCCGCATCTCCACCGCGGCGATCGAGATCGACGGGTTGCGCTGGTCGGGCGTGCGATGCTCCGGCTCGTTCGGATAGCCCACCACGGAGGCGCGGCACAGCGAGTAGCAGCGGCTGAGGTCCTTGCGCTCCTGGCCCTTCAGGAACGGCATCTGGAAGTCCACCGTGCCGTTCGGCGGCAGGCCCGGAACCTTGAACATGTGGCATTTGTCCAAGTCGCAAAGCATGTCGGCCGGACCATACGTCGTGGACCCGTCATGCGGCGGGCCCAGCTTCAGCGTCACGGAAGGCAGGTCGGCGGCCATCAGAAAAACCGACATCAACAGGACATAGCGGCGCATGGAGGGGTCCTTCACACAAACCGGTCGCGCCATCATTGAAGATGCAGCTCGATCGGCGAAATAGCGACAGTCGGGTTGCCGTGTTCCGGCGGCGTCTTTTCTTTCGTCTCGTAGCCGATCACGCTGGCACGGCAAATCTGGAAGCAACGCCGGATGTCCACCCGGTCCTGCCCGCCCAATTGCGGCAGACCAAACTCCACGATCGCATCCGGCGCCAGGCCCAGCTCTTTCGGCAGGTTGAACAGGCGGCAGGTATTCAGGTCGCACAGCATGTCGGCCGGACCGTACGTCAAGCTTGGCGTATGCGGCCCCGAGACGACGATGGTCACGGGCCGGGCCTCCGCGCCGGACGCGACCAGCACGGCAAGGACCGAGAGACCGTGTCGGATCCAGAGGCGCCGCATCAATTGCTCCCCAAGGCCAGTCCGTTACCGCGGCTATCCGTGGCCCAGGTGCAGCTGCCCTCCGAATCCGGCAGGTAGCGCGAGCACAGGATCGCGTTCTCGCGCCCTGGATCCGGAACGGGGACCGGTATCGCAGTGCTGCCGCGCAGCGCATTGCTCAGTCCGGCGGCCGCGGCCAGGGCCGCACCCTCCTGGCCGCTCCCGCCCACGACGGCATGGAAGGCGCCCAGATTGGGGTTCCACGCGATGGTGCCCGCCAGCAGCGGCGGCGGCACGCTGTCCGGGGAGGCAGCCATGACGATCCCCGTGCCCGGCGCGATGCGCCCGGTGCCGAACAGGTTGTTCATCGTCAGCGCGCACACCACGGCGTTCCCGTCCCGGTCCAGCGTTGCAAAGGTCGTGGAGGCGGGCAGCGGCGGCAGCGGGTTGAAGGCGGGGACCGCGGCCCCGTTGCGCAACAGGGCCGCCGGGTCCGCGCCGCCCTGCCGGGAGCGCGCGGCCACGGCCAAGGCGCGGGCGTTGGCGGCTGGCAGATCCGCCGGGTTCGCCTGCAGCGTCTCGAACGCCGCCGCCGCAGCCAGCCCGCCATCGGCCGGCGGCGGCAGGAACGCGACCCGGTCCCGCCCGGCGGAGATGATCAGTGGCGAGACCGTCTTGGGCAGTGCCGCGCGCAGGTCGGACGGGGACAGCCCGCCGCCCGCGACGATGGCTCCGGCGGCGAATTTCTGCGACAGCGCGCCCTGATACAGGTCGCCGACCCCGGCCACGCGCAATTGCGCCAGCGTGGCCCCCAGATCCGGCTGGACCAGCGTTGCACCGTCGGACAGCACGCTGCCGCCAGGTGCGAAGATGGCCCGCGCCGCCGGGTCGGCGAGCAGCGGCCCCGAGACCAGCTGCAGGTCCTTGAGGAACGCGCGGGACACCTGCGTGCCGAAACGGGCGATCTGCTCGGCGGGTGCCACCAGCGTCTCGAACGGGCGGCGGCCATAGCGGGCGTGCAGCGTGAACAGCCCGCGCGCGAGCATCGGCACGGCGGCGGGGCGGTCGGTGCGGGGCAGGGCCGTCTTGGGCGGCACGGAGGTGAATAGGATCGCCTCCGGCACGCCCTCGCCGGCGCCCGTCTTGGCCGGGCTGTAGGCCAGGCAGGCCCCGCCGGCGCCCAGGCTCGCCCGCGACGGATACGTGACCGAGAGCGTGAACCCGATGGCGACGGCGGCATCGGCTGCGTTGCCGCCGATCGCCAGCACCTCCCGCCCGGCCAGCGCGGCCGTCGGCTCGTCCGCCACCACGCCGCCCAGGAACCCGCTGATCCGCCGCACCTGGGACCCCGGGCCGCTGACTCCGCCCCCGATGAACGTGTTCTTGACGTCGGTCAGGGTGCTGCACGCGCTTACGGCGACGCACAGGCAGAGCGCTATGCTGGCCCGTATCCGTCTATTGACCGCCATCGCCGACACCGTTCCTCCAAGGGCCAAACCTAACCGACCCGCCCGAGCATTTGCCATAACCGGGTTCACCCTGAGCGGCAACGCTGTTCCTCGACAGCTGGACGGCGCACAACGTGCTGCAGTTTCGGGGAGTATACACCATGCGGGCGGGATGGATGCTGGCGGTGGCCGCGGCCGCCTCGTGTGTTGCAACTGTGCATGCGGCGCCGCTGACGCCGGAGCAGCGGGCGGACGTGGTGCAGACGGTGCGCGAGGCGATGCACAACGACCCGTCCATCCTGCGCGACGCCCTGCTGGCCCTGCAGTCGGACGAGACGGCCCGGCAGACCGCCGCCGCGACCGGTGCCATCGCCGCCCAGCATGCCGCCCTGGTCGCCAACCCGGCCGACCCCGTGGCTGGTAACCCGTCCGGCGCCGTGACGGTGGTCGAGTTCTACGATCCCCGCTGCCCCTATTGCCGCCAGATGCTGCCCGTGCTGGCGGACCTGATGCGGGCCGACCCGCGGGTGCGCCTCGTGCTGAAGGATATCCCGATCCTTGGCCCGGCCTCGGTGCTCGAATCCCGCGCCCTGCTCGCCGCCCAGAGGCAGGGCGGCTACGTCCGGTTCCAGGACGCCATCATGCACAGCTCCGCCACGCCCACCGTGGCGTCTCTACGGGCCGAGGCCGAGCGCGAGGGACTGGACGGGGCCCGTCTGGAGCGCGACATGGCCGACCCGGCGATCCAGGCCCGGTTGGACCAGAACATCAAGCTGGCAGCCGCCCTGCACATCGATGGCACGCCGGCGCTGGTGATCGGCGACCGGCTGATCCCGGGTGCGGTGGACCTGGCGGATATGCGCAGCGCGATCGCGGCCGCCGGGCGTTAGCGGTAGCGGTAGCGCCAATCGCAGGGTTGGGCGCGTGCCTTCTCCAGACGTTCTGACGGCTAGCTCCCAGGTGTCTCGGCCGCGATCACCATGCGAGCGCCCTTCGCCAGCAGTGCGGAGCGGCTGGTACCAGTGCGGGCCGCGACGGAATCCATGCGGGCCAGCAATCCCTCGTCGAGGCTTATGTTCACCCGCACGGACCGGGTGCGGACCCCCACGGGTACAAGGAGCATAATCGGGTTATGCAACCCCTCTGGCAGAGCCGGTTACCGCCAGATCGTGGCGGTGACTTGGTCGCCAAGCGCTCCGCGACCTTGTCGCAGTATCTCACCCGGCTATGGTCCGCCCGCGCCCTTCCGGAGGACACCGTTGATGCTCACCCGCCGCAGCCTGATTGGTTCAGCCGCCGCCGCACCGTTGATCTGGAACACCGCCTTCGCCGAGACCCCGAAGGACGTCGCCGTCATGGCGATGCAGATCGACGACATCATCAGCCTCGACCCGGGTGAGGC
>CAXSEG010000316.1:0-4413 GCA_964235545.1 uncultured Acetobacteraceae bacterium
GCACTGGTTGCCTCGTCCAGGATCAGGATCGGCGGGTTCTTCAGCAGGGCCCGAGCGATCGCGAGGCGCTGGCGCTGGCCGCCGGACAGGGTGGCGCCGCGCTCCCCCACCGTTGTATCGTACCCCTGCGGCTGGCGCGTGATGAAGTCGTGGGCGTCGGCCATGCGGCAGGCCTTTTCGACTTCCTCGTCCGTCGCGTCCGGGGAGCCGATCTTGAGGTTCTCGCGGATCGAGCGGTTGAACAGCATGCTCTCCTGGAACACCACGCCGATCGACTGGCGCAGGCTCTCCAGCGTCACGTGGCGGATGTCCTGCCCGTCGATGGCGACGCGACCGGCCGTTGGGTCCCACAGGCGCTGCAGCAGGTTCATCGCCGTGCTCTTGCCGGCGCCCGTGGTGCCGACCAGGGCGATGACGCTGCCGGGCTGCGCCACGAAGGAGACGTCCTGCAGGATCGCCGGGCCGCCCGGGTAGGCGAAGGACACCGCCTCGAACGCGACCTCGCCGGCCGGCACCTCGAGCGGCACGGCGTCCGGCTGCTCGGGCACCGAGGTCTTGGCGTCCAGCACGCCGAAATACTCCAGAAGGCCGGGCAGCTGCAGGAAGAGGCGGGCGGCGAACTGCATGGCCGATTCGAGCCGGCTGATCAGCAGGTTGGCAAAGCCCATGAACGTCACGATCTCCGCGATCGAGGCGCGGCCGTTCACGTGCAGTATGGTGCCGATCAGCACGATGACGATGACGGCGATGGTTGAGGCGCCGCGCGTGAGCACGTTGACCAAGGCCCACCAGTTCAGCACGGGGAATTGGTGCGCGATTACGTCGTCTGCGATTTGGCCGAACCGCTTGGTCTCGGCGGCGAGACGGGTGAAGGACTGCACCACGATCACGTTGGCCAGCGCGTCCTGCACCGTGCCGGCGAGGCTGGACTGGAAGTGTTCGGCCCGCTTCTGCCCGGCCTCGGTCCGGTTGATCACCACGATCGTCACCGTGCAGAACAGGACGACGAGCACGATCAGCACGATCGACAGCTGCCAGTTCAGCAGCAGGGTGAGCGGCAGCAGCACCAGCAAGGCCACGTAGGTCGCCAGCTGCTCACGAAAGAAGGTGAGCCAGACGGAGAACATCGAGTCGGCCCCGCCCAGCATCACCTTCATCAACCGGCCGGAATGCGCCTCGCCATGGAAGGACAGCGGCAGGGAGAGCACGTGGCTGAAATAGCGGCTCATTGCCTGCAGCCGGTTGCGGTGGGCCATGCGCTCGGCGTGGACGACGGTGGCGATGTTGGCGCCGATGGAGATTGTGGCGACGGCGACCCAGAAGCCGATCAGGGCGGTCGCGCGGCTCCACAGGACGTCCCGCGGGATGGTGTCCGAGGCGGAGAGCAGGCCGATGACGCGGCCGAACAACACCGGGTCGAGGAACTGTAACCCGGCCAACACCACGTTGGCCACGCCCAGGATTACAGCCAGCCGTTTGTCGCGCCCCAGCATGGACAGGACACGGCCATAGACGTGGAGGATGCGCATGCGGCGTTCACCATAGGAACGAGACGGGATATGAGGCGGGGACAGAGTGGGGTGTAAGGGTGGATGTTGGCGGGATAAGGGCAGCGTAAAGGCATTGTGGCGATGGCTTCGGGGCGAAGCGGACCTTCGGGCCGCCTGATCCGAGCTGGGACGCGAGGATCCAATCGAGCCGTCGCGGGATCCTGGACTTCCTCACCCTTCCCCTCTCCGAAAAAGGGAGAGGGGAAAGATCACTGTTTGGTCGCTCAGACCGTTTCGGCGCGAAAGACCTGCCCCGGGCTCACGAACTCGTCCTGCGCCGCCACGGTCAGCAACTCGCGGGAGCCGGCCGCCAGGGTGCGCCGTAGCAGGCCGAACGTGGCGCTGGCGGCGGCGGACAGCGCGGCCGGCGTGCTGGCGGACCGCAGGCGGTGCAGCAGGAACAGGGCGGCGATGGTGTCGCCGGTGCCGTTGGCGGCCATCGGCAGCTTCGGCGTGCGTAGGCGCCACGCGCCGCCCGGCTCCGACGCCAGCAGGTCGATGGCGTCGGCCGGCGTCTCGGTCACGGCCAGGCTGGTCAGCAACACGCAGGCCCCCGGCCGCATGGTGGCGCGCAAGGCGGCGGCGGCGGCCTTGGCCTCGGCCAGGGTGCGGATCTCGTGGCCGGTGAGCTGTTCCAGCTCGAACTGGTTCGGGGTGGCGATGTCGGCCTGCGGCAGGCAGCGCTCACGGAGCAGGCCGGGAATGGCGGGCTGGACGTAGATGCCGGGTCCGGAGTCGCCGATCACCGGGTCACAGCAATAGAGCGCGGTGGGGTTGGCCCAGCGCACGGCGGCGACGGCGTGCAGCACCGCCTCGCCGACCGCCGCATCCCCGAGGTAGCCGCTCAGCACGGCGACGCAGCGGTCCAGGACGCCCCGTGCGACGATGCCGTCCACCACGTCCCTCACCTGGTCGCCGGTGAAGACCTGGCCGGTACGCCCGCCATAGCCGGGGTGGTTGGAGAACTGCACGGTGTTGACCGGCCACACCTCCATGCCGAGGCGTTGCAGCGGGAAAACGGCCGCGCTGTTGCCGACATGGCCGTACGCGACGGCGGACTGGATAGAGAGGATCGCGCCTGCGCTCGGACGGTGGGGGGCCAAGGCTGCGTCCTTCGAAGGGAGACGGGTTGCCGCAATGCGAGCATGATGGCGGAGCATGAACCCCATCCAGCGCCCGGCATCTAGCCGGACCCTGGTTCAACAACAGGACGAACCCCCATGTCCATCCGTATGACGATGATGCCGGTTGTGTTCGCCGGGCTGCTCGCCGCGGCGCCGGTGATGGCGCAGCCCGCGGCCACTCCGGCCACGCCCACCTCCCCTGCCCCTGCTGCCGCCTCCCGCCGGGACAACGTGGTGGAGCGACGCATCGCCGAGCTGCACGCCAAGCTGAAGATCACGCCGGCCGAGCAGAAGCCGTTCGACGACTTTGCGCAGGCCATGCGCGACAACGCGCAGCGCATGGACAACGCAATTGGTACCAAGCAGGCGAATGCGGCGACGGCGACGGCCGTGGAGCAGATGAAGGCGTACAGCGAGTTGGCGCAGGCCCATGCCGAAGAGGTCAACCGGTTGCTGGCGCCCTTTTCCACCCTGTACAATGCACTCTCGCCCGACCAGAAGAAGCTGGCGGACCAGAGCTTCCGCGAGTTCTCCAACGGGCCGCGCGGAGCACGGACCGCACGGGGCTGAGCGGGGTGACACAAGGCCGGGTCGTTGCACCCGGCCGGTGGCGGCCGTATACGCCGCGCAGCGCCTCGCCGGTCGGTATCGGCTGGGGCCATCCTTGGAGCGTGCAGCGATGAAGACCGGCATCCACCCCGACTACCACGACGTGAAGATCATCATGACGGACGGGACGGAGTTCATGACCCGCTCGACCATGGGCAAGGCCGGTGACATGCTGCGGCTCGACATCGATCCGAAATCCCACCCGGCCTGGACCGGCGTGCAGCGCATGATGGACACGGGCGGCCAGGTGGCCAAGTTCAACAAGCGGTTCGCCGGGCTTGGCAAGCGCACCTAGGCACTCGGTCACGCATGCGTGAAAGAACGGCTGCCCTTGAAACAGGGGCGGCCGTTTTCCATTTCCAGCGTGCTCGCGGTGCTCAGGATGGGGTCGCGGGGACTGCCGGGGTCGGCTCATACGGGCGGCCCAGTGACTGCAACCTTGCTTTTGTAGAGGGTTCCATGATGACGACGTTTGACTTGTCTCCAATTTTCCGCACCGCCATCGGCTTCGACCGCATGGCCCGCCTGATCGACACGGCGCAGGATGCCGGGTCCGCTCCGGCGTATCCTCCCTATAACATCGCCAAGACCGGCGAGACCGCTTACCGCCTGACCATGGCGGTGGCCGGGTTCGGGCAGGATGATATCGAGATTACCGTCCGCGAGAACCAGCTGGTGGTGTCCGGCAAACTGAAGGACGAGGTGGGGGGCGAGTTGCTGTATCGCGGCATCGCCGGGCGTGCTTTCGAGCGCCGGTTCGCATTAGCCGACCACATCGTGGTCGACGGGGCTGACCTGAATAACGGTTTGCTGCATGTTGCTTTGAAGCGCGTCGTGCCTGAGGCGCTGAAGCCGCGCCGCGTCACCATCGGTGCCTCACAGCCGACCATCGCCAATGACAGCGAGGTCGCCAGCTCGGCGGCAGCGGCAGCTTAACTAGCGAATCGCTCGAGGGGCTTGGAGAAAAGAGTGGAAGGGGGCCGGGCAACTGGCCCCCTTATGCCATATGCGGAACCGGTTCGCCTCGCCTTTGTGGTCCCGCTTGGGCGCGTGACAGCCTTGGCCCGTGCGACCTCGACCTGCGACTTGCTGACAGGGTGTGTAACGTTGACGGGCCTAGCGGGCTTGGG
>CAXSEG010000317.1:0-4376 GCA_964235545.1 uncultured Acetobacteraceae bacterium
GCGGGCACAAGCGCTGTTCAGGCAGCGGAAGCGGCGTGCCGTGACCCGGATGGTGCCAGCGTCTCTAGGAGTGCCGTTTCCATTCCAAGCCTACGACTCTTTCTGAAAAAGCTTGGAGCCAGCTTATGGCATGGTCTGGGGGAGGATAAAACTGCCTTGGATCAACGGCGGCCTCGCCGTCACTCGGAGTCTTTTCCCATGCGCAGCCACTTTCACCTCGCCTACAACGTGCGCGACCTCGACGACGCCCGCCGCTTCTATAGTGGCATCCTCGGTTGCCGCGAGGGACGCAGCGCCCCGACCTGGGTCGATTTTGACTTCTTCGGCCACGAGATCTCGCTGCACCTCGGCGAGCCCTTCCACACCGAGTGCACGGGCCGCGTCGGTGACCATCTCGTGCCCATGCCGCACCTCGGCGTCGCGCTCGCGCTCGACGACTGGAAGCCCCTCGCTGAGCGGCTGCGCGAGCGCGGCGTCGAGTTCACGCTGCCTCCAACCGTGCGATTCGAGGGTCAGGCCGGCGAACAGTGGACGATGTTCTTCTTTGATCCTTCGGGCAATCCGATCGAGATCAAGGGGTTCCCCAGCCTCGACGCCCTCTTCCAGGCCGCCTGATCATGCCCGCATCGCTTCTCATGCTCCTGACCTCGTTACCAAGCGCGGATGAGGCGGCATGGCGCGACGCGCTGGCGACGGCCATGCCCGATGAAACCGTCGTCACGGTCGGAGACCGCTGCGACCGCGCCATGGTCGAAGTGGCCATCGTTGCCAACCCGCACCCGGGCGCCCTCGACCGCCTACCGAACCTGCGATGGATTCAGAGCCTGTGGGCCGGTGTCGATCGGTTTGCCGCGGACTTGACGCTCCCTGATGTGCCGGTGGTCCGCCTCGTCGACCCGATGCTCGCGCGCTCCATGGCCGAGACGGCTTCCGCGATGGTCCTCGGCCTCCACCGCGACCTCGACGTTTACGCGGCTCAACAGCGGGACAGGGTTTGGCTCCAGCACCCGACCCGGCTGACTCGTGACCGCCGCGTTACCGTGCTTGGTCTCGGCGAAATGGGACGGGCAACGGCCGGGCTGCTCGCGCGCATCGGCTTTGACGTGCGGGGATGGAGTCGATCAGGCGCCTCCCTCGAGGGCGTGCAGGTGCATGCAGGCGAGGTTGGATTTAATAGGACGCTGCGGGACGCCGAGATCCTGGTTAACCTGCTGCCGCTCACGGCCGAAACGCACGGCATCCTGAACGCCGCGACGTTCTCGCGACTCGCGCCAGGGGCCTGCCTGCTCAACCTCGGTCGCAGCGGGCACCTAGTCGAGTCCGACCTCTTCGAAGCGTTGGCGTCGGGTCGGTTACGACGCGCCGTGCTCGACGTCTTCGATCAAGAGCCGCTCCCTACCGCCCATCCCTTCTGGCATCATCCGGGTGTGACTGTATTGCCCCACGTGGCGGCGCGCACGGACTGCACGACTGCCGCAGCGATCATTGCGGCCGCGATGGCGGACTATCGCCGCGACGGCCGCGCGCCAGCCGGCTTCGACCGGACCCGGGGCTACTGACGCCCGATGCCCTCGCCGTCTAAGCGTCCTAGTGGGGCGAGTTAGAAGTTCTCTGACGCCTGTCAGGGGTATAGGCTCGAACGCCTCCGGCAGGAGGCGGCGGTGGCGCGAGGACCAAAACCGGTTCCGATTGTACTCACGGCTGAGGAGCGCACGACGCTGCAGCGACTTGCGCGACGGCGCGGTGCAGGTCAGGCGGCGGTCATGCGGGCCCGGATCGTGCTGGCGGCCGACGCCGAGCCGCAGACGACCAACAAGGCGATTGCCGCGCACCTGGGCATCAGCCGCCAGAGCGTAATCACTTGGCGGCAGCGCTTTGTGGCGCACCGACTGGACGGCCTGGTGGATGCGCCTCGCAGCGGAGCACCGCGTCGGGTGGACGACGTGGCCATCACCGCGTTTACGGCTATTGGCGTTGAGAGTCTCAAGGAGCTCATCGCCGACCTCAAGCAGCATAATACGCCCAGGTAGCCGCCGGATAACTCCACCGAGCTGATCCCGCGGTGCTCGGCGGACGGTTACGACTCGCTCGCGTGCCTGTCGTGGTGTGGCCTTAGCCTCGACGCCATGATGACCCTGCACCTGGCCGCGATCGGCGCTGTCGTGACACTTGGCGCCCATGCCGTGCTCATCCTCGACGGTGCCGGCTGGCACCGGATCGGCGGCAGGCTGCGCGTGCCCCACAACGTCACGCTGCTGCACCTGCCGCCCTATAGCCCGGAGCTGAACCCGGTCGAGAACGTATGGGCCTTTCTGCGCGGCAACGCGCTCAGCAACCGGGTGTTCAAAACCTACGACGGCATCGTCGACGCATGCTGCACTGCCTGGAACTGGTTCACCGCCCAGCCGGAGCGCGTCACCTCGATCGGAACCAGACCATGGGCGTGTGTCAGTCAATGATGCCGAGCGTATGACAACGCCCTACATGGGGTTTTTGGCCCAACACCGGCTCAGCACCGGGCCAAGATCCACTCCAACAATCCGCTCAAGCGGCTCAGCAGCGAGATCAAGCGTCGCACCGACGTGGTCGGCATATTCCTTAACAAAGCCGCCCTCGTGCGCCTGTGAGTGCCCTGCTGCTGGAGCAGAATGACGAGTGGGCCGTGCAACGCCGCACCATGAGCCCGGAGACGCTCGCGTTCTTGGGCGACACTGCGCCCGTCAGCCTGCCCATGGCGAGCTGAAACACGGCCCAGCCCGCGCAGGCGCAGGTGCTGGCACTTCTACATTACGCCCTGGGACACGACCCGGCAGAACGATCGACAGCTGCGAGAAGTGGATGCGCTTATCGACCCAGGATCGGCAGCCCAAAAAGGTGAGTCGCGTCCACCTCGAACAGGGCACCGACAAACAACGCATGGGTGTTGTTGCCGCTGGGTGCGGCGGCGCCTGCCTGGTCGGGATGAGATATGAACTGCAGGAACGGCTTGAAGGTGAAGCCGGGAGCGACTGCCAAGCCGTAATTCACCTCGTAGGAGATTTCCGACCGGCTTGCCTGGCCGCCTGTCGACTTCGCCAGGAGGCTGCTGATGCGTTCCGTGATGCGCGGGTTCACGCCGAGAAGGCTGACCGCCAGGCCGGCTGTGTCGTTGGGCCGGTCGGGGACGAGGCCCTTGCAGTAGATCCCGCCGAAAACCATCCGCTGAACGTTGGGCTGTCCGCTCGTTGCCCAATTCGCGCCGCCGAACAAGGTCATGCCGCGATCGGTCGCGTCCGGACGGTAAACCATCTGCTGAGCCTGGACGTAGAACTGGCTCAGGCCGTTGTCCATCCTGGATGGCCCGCCGAACTGAACGCGGTTGCGGCCGCCGGCGTTCAGCAGCGGGTCGGCATAGCGGCCGGTGTCGTAGAAGCCACCCACGTCGAAGGCGCGTGGGTAATGCTCTTGCTGAGCCGTCGTCCGGTAGCCCAGCTGGGCAGGGATCGTGGCGCCGGACGCGTAGTTGAGGCCCCAGTCCCGTCCGGGGAAGCCGCTATGGCTCGTGGTGCTCAGGACCGGCTCGTTCTCGAAGACGGCGATGTTGGCGTAAGCCGGGCCGGCGATCCGCACTTGCGCGATGGCCGCGTAGGTTGATGCAGGATAGGGCGGATAGCCGCGGTCGAAGGTGTATGCCGCGGGCGTCCTGCACAGGCTCGTGATGAAGGTGCAGTAGAGCTCCGACCCGTCGAACTGGGTGTAGGCGGGGATGCGGCCGATGCGCAGGTTCAGATGCTGCTCGAACAGGCTCTGCTCGTAGGACAGCTCGTTGAGGCGGAGCGTCGGGCCGACGCCAGCGAAGACGCGGTTGTTGAGATACGAGCTGCCCGAGTAGGTGGCGAAGGACTGACCCTGGATGTCGGACACGAGGAAATGGACTGCGCCGCTTGAAACACCGGCGATGCGGTTCATGTCGAGATCAAAGCCGATGTTGGCGAAGCCCTCGTAGGACCCCTCGCGCTTGATGCCGCCGCTCACGTTGCCCAGCGGCTCCGCCAACTGCTTGCCGACGAGATAGACGCCGTGATCGGCCAGGGTTCGCCCGAAATCGGCGCCAAGCGACTGCAGGTTGACCATGTAGCCGCCGCTCGTACCCGGAGGGATCGGTGAAGGCGGCGGCTCGATCGGGATGAGGAGCGAGTGCGCGGACGTACCGGATGTAGTCTGAGATTGCGCGACGGCAGGTCCAAGCCCCAGGACCAGAAGCGCAAACACCAGGCAGCAGACGCGCCAGCCGGCTTGCCAGCCCGCATCGGCTCGGCGGCCCCGGAATTTCTGCTGTGCCCCCTGGTCACCGCGGGCGAGCCGTTTCGGGATGGCGGTCTGCATGGCCTCCGCGA
>CAXSEG010000318.1:0-4280 GCA_964235545.1 uncultured Acetobacteraceae bacterium
CGGCACGCCTTGTTCCCCCGCAACATGTTCTTCCGCCCGCCGCAGGACGACCTGGCCGGGTTGGAGCCGGACTCCGTCATCCTCCACGCCCCCCATTACCAGGCGGTCCCCGCGCGGGACGGCGTGCGCACCAGCACCGCCATCGCCCTCTCCTTCGCCAGGAAGCTGATCGTGATCGCCGGCACCGAGTATGCGGGCGAGATCAAGAAGTCGATCTTTACCGTGATGAACTGGAAGCTGCCGGCCGAGGGCGTGCTGCCCATGCATTGCAGCGCCAACATGAACGACGAGCACGAGGTCGCGCTGTTCTTCGGCCTCTCCGGCACCGGCAAGACCACCCTCAGCTCGGACCCGGCGCGCCCGCTGATCGGCGACGACGAGCATGGCTGGGGCGAGAACGGTATCTTCAACTTCGAGGGCGGCTGCTACGCCAAGGTGATCGACCTCTCCCGCCGCGCGGAGCCGGTGATCTGGGACGCCACCCACCGCTTCGGCACCGTGCTGGAGAACGTGCAGGCCAACGCCGCCGGCCAGCTGGACCTGACGGACAGCCGCGCCACTCCGAATACGCGCGCCTGCTACCCGATCGACTTCGTGGCCAATGCCAGCAAGACCGGCAAGGGCGGCCAGCCGAAGCACGTCGTGATGCTCACCTGCGACGCGTTCGGCGTGCTCCCCCCGATCGCCAAGCTGTCCGCCGGGCAGGCGATGTACCACTTCCTGTCCGGCTACACCGCCCGCGTCGCCGGCACCGAGAAGGGAATGGGCGGCGAGCCGCAAGCCACCTTCTCCACCTGCTTCGGCGCCCCGTTCCTGCCTCGCCGGCCCGAGGTGTACGGCAAGATGCTGGCCGAGCTGATCGGCCGCTACGGGGCGGATTGCTGGCTGGTGAACACTGGCTGGTCCGGCGGCGGCTATGGCGAGGGCCAGCGCATGCCCATCCAGCACACCCGCGCCCTGCTCAACGCCGTGCTGGACGGCACACTCGCCCAGGTGCAGCTCAAGAAGGACCCCGTATTCGGCCTCATGGTGCCGACCGGCGTGCCCGGCATCCCGGACGAGGTGCTGAACCCACGCGAAGCCTGGGCCGACAAGCCCGGCTACGACCGCACCGCACACCACCTCGCCGGCCTGTTCGAGAAGAACTTCGCCACCTTCCAGGACGGCGCCAGCGAGGACGTGAAGAACAGCGCCATCCGCGCCGCCGCCTGACCGCAGCCGGCCATCCTCCCACGCGGGAAGACGGCCGGCTACCGGATCACGTCCGACCCGGCCGGGCACGCCGGGATCACGATGCGGTCCCTGGCTGCCGCCGGCAACGGGTTGAGCAGCGGCGTGAACAGCAATGCGTTCGCGTCGTATTAGAGCTTGGACAGCGCCGCCGCGACCAATGCCGCCACCCGGATCAGCGCGTGCATGCGCCAGTTCTGGGCCGGGAAGCGCATTACCTGCCATCCGGCGAGCAGGAAAATGCAGAACAGCGCGTTCGTCCAAAGATCGACATTGGCAGAGGCGAGCGCCGTATGCGTGATCGGAATGGCCAACAGGATCGCGACGGGCCACATCACCGGCATCCGCAGGGTCCAGCGGACATAGGCAGAGAGCAGACCCGCCGCCAGAAGCGGAAGCAGGCTGGCGCTCTCCGCCCGTCTGGTGGCGACCCCCGCTTGCTTTCCCTATCCGGCCCGTCGACCATCCCCGTCATGAGTCTGACCCTAACCCGCACCCCCCGCTTCGCCTTCGCCCGGCGCCTGCTGGAGAGCCCGGGTGCGGTCGCCGGCCTGGCCATCATGGTCGCCCTCATCCTCCTGGCCATCGCCGCCCCGCTCGTCGCCCCCCACGGCCCGGCCGAGCAGTTCCGCGACCACTTCCTGGCCCCACCGTTCCAGCAGGCAACCTTTCCCCTCGGCACCGACAGCCTCGGCCGCGACATCTTCTCCCGCCTGATCTACGGCGCCCGTCTCTCGCTGCTGATCGGCGCCGTCGTCGTGGTGCTCTCCCTCTCCATCGGCACTCTCCTCGGCCTCGCCGCCGCCTTCGCCGGGGGCCTGGCGGACATCGCCATCATGCGCCTGATGGACGTGCTGCTCGTCTTCCCCTCCCTCCTGCTCGCCATCGTCGTCGTCGCCATCCTCGGCCCCGGCCTCACCAACGCCATGCTCGCCGTGGCCGTCGTGCTGCTGCCCGCCTATGTCCGCCTCGCCCGTGCCGCCGCCCTGGGTGAGCTCGCCCGCGAATACGTCACCGCCACCCGCTCGGCCGGCGCCGGCACGCTCCGCCTGATGCTGCTCGTCGTGCTGCCCAACTGCCTCGCCCCGCTCATCGTGCAGGCCACGCTCGGCTTCTCCTCGGCCATCCTGGACGCCGCCGCCCTCGGCTTCCTCGGCCTCGGCGCCCAGCCACCCACCCCCGAATGGGGCACCATGCTGGCCGATGCCCTCCAATTCTACAGCCGCGCCTGGTGGCTGCTGACCTTCCCCGGCCTCGCCATCCTCGTCACCGTTATGGCCTTCAACCTGCTCGGCGACGGCCTGCGCGACGCGCTCGACCCGAAGCTGCGCCGATGAATGACGCCCAGGTGAACGGCGCTCTGCTCGAGGTCGAGGACCTCTCCGTCGCGTTCGAGACCGCGCGTGGCCGCTTTAACGCCGTCGAGGCGGTGGACCTCACTGTGGCCCCCGGCGAGGTGCTCTGCGTCGTCGGTGAATCCGGCTCCGGCAAGTCCGTCTCCGTGCTCGCCGTGATGGGCCTGCTGCCCCCCACCGGCCGGGTCAGCGCCAAGACCATCGCCTTCAAGTCCCGCGAGCTACGCAGCCTTTCCTCCCGCGCCCGCCGCCGCCTCACCGGGCGCGACGTGGCGATGGTCTTCCAGGAGCCCACGTCGTCGCTCAACCCGTGCTACCCGATCGGCTGGCAGATCGGGGAGGCGCTCCGGGTCCACCACACCGTGCCGCGCAACCAGGTCCGCCGCCGGGCCACCGAACTGCTCGCCCAGGTCGGCATCCCCGCCCCGGAGCAGCGCCTGCGCGCCTTCCCCCACCAGCTTTCCGGCGGGCTCAACCAGCGCGCCATGATCGCCATGGCCATCGCCTGCAAACCCGCCCTCCTGATCGCCGACGAGCCCACCACGGCACTCGATGTCACGGTGCAGAAGGGCGTGCTGGACCTGCTGCTCGGCCTGCAGCGCGAGTACCGCATGGGCCTGCTGCTGATCACCCACGACATGGGCGTGGTCGCCGAGACCGCGCAACGCGTCCAGGTCATGTACGCCGGCCAGGTGATGGAGGAGCAGCCCGCTGCCGCCCTGTTCGCCCACCCGCGGCACCCCTACACCGCCGCCCTGCTGGACGCGCTGCCCGAACGCGCCGAGGGCAAATCCCGCCTGCCCACCATACCCGGCGTCGTGCCCGGCATTGACGACCGCCCCGCCGGCTGCCTCTTCGCCCCGCGCTGCCGCTGGGCCACCCCTCGCTGCACCGTCGAACGCCCCCTCCTGCTACCCACCATGGGGGCCAAGGTGCGCTGCCACTACCCGCTCGACGATGCCGGCCAACCGACGGGCCTCCACCCATGACCGTGCTCGCCGCTGAGGCCGTCACCCGCCATTACCCCGTCCGCGGTGGCCACCTGCTCAAGGCGGTGGACGGCGTCTCCTTCCAGCTTGAGGCCGGGCGCACCCTGGCCGTGGTCGGCGAGTCCGGCTGCGGCAAATCCACCCTGGCCCGCATCTGCACCCTGATGGAGCCCCCCACCAGCGGCAGCGTCGCCATCGCCGGCAAGCCCGCCGCCACCGACCGCGCGCTGCAACTACAGAACCAGATGGTGTTCCAGAACCCGTTCGGTTCGCTCAACCCGCGCCGCACCATCGGTGCCGCCCTGGTCGAGCCGCTCACCATCAACCGCCGCGGGGCCCGGCGCGAGCGCGTCGCCGAGGCGCGTCGCATGCTGGATCGCGTCGGCCTGCGCCCGGAGGCGTTCGACCGTTACCCCCACATGTTCAGCGGCGGCCAGCGCCAGCGCATCGCCATCGCCCGCGCCCTCATGCTCCGCCCCGCCGTGGTCACCGCCGACGAGCCGGTCAGCGCACTGGACGTCTCGGTCCAGGCCCAGGTGCTCAACCTGCTGCGTGACCTGCAAGACGAACTCGGCATCGCCTACCTGTTCATCAGCCACGACATCTCGGTGGTCCGCCACATGGCCCAGGACGTCCTGGTGATGTATTGCGGCCGCCCCGCAGAACAGGGCCCCCGCCCCGCCGTCCTGGACCGCCCGCTGCACCC
>CAXSEG010000319.1:0-4246 GCA_964235545.1 uncultured Acetobacteraceae bacterium
GCGCCAAGGGCAGCCACGGACAGCCGCGCCCGTCGCTCAGACGAACGATCCCACTTCAACAGCGTGAATAAGATGGGCTAGACCCCGCGAAGGGCGACATTCCGGAAGCCCGAACCGAGCCTAATGGGACAGCCAAAGCGTCCCATGCCAGTGTGCCGATGGGGTCTACCTCAATGGGCTATGATCATTCGGGTGGCGAGCGGACCTAGGCCAAGTCGAACACGCCGCTGAACATGGCCGCGCACCGCCCGCCGACATACGCTCTTGTCGCATCGTTCTCGGCGGCGCTGCGCGTTAGCAGCGTGCTTGGTCGTCCCATAGCCTCTCCTTGGCGCACGTGGAGCCGCACCTCCGTGCCGCGTAGTTCCGCGAGGAGCGCGGTGACTGCCGCCGTCGCGCTGCCTGTCGCGGGATCCTCCACCAGGCGCCAAGTGAACATGCGCGAGTGTAGATCGCAGCCGTGTTACACTTCCTCGTCTCCGACATCCCGCACATAGGCGTAAACCGCGCGGGCGCCGTCGAGCGGGAACAGGGCGTCATAGGCGCCTCGATCGGACCGCGCCCGCTGCAGCACCTCGCGGGAGGCAAGCTCAAGAACCAGAAAGGGGAGGCCAACCGAGACCACCTGGGGCAAATGCGCGTCCGTTCGCACGTCTGCCTCCGCCAGGCTCAGGCATGCCGCCGCCAGCGCCGAACTGACTTCCGTGTGCCGCACCAGGGGCTGCGGCGAAAGGAGTTCGGCGCCGACTATCCCGCCATCTTCTTGCATCAGGTCGATCGTCACGAGCCCCGCCGCTTCCTCAAAAGTGAAGCGTTCCGGCAGCGGCTCGCCCGCCCTGACCCGCTCCCGCGCGAGCAGGAACGCGGTGCCAATATTGGGGTGCCCGGCAAAGGCCACCTCGCGATCGGGGGTGAAAATCCGCACATGCGCGGTGTGCCTGGAGTCAGCAGGAGAAAGGACAAAAGTGGTCTCGACGTAGTTAAATTCGGCGGCGAGCGCCTGCATCTGCGCCGTCGTCGGCCCCTCCGCATCGAGCACGACCGCGACGGGGTTGCCGTCCAGGGGCTCCGCTGTGAACACGTCTGCGGTCGCGTAGCGGCGTTGCATCAGATCCTCAGTCCATGGGTGACAAACGAGTTTGTGCCTCGCGAGACCTGAGTCCGCAACATTTCCAGAGAGGATCAGGTGTCTGCCAACTGTTCGTTTGGCGGACAGGATAGCTCGGCAGTCATCTTGTGAGCCTAGCTCGCGTGTTCGGCTGTTTCTACTTTGGCAGTTGGGTCGCCGCGCCCAACGTGATCGCTTGAAGCACGGCCAGGAACACGAAAGCGATCAGGAACGAGTGCGGCCCGGGCCCCGTTCCGTGAGTCATAGTCAGCGACATGACGATGGTCGTGGCCGTCGTTGCGAGCGGCCCGCCCAGCCTTTGTATGATGTTGATGGCCGTGTTCGCCACGGCCAGCCGTTCCCTTGGAACCGAGGCATACGCTGCGGATACGGAAGGAATGTTGATCGTGCCGTGGCCTACGCCAACCGCGAACAGGCTGGCTATTGTCAGGTTGGACGAGAACCCGGCCAAGGTCATCCAGATAAACGGGATCATGCCCGCGAGCGCCAGGAGCGCCCCGCCCGCAGATACCGCGCGGTAGCCGAACCGGTCGGTGAGCCAACCCACCAGCGGATAGGAGCACAGCATTCCAACTCCCATCGCGGTAATCAGCCCGCCCGCTTGACCCGCGTTGAGCGCGCAGCCCGCTATCAGGAACAGGGGTATCAGTAACTGGCGGCCATTGAAGACGCCATTGGACAGGAACTGAGTCGCCGTCGCCGCCGAAAAAGTGCGGTTGTTGAAAAGCTGGAGGTCGATCAGCGCGGCACTTCCCTTGCGCAGCGCGTGCCAGACGAACGCGCTCAGCAGAAGTACGCCCACGGCCAGAACCGACGCGCCGCCCAGGTGCGAAGCAGTTGGCAACCCGTAGAGGAAGCACACCAAGCCGGGGGAGATTAGCAGGAAGCCTTGAAGGTCAAACGGGCGCTTCTGGATCCTGGCCGCGTCGCCGGGCAGCAGGACGGCCGCAAGGCCCAGCCCCAAGACACCCATGGGCAGGTTCAGGTAGAACAGCCACGGCCAAGCCGCATGCGTCAGGATCGCGCCTGCCACGACCGGACCCAAGATCGGCGCGATGAGGATGGGCATGACCGTATAGCCCATTACCCGCGCCATGTGCCGCCCGGCGGCCCGGGCCATCATCATCTGCGTCATCGGCGCCAGCAGCCCGCCTGCCATCCCCTGCAGCAGGCGGGCCAGGATCAGCTCGTCCATCGTTCGCGCCACACCGCACAGGAGCGACGCCAGCGTGAACACCGAGAAGCACCCGAGGTAGAGCCGCTTGGCGCCCACCCGGTCAACCAGCCAGCCGCTAAGCGGCAGCACGAGCGCCAGCGCCAGCAGGTAGCCGCTGACGATCCACTGCGCCGCCGAGGTCGAGGCGTGCAGGTCTTGGCGGATGGCCGAGAGCGACACGTTCACGACTGTCGAGTCCAACTGCGTCATGAACGGCCCGATAACCACGACAGCGGCCACCCGCCAAACGCGCGGGTCAATGCGGTCGCCGGCAGGGTCGCGGCCGGTATCGGTGGCGGCCGCAGCCAGCCCGGGCCTCATGCCGCCTTTGGGCGGTCGCCGCCGTGCAGCGGGCCGAAGATGCGCGCCAGCATCGCACTGGCCAGGAGGATCCCGAGGCCCAAGGCGGCCGCATCCGACGTAGACCGCAGATCGAACATCCCGATGCGGCACACGAGCAGATAGCCGACCGCGAGGTTCAGGAAACCCCAGAAAACGTTGACCATGGCGGACGACAATCCCTTGCCGGGCGGCTTGGCGAACGGCGTCTGGAAAGGCCGGCCCATCAGCCCGTTCGCCATATGCGGGACGGCATTGGTGAGGAGTACGCCGCCGAAGAAGTAGGACAAGTCGTGAAGCCAGCCCATCAAGCGCCCCGCTGGTCTAGGAGCGCGACGACCTCCCGGGTCGTCCCGGTCTCGCCCAGGCGCGGGAAGATGCGCAGGACGCTGTTGTCATGGGCTTCAAGGCTAAGATCCGTCATGGCGTCGATGGCGAGCGTGACGTTGAACCCCAGCTCGCGCGCATGGCGGGCCGTCGATTCGACGCCGATGCTGGTGGCGACACCCACCACCACGACTTGCGTGACGCCAGCAGCCTTCAGGTGGGCCTCCAGGCCGGTGTTGGTGAATGCTCCCCATGTGTGCTTCACCACCCTGTGGTCATCCGATTGCACGTCCAGCTCGGGAATGAGATCGGCCCAACCGTCCGGAAGCTTTGCGACGTTGCTCGCCCGTTCCACCCGGCCAGAGGGTGCGCCGCCGACGGTGACAAGGACCACGAGCAGGCCGTGGCGGCGGAATGCCTCGGCCAGCATATTCGCGCGCTCCACGACCTCCGCGACAGGGTGGACGGCGGGGAGTGAGGCGATCCCCTTCTGCAAGTCGATCACGACCAGGGCGGTCCTGGCGTCGAGGGTAGTGAGTGTCATCGGTGGCCTCCTGGAGTTTTGGGCGGGCAACTAATCGACGAGGCGCGCGAGGAGACGGACGGCGCGGGCCAGCTCTTGCTGCTCGTCCAGGCTGAGATGCGAGCGTATGGCGTGCAGCAGCCAGTCCTGCCGCGCGGCACGGCCGGCGCGCACCATGTCCAGGCAGGCCGGCGTGAGAGACATCAGAGTCTGGCGGCCGTCGTCCGGGTCCGGCTTGCCGTGGACCAGCCCTGCCGCTTCCAGTGCGGAGACCGTGGCGCCCATCGACTGTGGGCGCACACCTTCAATCCGAGCCAACATCGACACTGTCGCAGCCCCTTCCCGCTCAAGGTGCAGGAGCGCTGACTTCTGCGGCCCAGTCAGGTCGCCAACGGCGGATCGCCCCCGCAGCCGGCGGCTCAGCTTGCCGAGCACGACCCGGAGGTCACCAGCCATCTCGGCCGGGGTGTTGTCGCGGTCATCGATGGCCTGCATCGCTGCGTCATACTTGATATGAAGGAAGACTGTAAAGTTAATCTTTGCAGGTAAACTGGCATACAGCGTAAACGTGCCGCGCAGCAGACATCGCTGACGACAATGGCCTGCTCAATGTCATGCCCGACCAGCAATGGTAGAGCGTATCACTCTGTCAAACGACCGGACACTGTTGGCGAAGTCCGGAGCGTTTGGGCCAGCGGCGGCGTTTGGTTGG
>CAXSEG010000320.1:0-4155 GCA_964235545.1 uncultured Acetobacteraceae bacterium
GGCGCCTCGGTGCAGCAACCGAGATCGAGCGACGGTGCGGGTGCGAGCTTGTTGCAGTCCGGAGCGTGACGGGCAGGCGCCGCCGTGCTTGCCCAGGTGAGCAAGTGGCGGAAGTCCGGCGGAGGCGGGTCGCTATGGATGGCTTCCTGCAGCAGCGGCTCGAGTCCGTCGAACCCGGCGCAATGCACCTTCACGCCGCCGTCGGTCCAGGCCCGGGCGCAGCTGTCGGCGAGTTGGGACGGGGCCTGGGGAAAGATCGCGACGTTCAGGCCCGCCCGCAGCTCGGTCCGGCGCAGGTCCAGCAAGCCGATCCGCTCGACCGTCTGCGGGCTGAACCGCAGCTCGTGCAGTTCGATGCCGCTTTCCGGCGCGGGTGGCTCGGCCAGGGCGCCGCCTTCGAGCCGGGCCTCCATATCCATCTGGCGGATGTACGACTTGCCGCGCAGTACGGGCGCCAGGAGGGCGAGGCCGTCCACGTCGGACCGGTCCGCCGCTGCTGCCGCCGCGAGCGTGGCGCCGAGGCGCAGGCCGACCAGGATCAGCCGTCGCGCGCCCGTGCTGGCCTTGAGCCAATCAGCGGCGTCATGCACGGTCCGCAGCCACAGGTCCCAGTGTTCGGCGCCCGGGGGCAGGTCACACGAATCGCCGGTGCCGGGGTATTGGATGCGCAACGCCGGGTAGCCGGCGGCGGCCAGTCGCTCGGCGAGGATGCGGAAGCCGTGATGGGCGTGCAGCCCGTCCCAGCCGAGGGCGGGGCACAGCAGGACGGCGACGTCCCCGCCGGGGGCGGCGCCCGGGCGGTCCGCCAGGCCGTGCAGCCAGCCAAAGCAGCCGTTCACGTAGCCAGGCGTGGCATATCGGCCCGCTTCGGGCGGTGCAGCGGGCGGTTGGCGGTCCACCGGCGTTGGAAACTCACCGGCAGCAGGGGACCGGCGCATACCGTCATCCCGTTGCGGCGGATGAAGCCCGACCCCCCGTGCGCCGATGCTGATCGACATTGGGCCCTGTTCGTGTCCTCGACGCTCTGAAATCACGTGACCGGCCACCCTGCCTTGTTCACCCGAGTTTAACACGGCACGCCTGCGAAACGTGTTAGCGTAGAATGAGGGCAGAAGGCCAACATTCGTTCGCTGGGTCACGGGGAATTGCATCCATTCCAGACGTATGCACATTTTTGAGAGGTGGGCTGGCCCTGTTTGGGTCCAGCCGGCGGACAATTCTCGCGCACTCGCCGATCTGGCCGGGGTGGGGCCGAATGCCTTACGCTGCCTTCCGCCGCCGCGCGCAAGAAGGAGATGCCTCGCATGCCATACGCCGCCGTATCGGGGGTGAGCCTCTATTACGAGGAGACCGGGGCGGGCCATCCCGTGGTGTTCGTGCACGAATTCGGCGCCGACTTCCGCGAATGGGAGACCCAGGTCCGGTATTTCGCACGGTCCTACCGTTGCATCACCTATTGCGCGCGCGGCTATCCGCCGAGCGACGTGCCCGCCGACCCGGCGCAGTATGGCTGGGAGTTCGCGGTAGAGGATCTGGCCGGGCTGATGACGGCGCTCGGGATCGAACGCGCGCATCTCGTGGGTTTGAGCATGGGCGGGTATGCCGTGCTGCAGTTCGGGCTGCGCTATCCCGGGCGGTCGAGTGCGATCGTAGCGGCCGGGGCGGGCACCGGGTCCCTGCCGGCGACGCGGGAGGCTTGGCTGGCGGGGGTGCCGGCGGCAGCGGCGGCCTTCCTGGAGCCAGGCATGGCGGCGGTGGCGGAGCAGACCGGGCACAGCGCGACGCGCATCCAGCTCAAGCACAAGGACCCGCGCGGCTGGTCGGAGTTCATGGACCATCTGAGCGGCCACTCCCCGGCCGGCATGGCGAATACGATGTCCGAATACCAAGGCAAGCGGCCGTCTTTGCATGACAGCCAGGCCGCGTTCGGCACCATGCCGATGCCGGTGCTGCTGGCGGTGGGCGACGAGGACGGGCCGTGCCTGGAGACCAACCTGATGCTGAAGGCGGCAATCCCGGGCGCCGGGCTGTGGGTCTGCCCGAACACCGGCCACGCGATCAACCTGGAGGAGCCCGCCGCCTTCAACGCCCAGGTGGACGCATTCTTCGCCGCGGCGGAGCGTGGCCGCTGGCCGCGGCGCGGCCTTGGCTGAGCGGGCGTTGCCGGAAGCGGGCCTTACAGGGAGGTGACATGTTCCACGGCCGATGAGGCCGCCGAAGGATCGGTGATGGACGCGCACAACCCCTTCCGGCTCGCTGAACGGGAAGCAGCGGCCGGCCACCATGCGCCGCACCTCGCCGGCGGGCGTGCCGTCGTAGGCTGCCAGTGCAGGCGCGCTGACAATCTTCGCGCCGAAGTCGGTCCGGGTGGGGCCAGGCTCGGCGAGCGTGAACGTGATGCCGAACGGCGCCACCTCCTGCGCGACCGCTTCGACGAAGCCCTCGATCCCCCACTTGGTGGCGTGATACAGGCTGAAGGCGGGATAGGCGATCTGGCCGCCCTCGGACGACACCTGCAGGATGCGGCCGCCGCCCTGCGCACGCAGGTGCGGCAGCGCCGCGCGGATGACCTGTATCGAGCCGATGAGGTTGGTGTCGACCTGCTGCCGGATCTGGTCGTCGGTCAGTTCCTCGGCGGCGCCGACCAGGCCGTATGCCGCGTTGTTCACCACCACGTCGATGCGGCCCAGGTCTCCGAAAGCCTGATCCACCACGTGCCGTACGGCGGTGGCGTCCGTCACATCGAGACGCGCCACCCAAAGCCGCTCGCCGCACTGCGTCTTGAGGTCATCGAGAGCCTCGACCTTGCGCAGGGTCGCGGCCACGCGGTCGCCGCGCGCCAGCAGGCTTTCGGCCATCAGCCGCCCGAAGCCGGACGACGTGCCAGTGATGAACCAAGTCTTGCTCATGGGAATGCTCCAGCAAGGCCGGCGGCCCGGGTCTGCCCCTGAACCTGGGTCTGTGCATGCCTGCTATCATCCGCACGATGTCGCATGAGGCAGTGAAAACCACCCATGAATGAGCGCCCGTCCCTGGCCGACCTTGGAGCGTTCGCCGCCATCGTGGCCCATCGCAGCTTCCGCAAGGCTGCCGACGAGGCCGGGCTGTCGCCCTCCACGCTGAGCCACATGATGCGGTCGCTGGAGACGCGGATGGGCGTGCGCCTGCTTGAGCGGCTTCGGCCGGTGCTGCACGACCTCGACCTTGCAGTAGTGGAGGCTCAAGGGGCTGGCAGCGAGCCGGCCGGCTTCTTGCGAGGCAGGCGACGTGGGCGAAGCTGGGCGGCAGCGTTGCGCGGGCGGCTCCGCCACAATCGATCAGGTTGTGCAAGTCGGTCCCGGCCAGCGCTGGCATACCGTCGATGTTGAGCGCCACCCAACGGCGCGGGACATCGAGCAGAGTGGGGGCTTGCCGTTTCCGGGTCGCGGTGAGGCAACCGCGGCACGCGCCGCGTGCGCGCCGGGTCGGCGATGCCATCCCGGACCAAGGCGCAAGGGTGTAAAGCGTTACATACGTCCGCCAGAGTGGAGCTGCCGCCAGCGGGCTCTGCGAACACGGGCGGGACCGGGCGAACATTCTTGAAACTGCCGGGTGTGTTGTGCTTGTATGAGCGTCATGAACGCTAAGGCCACTCCTAATCCTGACGACGATGCCGTGCTGGGCGAACTTGCGGCCCTAGGCATGCGGGCGGCTCGCGTGGTGACGCGGATGATGGAGATCGAGCAGGCGACGGCGGAGGTGGTGGCGAGTTGGTTGCCCGAGACGGGTCACGTGGCGGCATCACTGGAAGCGGCGACGGCGGCGGGACAGGGTGTCGACGCCATGGATGCCGCGATGGCCGTGGCCGTGAAGCGGGTGGAGGTTCTGGCGCGGGCGTTCGACCGGGTGTCGCGCTCGGTGCGGCGCAGTGTCGCGCTGCGGCGGCGCATGGCGGCCGGGTGGACGGGTGCCGGGCGTGCGGATGACCGCCCGGCGATGGTGCGGCGGCAGGTGGCGCGGAAGGTCGGCGAGACCATTGCGCGCGAGGCGGAGGGCGAGGCGGCCGAGCGGCTGTTCGGCGAGTTGGCCGAGCGGCTGGAGGACCCTGAGCTGGACGCCGAGCTGCTGGCGTTGCCGGTGGAGGCGGTGGTCCGCCGGGTATGCCGGGATCTGGGA
>CAXSEG010000321.1:0-2096 GCA_964235545.1 uncultured Acetobacteraceae bacterium
CTCCGCCTACACCGCCGCCGTCAGCAAATTTCCACCACGACCACGGACGCTATCCACGGCCTTGGCGCTGACATCCGTCGCCAAAGCCGCGGGCGATGCTGTAACGGCCACATTGCCGTCGGTGTTCGACAGGCCAACCCCGTTCACGCTGAGAGCGGTGACCACGACCGCAGCCAAAAAGAATAACTTGGTAGCGACCGTGAACATCAGGCCGGTGCAGGCGCAATACCTAGCAATCCAGGAAACCGGCGGCACGGAAACGCCGCAGGACGGCAAGCAGGCCTTCGTCGTTCCCGTCGGCGCAGCCCTCAACAGCTACGGCAACCTACCCAAGGGCTACTTGGCCCGCCTTAAGGGCCGCAAGAAAAACCAAGCTTTCGTCGGCGTCGAGCACGGCGTTGGCGGTTTCTGGCTGCGGAAGGCTGGCAAGCTGGTGCTGCTGGCCGCATTCGGCGCGAAACGCACATACAAAGCAAAGTTCGGCTACCACGAGACGGTCGCCAAGAGCGTCGCCGCAACCCTGCCCAAGGCCATGGCCGACGCAATCGCCAAGGCCGTCGCCACCGCGAAATCGTAGGTTTCCAGCCGGTCACTGGTGTATGATTTCCTTGTCAAGACGGCAAGGAAAGCACCAGCATGGCCAGGGGCATCATCGTCATCGACCACGTGCGAGAGACCGAGTTCCTCGGCGTCGATGAGGCGTCCGGCGTTCGGTCCGAGACGCCGCGCCGTGAGATGCAGCCTGCCGATCCGCATCTGCTTGTGCTCGGGGCATGGGCCGAGAGCGTCCACCAGGGAGTTGCATCATGATCGAAATGGTCGACGCCGTAGATGACGGCGATGAGGTAGAGGTCTGGACCCCGATTGAGAGCGCTTTCGAAGCGGTTCTCTGCGCCATGGAGATGGTGCCCAATTCTTATTACGCGGGCACCAGTCATCAGGCGTTCGGCCGCGTTCTGGACGCTCTGTATGCCTGGCGCGAGCTGGTCGCCAAGGATGAAGGCCGCGTCCTCTGTGTGCGTGAGCAGGGGTCGTTCCATTGATGCCCAACAGATCCATGCGCCGCCGTGCCGAGGCCAAGGCATCCCGCGGCCTCACCGCGCTCCGCGCCGCTGATGGCACGCCGGTCGTCTGCCGCGTGAGGGATGCCAAGGCTGTCACGGCCGTCGTCCTGGCCAAACGCCGGATGCGCGGACTGATAGCCGACCGGCGCCAGATCGACATCGAGGAAGCGATCGCTTCCGCCAAGGAGACCGCCTCATGCGCAGCCTGACACCCGAAGAGCTGGAGGAAATCCGCATGATCAGCGACCGCCCCCGCGCTGAGCGCGAGGAGCGCCTGCCGGACGAGGATGCCGCGATCCAGGCAATCATCGATGGGTATGGGCGCCTGGTTGAGTTTGGTTGGAAGCCCGTCGCAGACATTGCGGACGACGGCAGCTACCTCGGCATCGTCCACGGCAAGGATTCCGCTGTTTTCTGCCGATTTGTGGATCCAGGCAGGTGGGGACACTGGGAGGTGTGGCACGCTGACGAGGAGGATGGCGAATCCATCTGGCCCGTCTTGGTGAAGGAAATCGAGGAGACCGCACCATGAAGACCATATCAGTCCCGGCCGACCTCCTGGCCCAGGTGTCCTGCGCGCTGAAGTTGGCCTCCGCGGTTTGCATCATTCACAGCCCGACCATTCACGAGCGCACCCGTGCCGCGGAACGCGCGCTGGACGATGCGGTCGCTGCGGCTGCGCGGAGGAAGGCGTGATGCCCGACAGCTGGACCCGTTTGGTCATCCTCGTGTTGTCCGTGCTCGTCATTGGCAGCCTAGTCACGGTTGCCGTGACGGACATCGTCTTATGACGGGTTCGGTGACAGATCCGGACGCTAACCCAGAACGCCTGACACCGGAGCATCGCTTATGTCGGCTTCCCTGACAGACAACGAAATCCGCGACCGGCTGGCCGACCACATGATAACCGATGCCAGCCAGTCCGTGGTCGACCAGGTGCGCGCCCATCTCGACCGGATCGCTGCGTCAGATGACCCCGGCGCCGCACTGGTAATCCAGCACGTCGACCTGACGCATGCCGAGCCGCGGTTG
>CAXSEG010000321.1:2106-4102 GCA_964235545.1 uncultured Acetobacteraceae bacterium
ATGCACAGTTCACAGCGTGGGTGGATGCCTGGGCGTGAAGCATTCTGAGGAGATGATGATGACGTGTGCGTCGAGACCAGCCAAACCCGAGCTAGCTGACACCGTGAACCACGAATTGCTGCGCGCGATGTCACCAGACGGCTGTTGCCACAAGACACGTATACATGGTTGGCCGTGTCCTGTCGGGTGGCAGTGTCCGTTGGACGATTGTTCGCGTAATGAAGCAAGCCATGATTGAAGTAACCATGCAGTCAATCAGCAACCATGGCAAGCAGGGATGGTGACCCGTTCTGGATGGTGACCTGAACCCGTCAACAAACCATGCCTGGGTCCCTCCTGGATGCTTTGCGATACAGGGGGCATTCGCGGCGCGTACGATGCCTAGCTGAAGAATTCTGAGTTTTGGTTTACGAAAGAGGGTTACGGTTTACGTGGTCAAGAAAGCACCCCAAGAACTGGTCACGCAGGCCGAGTTCGCCCGCCAGCTCCACGTCAGCAAGACGACGGTGAGTAAGTGGAAAAAGCGCGGCTGGCTTACGCTTTCCGGAAATCTCATTGACGCCGAAGCCACGATGGCGACGCTGGATCGCTACCGCCAAGGCGCCGATGACGCCGTAACCCTGGACAGTGAAACCGTAACCCTGGACGAGAATGCGGGTTGCGATCCGCAGGACGCAGAGGACGAGGCTAGCGACGTGGCCGATGTCGAAGCGCTGGCCGCGCGCATCATCCAGGAGACCGGTGCACCATGGACGCGCGACGAGGCGCTGCGCATCCGGGACAACTATGCCGCCTTACGGAACCGGCTGACTTACGACCTGGAGTCCCGGGCGGTGGTGATGCGGTCGGACGTGCTCGACTTGGTGCGCCCCAAATTTGCCCAGCTCCGAACCAAGGCCCTGGCTGTACCCGCTGAACGCGCGCCGGAGATCCATCGCTGCCGCACGGTGGAGGAGGTCCGGGAGTGCATGGAGCGCATAATGCACGACATGCTGAAGGCGTTGAGTGAGGACGGATTGGATGCCGTTTGATGGGCCAACCATCGACCCGGAACGCTACAGGGTCGGCCGCGAGGCCCTAGAACTCGACCTGCTGCAGCTGTGCGCCCAGGTCCTGGCGCCTCCGCTCAAGCTTGGACTGTGCGATTGGGCCGAGAAGTATGCGGTCCTCAGCAAGGAAACCAGCGCGCAGACCGGGGCATACAAGGCCTATGGCTATCAGCGGGGTATCCTGAACGCCATCACCGACCCGGCAGTCACGCAGGTCACCGTCCTCAAGTCTGCCAGGACGGGCTACACCAAAATCCTTGACCACGCCGTGGGCTACTACATCCACCAGGATCCGTCTCCCATCCTGGTCGTGCAGCCCAGGAACGAGGATGCCGAGGACTACTCGAAAACCGAGATAGCCCCGATGCTCCGGGACACGCCCGTTCTTGCGGCCCTCTGCCCGGACCCCAGGGCCAAGAGCACCGGTCAGACAATCCTCACCAAGAGCTTTCTGAACGGTAGCACCGCTCGCTTCATCGGTGCCAATGCCCCGGGTGGCTTCCGGCGTATCACGGTCCGCATCGTAGGCATCGACGAACTCGACGGTTTCCCGGCGGGCGGCGCCGGGGCGGAGGGTGACCAGCTATCTCTGGCCTGGAAGAGGGCCGAGAGCTTCTGGAACCGGAAACTCATCGTCGGCAGCACGCCAACTATCAAGGGCATCTCCAGGATCGAGAAGGAGCATGCCAAGGGGGACATGGCCGAATACCACGTGCCCTGCCCCCATTGCGGCCACCGGCAAGCGCTGCATTGGGGCGGCAAAGATACCGACTTCGGCATCAAGTGGTCGAAGGACGAGAACGGCGAAGGGCTGCCGGAAACGTCTTACTACCTGTGCTCCAGCGGGAACGGATGCTGCATCGACTGGACAGACCTGCCGTGGATGGATGCGCGCGGCGAATGGGTATCCAGCAAGCCGTTCAAGGGCCACCGCAGCTTCTACATGT
>CAXSEG010000322.1:0-4089 GCA_964235545.1 uncultured Acetobacteraceae bacterium
CCGAGATGCCGTAGCCGTTGTCCTCGATGTAGAACAGCATCGGCAGCGCCTGCGTTGTGGCGATGGTCAGTGCGGCCCAGAAGCCGTTTGTCGCGCACGAGGCGTCACCGCCCAAGACGACCCCTATGGCCTCGGCGTAGGCGGGGTCATTCAGCACTGTCCGGTGATACTCGATTGCCTGCGCCCAGCCGGCCGTGGGGGTGTACTGGGCGCCCACGCCGCCGCACATCGGAAGCGCGGACGCGCCGTGCGGGTTCGGGTAGTTGAACACGACCCCGATGTCGCGGCCGTCGGAGTACCCCCCGGCACGGCCCATTGATGAGCCTAGGGCGTCCTCGACGTCGACGCCGAGAGATAACAGCATCGGACGGGATCGGTAATAGCCACAAACAGCGTCGTGAGGGTCCGATAACCTGGTGCCGAGCAACACCTGCGCCATGTCGTGGCCGCGTGCGGAGAACTGATACAGCACCTTCTTCTCCGGGACGAGCCGCTCCTCTTCCATGCTGTCGAGCGCCCGGGAGAGGTGTACCAAGTAGGCGATCCTACGCCAGTCGCGAGTCTCGTCCGGAACGTTGCGTATCGCCTGAAGGCCGTTTTGGGGATACGAATTCACGAGAGCCTCCTTCGGTGAACCCGACCGGTCGGTCGATGCTACGCTTGCCACGTCGTATGTCTCCGCGATGGAACGTCTCGTTGTGCTTGTCCGGCAGGTGCGTTAACCGCGCCGAGACCGTGAGTTGCGGGGCGAATCCAGGATCGACAGCTGGAAGGCTGATTTCGCCACGAGAGGATGAGCGCCTCAGGTCGCGTTCATCGTCAGCAGGTCGTAGGTCGCAACCAGATCACCTTTTTCGTCCGTGACCCTCACCGACCAGCGCACCTCGCCCATGTCGGCGGTCTTCGCCCTCTTCGACTTGACGGTCAGATGCGCCCTGATGCTTGCGCCGGGTTTCAGCGGTTTGACGAAGCGGAGCTCCTCCAGGCCGTAATTGGCCAATACCGGGCCGGGGTCGGGGTCGACGAACAACCCGGCTGCAAATGACAGGATCAGGTAGCCGTGCGCCACGCGGCCGCCGAAAATCGGGCTCTTCGCCGCGGCTTCCTCGTCCATGTGGGCGTAGAAGGTGTCGCCAGTGAAGCGTGCGAAATGTTCGATGTCGTCCAGCGTCACTTGGCGGAGCCCGGTGGTTATGCCGTATCCAGGCTCCAGCTCGCCAAAACGCAGGCGGAACGGGTGTGTCGCCCCAGTCTCGACCGGCGCGCCGGGAAGCTGCTGGTGGACAATCTTACTGAGCAGCGCCGGGCTGCCTTGCAAGGCGGTGCGCTGCATGAAGTGCTTTACGCCGCGCATGCCGCCCAATTCCTCGCCCCCTCCCGCGCGGCCGGGGCCGCCATGCGTCAGGACGGGAAGCGGCGAGCCGTGTCCGGTGGATTCCTTGGCGCAGTCGCGGTCGATGAAGACCATTCGGCCGTGGTGGGAGCCTGCGCCGAGCACGAACTCCGATGCCGTGCCGGCATCGTGGGTGAAGATCGACATCACAAGGCTGCCCATTCCGCGGTTGGCAAGTGCCACGGCATCGTCCAGGTCCTTGTACGGCATCAGGGTCGAGACGGGCCCGAACGCCTCCACCTCATGCAGTGCGTCGCTGCCCCAAGGGTCGTCGCCTCGCAGCAGGATGGGTGACATGAAGGCGCCGCGCCCGAGATCGTCGCCGACGAGGTCGACATGGTCGGGGTTTCCGAACACGACCGAAGCGTGCCGCGACAGTTCCGCCACGCGCTGGCGGACGTCCTGGCGCTGGGCGACACTCACGATCGCGCCCATGCGGACCCCTTCCCGTCGGGGGTCTCCAACGACCACCTTCCCGAGCCTGTCGGCCAAGGCGGCCTGCACGGGATCCATCAGTTCGACCGGGACAAACGCGCGCCGGATCGCCGTGCATTTCTGCCCGGCTTTCACGGTCATCTCCTTCACGACCTCCTTCACGAAGAGGTCGAACTCCGGCGTTCCCGAAACAGCGTCCGGCCCCAGGATGGCGGCGTTCAAAGAATCCCGCTCCGCGGTGAAGCGAACTGCCTCGCGGGCGATCACCGGGTGGTTCTGAAGTTTCTGCGCGGTCCGGGCCGACCCGGTGAACGCGACGACATCCTGGCCGGTCATGTGGTCCAGGAGGTCACCGGCGCTGCCGGATATGAGCTGCAGGGCGCCACCGGGCAGGGCACCGCTGTCCACCATGATGCGGAACGCGGCTTCGGCCACGTAGCCGGTCTGCTGTGCGGGCTTCACGATGGCCGGCACGCCCGTCAGGAGGCATGGTGCCAGCTTTTCCAGCATGCCCCAGATAGGGAAGTTATAGGCGTTAATGAGGACGGCCACGCCCTGCAGAGGAGTGTAGACGTGCTGGCCGACGAAGCTGCCGCCCTTGCCCAGGATCTCCGTCTCGCCGTCGATCAGCAGGCGGTCGTCCGGGAGGTCGCGCCGCCCTTTGGACGCGAACGACAACATTGTTCCCGCGCCGCCCTCGATGTCGATCCAATTGTCGGTCCTGGTGGCGCCGGTCGCGAAGGAGAGCTCATACAACTCCTCCTTTCGGGCCAAAATCGCTTGCGCCAGCGCCTTTAGCATCGACGCACGTTGGTGGAACGTCATCGCCCGTAGAGATTTGCCTCCAGCGACGCGGGCGTGACGAGCCATTCGCGCAAAATCTAGCCCAGCGCTGCTGGTCTGCGCGACCACGTCGCCGGATACCGCGCTGCGGATCGCCTCAAGGTTTCCCGCCGGGGCGTGCCAGCGGCCTTCAGCGAAGCTTTGGACGACGTGTTCGGTCATTCTCGGACTTTCTTGCGGATGGTTGGTAGCTCAACGGCCGGTAAACACGGGCGGGCGCTTGCCGATGAAAGCCGCGACGCCTTCGCGGTAATCAGCCGACCCGCCGAGGCGGCGCATCAGATCGCGCTCGTGATCCAGCTCCGCGTCCAACGTTTGCAGGCCGGCGGCGCGAATAGCCTGCTTCGTCGCGGCCAGCCCCTGGGTCGGCCCGGCTGCGAACCGGGCCGCGAGAGCGTCGGCTTCCGCCATGAGGTCGGCGTCGTCGAGGCATTTCCAGATCAGGCCCCAGCGTTCGGCGGTTTCCGCGGGAATCGGCTCACCGGTCAGCGCCATGCCGAGTGCGCGCGGCAGACCGACGGCCCGCGGCAGGTGCCAGGTGCCGCCGGAATCCGGGATCAACCCGATTGTGGCGAAGGACATGATGAACCGCGCGCTGCGGGCTGCGAGCACAATATCGCAGGCGAACGCGATGTTGGCCCCGGCGCCGGCGGCGACCCCGTTGACCGCACAGATGACTGGCATCTCGAGCCCGGTCAGGGTGCGGATGAGGGGGTTGTAATACCGCTCGACCGACAAGCCTAGGTCCGTGGGCAGTTCCCCTGGCGACACTGCCCGGTCGTTCAGATCCTGTCCGGCGCAGAAGCCGCGGCCCGTGCCCGTCATTAGTAGGACGCGCGCGCCGTTGTCCGTGGTCACCTGCGCCAAGGCATCGGCGACCTCGGCATGCATGCTGGCCGTGAAGCTATTGAGCCGCTCGGGACGATTGAGGGTCAGCCTCGCTATGCCGTCCGAAAGTCCGAACTGGATCGTCTCGTACACCAGGTTGTTCCTTGGCTTGAGTTTATAGAATGACCGGTCGGACGATTATCGGCAAGTCGGCAAAACTGCGCTATCGAGTATCGGAGTTACCGGCTGACCCGCTGCCAAGCAGGAAGCTGAGGCGGGCACGGGTGGCCGGGTCCAATCTGGGCGAACGAGTGATTGGGAGATGCTGCCATGACCGAGCCTTCATCTGCGACGCCGTGCGTACGCCGATCGGCGGCTATGCGGGGGCGCTGTCCGGCTTACGCGCCAATGATCTGGCAGCTATCCCCGTGCGCGCGCTTGCGGAGCGCAATCCAGGGATCGACTGGGCAGCTATCGACGATCTCATCCTAGGCTGTGCCAACCAGGCCGGGGAAGACAGTCGCAACGTGGCCCGCATGGCGGCTTTGCTAGCCGGGTTGGGCGATGCCGTCCCCGAGACCCCGGTCAAC
>CAXSEG010000323.1:0-4068 GCA_964235545.1 uncultured Acetobacteraceae bacterium
GGAGGAGAGGTGTGTACCGAACACCATCGGGCATGCCACGAGGCGAGATCGTGTTACACCACGTGGTGTAGGCACGGTGTTCCCGGATAGCGCGGACTACCGGAGGCAGGCTGCTATGGCTGGTGTTCTGACGGTGGGGCTATTGCTGAGTGATGCGATGGTTTCCAGGGTCATGTAACGGGCGCGACGGATGACCAAGTTCAGCTCCCTATCGGTCCGAGCAGCATTTCCAGATCACCTTCCGTAAGCGCTTGCATTGTTCCTGCAGTGCCGCCAAGCACGCCGTCCGCCAGAGCCTGCTTGCGCTGCTTCAAGGTCTCCATCTTCTCCTCGACGGTGCCGGCTGTGATCAGCCGGTGCACGAACACGGGCTTGTCTTGTCCGATGCGGTGGGCACGGTCGGTCGCCTGGTTTTCGACCGCCGGGTTCCACCAGGGGTCGTAGTGGATCACGGTGTCGGCTGCCGTCAGGTTGAGACCGACACCACCGGCCTTGAGGCTGATCAGGAACAATGGCACCTCGCAGGCCTGGAACCGCCGGACCGGGACCGTTCGGTCTTTGGTATCGCCGGTCAGCAGCACGTAGGGCACATCCAGTCGCGTCAGCTCGGCCTCGATCAGCGCCAGCATGGAGGTGAACTGCGAGAACAGCAGAACCCGGCGACCCTCCTCCAGCATTGGTGGTAGCAGCTCGAGCAGGCGCGCCATTTTGGCCGATTGCGCCTTCGCTGTTTTCGCGGCGGCAAGCTTCAACAATCTTGGATCGCAGCAGGCCTGGCGCAGCTTCAACAGGGCGTCGAGGATCACGATGCCCGACCCGGCCAACCCTCGCTTGGCGACGGCAGCGCGCACCTTGGCGTGCATCGCCAGTCGGATTCCCTCGTAGATGGCGCGCTGTCCGTCGTTCATCTCGATTGTCTCGACGATCTCGGTCTTCAGCGGCAGGTCGGACGCGACCTCCTCCTTGGTCCGGCGCAGCAAGAACGGTGCGATTCGCCGCGCAAGCAGGGCTTGGCGCTCCACGTCGCCGTTCCTCTCGATCGGCCCTCGATACATCCGGCCGAACTGCGTGCGGCTTCCCAGAAATCCTGGCGCCAGGAAGTCGAACAGCGACCACAGCTCGCCCAGGTGATTTTCCAGCGGCGTGCCGGACAGGCATAGCCGCTGACGAGCCCGCAGCGTGCGCGCCAGCCTGGATGTCGTGGCGAGCGGGTTCTTGATGATCTGCGCCTCGTCCAGAATCACCACGTGCCACTCCTGCGCCGCGAGCACCGAATGGTCGCGCGACAGGAGCGGGTAGGTGGTGATGACCAGATCATGCTGATCAATCATGGCGAACCCGGAGGTTCGGCTTGGTCCGTGCAGGACCAGGGTGCGCAGGGATGGTGCGAAGCGGGCAGCTTCCGCGTGCCAGTTCGGCACCAGGCTGGTCGGACACACCACCAGCGCCGGCAAGTCCAGCCGCCCTGCTTCCTGCTCCACCGCAAGGTGGGCAAGCGCCTGCACCGTCTTGCCCAGACCCATGTCGTCGGCCAGCACGCCTCCGAGACCGGCCAGGCGCAGGAATTGCAGCCATGCCAGCCCGTGTGCCTGATAGGCCCGCAGCGTCGCCCCGAAGCCATCCGGCGTCGGGCAAGGCGGAAAGCCGCCATGCTCGCGCAGCTGCCGCCCCATCGTGCGCAAAGCCTCGCCACCGGCCCAGGCAAGACCGCTCTCGACGCTTGCCGCTTCCAGCAAAGCCAGGTCGCCCGCGCTCTGCCGAGAGAGGCGGAGCGTTCCCGACTCTGCGTTGAACTCGGCCCCTGCGAACAGCTCCAGCAGCGGCGCCAGGATCAGTTGCAGTCGTGACAAGGGAATGGCCAGAAGCCGCCCGTCGGCTAGCGGCAGCAGCAACGGCAGTTCCTGATCGTCCGCGTCGCTCAACGTGGAAGCGTCGCGCAACAGCTCGGTTGCCGTTGCAATCCCGGACGTGGCGATGAAGTCGAGCAGGGCCGGAACAAGGCTGATCCGTTCCCCAGCCACCATGACCCCGAGATCGAGATCGAACCAGTCGATGCCGGAGTGTTCCTGGATCTCGAACGAGATGTCGCCATCGGGCTCGACCAGCCGAAGCGGAAAGTCGTCGGCGATCTCGACCAGCCACCCGCCGGCACGAAGCCGAGGAACGTCCTCCACTACGAACTCAATCCATGCTGCCGGATCAGGGTCCAGGAGCATCAGGTCGGCGGCATGTGGGTGGGCGTCCGGCAGCGCGTAATGATGACGGATCGGCGCAAGGCCGAGCAGCTCCATCTGTTCGGCAGCCTGCTCTTCCGCTCGGAAGTCGCGAACGACCTGGAACAGAACGCCATCATGCTGCACAAGGCGATCCTCGGATTGCCGGTATCGACCACTTGCCAGGCGGATCGGCCCGTAGCTCCAGGAAAGGCGAGCCAGTGCGACTCGGTATGTCATGGGGTTCGGCGCCGACCGAAGCAACGAACGGGAGCGACCTGACACCGCCAGGCCCGTGGGAGCGAAGGGCAGTTCACCGGCAAGCAGCAGGAGGTGAGGCTGCAACGTTTCCCGCAGCAACCGCGGCGGTGCGATCAGTTTTGGCGCCGGGAAGGTGCGGCTTGGCCAGCGTCGATCCATCTCGTCGCGCACACGCTCAGCAATGGCGGGCGGTAGGGCAGGGCTGCTCAGCATTGCCCGGACCAGGCGTGCCGGCAGGGCTGTCTCGACCGGCCCCATGATGCCTGTTGCCGGGTCCACGTACCACAGAGTGGAAAGGAGCAGCGCGATAAGAGAGCCGGGCAGCGCCAGTTCAGCATGCTGTCGGCCGTCACCGTCCATCGACCAGATGAGCTCACCGCCAACCGGCTCTCCTTCGGTCAGGACGGGGCCGTCCCACGCACGCCAGCGCCCCCGACCGGTTGCCACGATACGCTGGAGTGCGACGACGAACTCCTCGCTCCCGGCGGCGGCATTTGCGAGCTGCCGCAGGATGGCGCGATCCGACGGCCGCAGGAATCTTGGCTGCTGGCTCGTGCGCGTCAGCTGGTCGGCATGATGCCGCCTCACCGTTCGACCGGGCGTGCCGTCACGTCCGAGTTCGATCGATTGGAGGCTGACGATGAGCCCTCCCGAGTGCGGGCCGCGGTCGCACACGTAGAGCAGGCGTTTGCGGACAGAGGGCGGGTAGTCCTCTGTCTCATCCTCCTGTGCGGCATCAAGGCTGCGCAGCCAGGATACCACCTCATATGGCAGAGGAGCCTCGGTAGGCACCGGCGGCGCCGGCGAGCTTTTCAGGCCAATCTGGCGACCGACGTGTCCATTCAATTGCGCAGCTGACGTCCGTGCAGGGAGTATGTCCGTGGCGAAGGTCGCGGGCATTGCTCGTTGATACTCGAACAGAACGGCAGCGATGTGCTTGCAACCGAAGCCCACGGGGCAGGTGCAGGAGCCGCTTGCGGAGACGTTGCCTGCGCGGCCAGGGGTGAGGCGAATGGACTGCCGATAGGGCGAACGGCTGCTGCCTCGCACCTGGGCGCTAAGCGTGACTCCGTCTGGCGCGACCTGAAGATTCTGGACGCGGCGTTCTCTTTGATACTGCAGGCCCGCCTGAAAGGCGTTGGGCGCGACCGCACGGCGGATGTCGTCGTCTGAGATCACATCGGTGTCCAGAGCCCCGAGACTGCGTTCTGCCGAATGTAGCCTGATCCTGTCTCCGCGAGCCAGCCGTGCCCGATGGCGGTCTACGAACGCATCCTATCTGGAAAAGCGGTAATGATCCCGTGGCGTCGCCCGAAGGCGAACACCACAGGACAACATAACGCGTTTCTTTGTGCCTTAATTTCAATGTGTGATCAGGAAACACTCAGCTGTGACGCATGTAACGTCGTGCCAGACAGCGTGATCTTGCTGCCATCAGCTAGAATGAACGCTGTGCCGAATGAACCGGTGCTCGCGCCTTTGAATGCGCTAGTGGTATCGAGGTCTGTAAACCCTCCTGTCAGGACTATCCGGTCTCCCGCCTTGAACCCAACGATGGTCGCTGTGCCTCCGAGACCCTTGGTGACGGTGTAGG
>CAXSEG010000324.1:0-4004 GCA_964235545.1 uncultured Acetobacteraceae bacterium
GGCTACGAGCACGCCCGCCCGGACAAGACCGCCTGGGACGGCTACAACGAACGGCAGGGCGTCTGCCGCGATTTCGCCCACCTTGCCGTCACGCTGTGCCGCTGCATGAACCTGCCGGCGCGGTACTGCACCGGCTACCTAGGCGATATCGGCATCCCGCTCTCGGACGCGCCGATGGATTTCTCCGCCTGGTTCGAGGTGTATCTGGACGGGCCGGATGGCGGGCGCTGGTACACCTTCGACGCCCGGCACAACAAGCAGCGCATCGGCCGTATCCTGATGGCGCGCGGCCGGGACGCGACGGACGTAGCCCTCGTCACCAGCTTCGGCCCGGCCTGGCTCAGCCTGTTCGAGGTGACGACCTACGAGATACCGGAGTAAGGTTGCCCCGTTCCAAGTGGGGAAACGCTGTGATCCGGTCCATCCTGTGCTGCGTGCCGCTGCTGGCTGCTTTGGCGGTCACGGTCCCCGCCATCGCGCGTGATGACTTCGCCAGCGGCCAGATGCTCGCTCGCGCCTGCGGCAGCGCCAACCCGGGCGAGAAGAGCCTGTGCGACGGCTACATCGCCGGCGCGCTCGATACGGTGGCCACCAACGGCGACATGAAGGCCAATGTGTGCGTCCCGCCGAACACCCGGCTGTCGGCGGTGCGCGAAGCCGTGGCCCGCTATGCCCCGGGCCACGTGGATGACACCAAGGGCTCGGGGATCGGGCTGCTGGCCGCGACGGTGAAGGCGGCATTCCCCTGCCCGGGGAAATGACCCGGCGCGCAGGTCTCACACCGGCGCTTCCTTGACAGGACCACGCCCCATCGGCTTCATCCGCCCGCATTTCTCCGGACCGCCCTATCTTCATGGCTAAAGCGAAATCGGGCGGCTGGCTCGATAACATCAAGACCATCGTCTATGCCGGGCTGATCGCGATCGGTATCCGCACCGTCGCTTTCGAACCGTTCAACATCCCCTCCGGCTCGATGATTCCCACTCTTCTGGTCGGCGACTACCTGTTCGTGGCAAAGTTCGCCTACGGGTATTCCATCCACTCGCTGCCGTTCTCGCCGCCGCTGTTCCACGGCCGCATTTTCGGCAGCTTGCCCAAGCGCGGCGACGTGGCGGTGTTCAAGAACATGCACGCCGACTACGCCGATTACATCAAGCGGATCGTCGGCCTGCCGGGCGACCACATCCAGGTGAAGGGCGGCGTGCTGTACGTGAATGGCCAGCCTGCAGCCCGCCGCCCCATCGGCAATATCATCGCCACAGACGAGAGCGGCGGCTCCATCGAGGAGCGGGAATACGACGAGACGCTGCCCGGCGGAATCACTCACCTCGTCGCCAAGATGGGCGACAACGGAGAGGCGAACAACACGGGCGAGTTCGTCGTACCCGACGGCAACCTGTTCGCGATGGGTGACAACCGGGATAACAGCCTGGACAGCCGCTTCGGTAGCGACCGCAGCGCCGGGCCGTTCCTGTCGGGCGAGCAGGGTGTCGCCTTCCTGCCAGTCGAAAACCTGGTCGGACGAGCCGAGTTCATTTTCTTCTCCATCGACGCGACCGCGCCATGGTGGCAAGTATGGGAATGGCCGCTCGAAATCCGCTGGAGCCGGCTGCTGACTGGCATCAACTGACCGGCTCGGCACTCGGCCATGACTTCAACGATCCCAAGCTGCTGCGCGAGGCGCTGACGCACCGTTCGGCGGTTCCGCGCAACGCCGGCCGGGGAGCCGCTGCCCGGTCGAACGAGCGCCTGGAGTTCGTGGGGGACCGGGTGCTCGGGCTGATGATGGTGGAGTGGTTGGTCGAGCTGTTCCCGGAGGAACCCGAGGGCCTGCTGGCCCGGCGGCATGCGGACCTGGTCGCCGAACATCAACTGGCCGCCATCGGTGCCAAGCTCGGCCTACCGGACATGCTGATAATCGGCCCTAACGAGGCGCGTGCCGGGGTCGGCCGCGGCATCGCCGTGCTGGCGGACGCAGTAGAGGCGGTGTTGGGCGCGATCTACTACGATGGCGGCCTGGATGCGGCGCGGCGCTTCGTGCGGTCCGCCTGGGCACCCGCGATCGGCGATCAGACGAAACCGCCAAAGCATCCGAAATCGGACCTCAAGGAATGGCTGGAAGCACGCGGCGCTACCCTGCCCCCGTTCGTGGAGGTGGAGCGGAGCGGCCCGGCGCATGCGTTCGTCTTCACCGTCACCGTCACTACGATGGGCCGGACCGGCACCGGTGCGGCCAGCACGAAGCAAATGGCGGAGCGCGATGCCGCGTCCGACCTGCTGCGGCAGCTGCAAGCATGACAAGGTGCGGCTTCACGGCCTTGGTCGGCGCACCGAACGCCGGCAAGTCCACCCTCCTCAACCGGATGACCGGCGCCAAGCTCTCCATCGTCAGCCCGAAGGCGCAGACCACACGGTTCCGCGTGCTCGGCATCCTGATGCGTGGCGAGACGCAGATGCTGCTGGTGGATACGCCCGGAATTTTTGCGCCGAAGCGCAAGCTGGACCGCGCCATGGTCAACGCGGCATGGACCGGCGCCGAGGAGGCGGACATCACCTTGTTGCTGGTCGATGCCAAGGCTGGTGCCCGTGACGCCGTGCGCAGCATCGCGACCCGGTTGGCGCAGCGCGGCGGGCGGACCTGGCTCGTGCTCAACAAGGTGGACCTGGTGCCGCCATCGGCCCTGCTGCCGCTGATCGGCACGCTGAACGACCTGGCCGCGTTCGAGGAGACGTTCATGGTCAGCGCCAGCACCGGCGACGGGCTGGACTCGCTGCTGGACGGCCTGGCCGAGTCGATGCCCGCCGGGCCGTACCTGTATCCACCGGATGACCTGACAGATCTGCCAGACCGCCTGCTGGCTGCGGAGATCGTGCGCGAACAGATTTTCCTGCAGACCCACGAGGAAGTGCCCTACGCCGCAACCGTGGAGACGGAGAGCTTCGTCGAGCGCCCGGACGGCTCGGTCCGGATCGATGCGACCATCTACGTCGCCCGCGCGGGCCACAAGGCGATCCTGATCGGCGGCGGCGGATCCCGCATTCGCGAGATCGGCGCCCGCGCCCGCCAACAGCTCGGCGGCTTGTTGGAGCGGCCGGTGCACCTGTTCCTGAACGTGAAGGAACGCGCCGGCTGGGACGAGGAGGGCGCGCGGTTGCGGGCGATCGGGTTGGAGGATCCTGGCTGATCTCAGCGGCGCCGGAATACCACCATCGTGTTGTTGGCCGGCATCGCGTCCACCGCCGGCGCCGTAAACCGGTCGGCGGCAAGGTCCGTGACCTCCTCGAGCACGCGCAGGCCCCAGGCCTGGTTCCGCGCGCGTAGGTCGGCGTCGAAGCTGGCATTGCCGGGCTCCATCGCCTGCCCGGTGCGGCGGAACGGGCCATACAGGATCAGCGGACCGCCCGGAGGCAGGAGGGCGGCGGCCCCGGCGATCAAGCCACCGGTCGCGGCCGGTGGGGCGATGTGGATCATGTTGATGCACAGCACGGCGTCCGCCCGCACCGGCGGCCACGGCGTCGCGGTCACGTCCAGCCTCAAGGCCGGCCTCACGTTCGGCAGACCCTCTGCCCACGAGTCGATGCTGGCGCGCCGGTCCGCATCGGGGTCGGAACGTTGCCATTGCATGTCCGGCAGGGCGCCGGCGAAGAACACGGCGTGCTCGCCCGTGCCACTCGCCACCTCCAGCACCGCCCCCTGCGCCGGCAACACCCGCCGCAGGACCTGCAGGATCGGCTCGCGGTTGCGCGCTGCTGACGGGGCTGTGAGGCGGTGGTCAATCGTGATGGTCCGGCCCCTATTTGCTGCCCGCGCCGCTGGTCATGCACGTCGCCATCGCGGTGACCGCATCCTTGGACCCGTCCAGCTTCTCCTCGTAATCGATGCCGCCATAGCTGACCGTCAGCTTGGCCGCCGCCATGAACGTCGCCACATCGGCATCGGGGACCGGGATGAACATCGAATCAGACCCCTTCGCCTGGCCTTGCGCCATGCTCGGGGCAGCCTC
>CAXSEG010000325.1:0-3983 GCA_964235545.1 uncultured Acetobacteraceae bacterium
GTTGGGCTGCGGCAGGTAGGTCGGCAGCATGTTGTAGAGCGTCGGGATGTCCGTGCTGCCCTGGATGCTGATATGACCGCGTAGGGCCATGATGCCGCCGCCGGGCCGCCCGATATTGCCGAGCAGCCCCTGGATGATCGAGCAGGCGCGGATGATCTGCACGCCCGTAGTATGATGCGTCCACCCCACGGCGTAGCAGAACGCCCCTGTCTTCTCCCGCCCCGAGTTCTTGGTCAGCACGTCCGCGATGCGCAGGAACGTCGCCGCCGGGACCCCGGTGACGCGCTCCACCATCTCCGGCGTATAACGCGCGAAATGCCGGTGCATGATCTGGTAGACGCAGTTCGGGTGCTGCAGCGTCGGATCCAGTTGCGGCGGGCTGTCCGCCATCGTCTCCTTGCCCGGGCCACTCTGCGGCGAACCCACCCGGTGCTCGGCGACGGAGGACGGGACCTGCTTGCCCTTGTATTGCCAGCTTTCCTCCTTGTAGGAGGCGGTATCGGCGTCGAAGCCCGAGAACAGCCCGTCTCCGGCCTCGGGATCGGCGTAGCTGTCCTCGATGATGTGGGCGATGTTGGTGTAGGCCATCGCATACTCGCGGAACCACAGATCGCGCTCGAGGATGTAGTGGATCAGCCCGCCGAGGAAGGCGATGTCCGAGCCTGGCCGGATCGTGGCATGGATGTCCGCCATCGCGCTGGTGCGGGTAAAGCGCGGGTCGATGTGGATGAAAATCGCCCCGCGCCGCTGCGCCTCCACCACGAAGCGGAACGCAATCGGATGGTTCTCCGCCATGTTGGAGCCCATGTTGACGATGACGTTGGCGTTCTGCAGGTCCCACAGCGCCATGGTGGCGGCGCCGCGTCCGAAGGTCGTGCCTAAACTAGGCACCGAGGAGGAGTGTCAGATCCTGGCTTGGTTCTCGATGTTGACGACGCCCAGCCCACCTCCGAGCAGCTTCTTGATGAGGTAGTTCTCCTCGTTGTCGAGCGTGGCACCGCCCAGCGAGCCGATCCCCGTCGTGTGGTTCACCACCCTCCCATCCGGCAACGCCGCGGTGAACGTCTCGTCACGGGTGCGCTTGGTAAGCTGGGCGATCCGCTCCATCGCCCAGTCGAGCGGCTTCTCCTCCCACTCCGTCGCCCGCGGCGCACGATATAGCACCGAGGTCTGGCGCAACGGCGAGAGCAGCACCCCCAGGGTGGAGGCGCCCTTGGGGCAGAGCGTGCCCTGGTTGACCGGGCTGCGCGGATCGCCCTCGATGTGGATGGGGCGGCCGTTCTTGGCGTAGACGAGTTGCCCGCAGCCCACGGCACAGAACGGGCAGACGCTGGAGCCGATCGTGTCCGCCTGATCCAGCCGGGGCCGCAAATTACGGGAGGTGGCGCTCTCGGCCGCCTTGCCCATCACGCTCTGCCCGGCGAGTTGGCGTGGCAACGACCAGTCCGCCACGAAGTTCTTGGCCCGGTCGGTGATCCCTCGCCGCAATCGCTTCACGTGCCAACTCTCCTCGAATAGGCGGTGAACGCGGCGTCACGGTCACGGTTTGTTGCGTCATGCGCGTCCGGGTATGTCTGCGGTGTCGTAGAACACAGCCGCGACGACGGGCGGCTCAGTGACGGTGTAGGCAAACCAGTAGCGCCCCTTTCTGAGCCAGAGCCGGCCTTTCCGTGCCAAGGCTGGATAGGGCCACGGTGCTGCGAACCCTGGTTGCGGCGTACGCTCGATCCTGGAGAGGGCCGCCCGGGACGCTGGCGGCCAAGTTCACGATCGCTTCCGGCCTTTGTTTGTCCGTGTAGAAGCGCAGCAGCCGGTCGAGCTGGGTCTCGGCCTCGCCGCGCTCCACTGCTTCAAGCCAACCAGCGGAAAGCGAGGGTGGCGTGCCGTCTCTGTCATGGTCCATGAGGTGCATAGTAAACTCGTCCAGCCGCCCGGCGGAAGCCCGTCCCATACGGCCAGGCCTTGAAGGTTCGCCCCACCATGCTTCCCTCCCAGCGCCCCCACTTCGATATCCCCCGCGAAATCGCCTACCTCAACAACGCCTCCTACAGCCCCCTGCCCCGCATCGTCCGCGCGGCCGGGGATGCAGGGGTCGCCGCCAAGAGCACACCCTGGACAATCGACGCCAGCGCGACCACCGCCCAGGCCGACGCCGTGCGCACCGCCGCGGCCCGGTTCATCGGCGCGACGGCGGACGACATCGCCATCGTTCCCTCCGTCGCCTACGGCGTCGCCACCGCCGCCGCCAACCTGCCGATCGCGCCCGGCAGCCGCATCCTGCTCGCGCATGGCGAGTTCCCCTCCCAATGCCTCGCCTGGGCGCAACAGGCCGCCGTACGTGGGGCCACGTTGGACATCGTTCCTCGCCCGGCGCACGGCGACTGGACCGAGGCACTGCTGGCCCGCATCCATCAGCCCGGCCTACCCCCGATCGCCCTGGCCGCCCTCACCCCGCTGCACTGGACGGATGGCAGCCTGATCGGTCTTCCCCGCCTCACCGCGGCCCTGCACGGCCAGGGTGCCGCCATCGTAGTGGACGCGACCCAGGCGGCCGGCATCCTGCCGCTCGACGTGGCGGCCCTCGGCGCCGACGTCCTGGTGTTCCCCACCTACAAATGGCTGCTCGGCCCCTACACGCTGGCCTTCCTCTACGTCGCCCCGGCGCGGCAAGGCGGCACACCGCTCGAGTGGCACGGCAGCAACCATGAAGGCGGGTCCAACCCGTTCACCGGCGCCGTGCCAGCCCTGCTCCCCTCCGCCCGCCGCTTCGACATGGGCGAGCGGTTCAACCCCGTGAGCCTGCCGATGGCGCTGGCCGGGATGGACCTGCTCCAGTCCTGGGGGCAGGACGCCGTGACGGCCCGCCTGCGATGGCTATCCGACACGCTGGCTGCCGCGGCGGAGGCGCGCGGCTGGACGGCGGTGCCGGCCGGGTTGCGCGCGCCCCACATCCTGGGCCTGCGTCCACCGCCGGGCACCGCGGTGGCCGCCACCGTCGCGCGGCTGGCGGAGCGGGGCGTATTCGTGGCCGAACGCGGGGATGTGATGCGGCTCGGTGTGCACGTGTTCAACGACGAGGAGGATGTGGACCGCTTCGGTGGGGTGCTGGGCTAGGGAGGAGGCTGGTCACAGCAACTGCGCCCGCACGCGCCTCCTCTACGACCAGACTCCCGGCCGGGGACGGGCCGAGCAATTTCTTCTCGCCCGTCAGTCAGGCCGCCCGCGCCAATGATATCGCCCACACCTCGTTCGCCATTACCTCCGCCGGCTACGTGGGGCGGGCTGGCGATGGCTATAGGCTCGTGCCGGTGGCCTGGAGTTCGGCGATTTGACGCAATTGACGGCTTCCCGAAGCTGGCGGAGGGTGTTTTTATGCAATTCCTTATGATCGCCGCCCTGGCCTGCCTCACGCTCGCCGGCTGCAACGGCATTGACCTCGGCGACAACCCGTCACCGGACGTGGCCAAGCAGAACGGGCCGCTCACGCAGCCTCCAGCGCTGCAACGAGTCCCATCCAGGTAGGGACACCGACCAATCATGAAGCCAATGTGGCGGCCGAACGCGCAAGCAGCCTAGGGTGAGTAGCCGGCTCGACAGCGATCTGGCAGAAAACGGTATGCAGAGCTTCTACAGAGTTGCCACAGGCTCACCGCGGCTACTCGGCGCTGACAAGGACGGCGTGGTGAGGACGGAGACGCACCCGCAGCGGCCGGTTTTCCTGCTGCGGCTTCCTGCCCGGCCAACCCTAGGCTTCATGTTCACCCCGTCCGCAGTCGACGGCGACTCCCGGCTGACGATCGAAGGAGTTGCCATCAAGGCAGCCATCCAGCCTTGGCGTGTCCGAGAGACCGACGGCGGTGTGGTGCTACACGACCCGGCTTATGGCAACGTGCTCACGGCCGCGGATGACGGCGAGGTCAAGCTACGAACTCTCGGCGATGTGCCAGAACTGGCAACACTGCGGCTCAGCGCCGTTCCGGCCA
>CAXSEG010000326.1:0-3937 GCA_964235545.1 uncultured Acetobacteraceae bacterium
GATCGACATGTTGGCGAACATCAGCAGCATGCCGGTGAACAGCATCGCCAGCACGGGATACAGCCCGCAGGTCAGCGCCCACTCGAACAACGCCGGGGCGGGCGGGAACAGCCGCACCGTCAGGGCGCAGATCAGTGCCCATTGCAGCAGCGCCGCCCCGGCTGCAACACCGACGAAGGCCAACCACACCAGCAGGAAGCCCTGCCGCACCAGCACCCGGCGCCAGCGCACCGCGAAGCCGTGCACGATCAGGAGCACCAGCACGCTGGCCCCGATCGGCGATAGGCCGAGCAGGTCGGCGAGCAGCCCAAGGGCGAACACCACGGCCGGCGGCATGGAGGCGGGGCGGAACAACGACCAGAAGAACACACAGGCGAGGGCTGCCGCCGGCTGCCACTCGGCCTGCCCCGGCACGCCGAGCGGGAAGGAGAGCGCCAGCAGGATCAGCGCCGTGCAGGCAGCGGGAAAGGCGGCACGGGATGCTGCGTCCAGCTGGCGCCACAGCGTCGGCCGCGGGCGGATGCCAGGTGTTTTATCCAAGCGAGCCGCCGCTCACTTCTTCCGGTCGGCGACGAGGCGCGCCGTGGTCTCGGGCGGCTGGATCCCCGTCAGCCCATAATCGAACACGCGCACCACCTCCAGGCGGTCCAGCCGGGCAAACGGCTCCACCTCCGGCACGTTGCTTGCGGTATAATGCACCACGCCGATCGGCAGGCCGGCGGGGAACGCGTTGGCCTCGGCGCTGGTCACCACGCGCTCGCCCTCCGCCGGCATGCTGCCCTCCGGCCAGAACATCAGCCGCGGGCGGGCGTTGTTGGTGCCCACCAGCATGGCCCGGGCGCGGCTGCCCTCCAGCGTCACGGGGATACGACTGTTGATGTCGGTAATCAGCAGCACGCGCGCGCTGCGCATGCCCACCTCCGTCACCCGCCCGACCAGGCCGCGCTCGTCCAGCGCGATCTGGCCCTTCGTCACCGCCCGGTTCGGCCCGGTGCTCAGCAGCACCGCCCGCGCATACACGCCGCCCGCATCCGCCACCACGCGCGCCGTGACGTAGGAGGGCGCCGGGTCGGGGATCCAGTGCAGGTTGCCCTTCAGTGCCGTGTTTTCAGCATCCAGTGCCATCGCCACCGCCTGCCACTGGCGCAGCCTGTCATTCTCCTCGTGCAGCCGCACGTTCTCCGCCCGCAGCGTCAGCAGGTCCCCGGCATCGGCAATTGCGTCATGCACCTTGGCGATCGGCTCGGACACCACGCCGAACAGCGGCGCCAGCGCATCGGCCAGCGCCATCCGCACGCGCTCCGCCAGCAGCGAATCGGCCTTGCCCAGCAGCATCACGCCGAACGAAACGGCGATCAGGACGGGCAGAGTGAGCCGGGACAGCGCCTGGCGGACGGGGATGGACAAACGGATCACAGCCGGGCGGGCTCTCTGTTGGTGGTTGGACTTCTAGTACATGGACGTCAGCACGTTGCGCAGGCGCTTCATCTCCTCGAGCGCACGCCCAGTGCCGAGGGCCACGCAGGAGAGTGGTTCTTCCGCGACGACGACGGGCAAGCCCGTGGCATCCCGCAGCACCTGGTCCAGCCTATAAAGCAACGCCCCCCCGCCGGTCAGCACAATTCCCTTGTCCACGATGTCGGCAGCAAGTTCCGGCGGCGTGTTTTCCAGCGCCACCTTCACCGCCTCTAGGATAGCGCTGACCGGCTCGGACATGCTCTCGGCGATCTGGCGCTGGCTGACGTGCACCTCGCGCGGCACCCCGTTCATCAAGTCGCGCCCTTTCACCTCGCGGATCGGGCCTTCCTCACCGTAATCCGGCGGGCAGGCGGCGCCGATATCCATCTTGATGCGCTCGGCCGAGCTCTCGCCGATCAGGAGGTTATGGTTACGGCGGATGTAGCTGATGATCGCCTCGTCCATCTTGTCGCCGCCCACCCGCACGCTTCGGCTGTAGACGATACCGCCGAGGGAGATGACGGCCACCTCGGTGGTCCCCCCGCCGATGTCGACGATCAACGAGCCGGACGGTTCGGTCACCGGCAGGCCGGCCCCGATCGCGGCGGCCATCGGCTCCTCGATCAGCATCACCTTGCGCGCGCCGGCACTCTCGGCACTCTCCTGGATGGCCCGGCGCTCCACCGCCGTGCTGCCGGAGGGTACGCAGACGATGATCATCGGCGAGGAGAAGCCCCGCCGGCCGTTCACCTTGCGGATGAAGTGCTTGATCATCTCCTCCGCGACCTCAAAATCGGCGATCACGCCGTCCCGCAGCGGACGGATGGCGGAGATGTTGCCCGGAGTACGGCCCAGCATCTGCTTGGCCTCCTCGCCGACCGCCAGCACCTGCTTCTTGCCGCGCACGTCGGCGATGGCCACGACCGAGGGCTCGGCGAGCACGATCCCGCGGCCCTTCACGTAAACCAGGGTATTGGCGGTGCCGAGATCGATGGCCATGTCGGCAGACATGAAGCCGAACAGGTTTCCGAACATCGGCAGAAATGATCCTGGGGTGATTGGGGGTGCGCGAAAGCGAGGGCTTAGCCCCCGGCCTCTCCCGCGGCAAGTCCGCAGGCTGGTTTGTGGCCAGACGGGGGCAAACGTGCCCTCGCGCTGCCACGGGACCGCAGGACAGTCGAGTGCGGAATTTTCGCCAGACGGTGCTCCGTTCATAAATCGTTTAGCGCATCAATGCGTTATCGGTGCGCGACGGGGTGGTTTGTCGAAAATCCGGAACAGTGGAGACGTGGCATGAACAAGACGAAGATGATGGCAGTGGCCGCACTCGGCCTGGCCCTGGGCTTGGGCGCCTGCTCGGATCCGTATGATCCGGGCCAGCGTGCGGTCGGCGGCGGACTGCTCGGCGCAGGTGCGGGTGCGGGTATCGGTGCGCTCGCCGGCGGTGGCCGGGGTGCGGCGATCGGTGCGCTGGCCGGCGGCGCGCTGGGTGCCGGCACGGGCGCCGTGACCACGCCGCAGCGGCCGGCCTACGGTTACTGAGCCTCGAGGCGGGCGCCTGTTAGGGGCGCCCGCTCAAGCTTCGGCGAGATTGCGCCGCGCAGCCGGCATGGCCGCGCTCACGATGGCCGAGACGGCGATGTTGGCCACCAACGCCATCACGCCGACGTACATCGTATAGTTGGTGCCCCCGAGCACCACAGTGTGCAGTGGCTTCAGCCCGTCTGTCCAGCATACGTAGCTGCCGCCGAAAAAGCCGGCCGCCCAGCCGGCCAGTAACCCCCCGCCAGTGAAGAAGCGCCCGAACAGGCCGAACACCACCGCCGGGAAGGTCTGCAGGATCCACAACCCGCCCAGTAGCTGGAGGTTGAGCGCGACCGAATTATCCAGGAACAACACGAAGCCGAGCGCCCCTAGCTTTACCACCAGGGACACCGTCTTGGCCACCGCCGCCTCGCCCGCGGGGGAGATTGCCGGGTTGACGTAGGCTTTCCAGAAATTGCGGGTGAACAGGTTGGACGCGCCGATCGACATGACGGCCGCCGGCACCAAAGCGCCAATGGCGATGGCCGCGAAGGCGAACCCGGCGAACCAGCCCGGGAACAGGGCCTTGAATAGGGTCGGCACCGTGTCGTTCGGCGTCGCCGGCTTGATGCCCGCCGCATAGGCCATGTAGCCCAGCAGCGCGATCAGCCCCAGCAGCAGGGTGTAGGCCGGCAGCAGGATGGCGTTTTTGCGGATGGTCTCGCCGCTGCGGGAGGCGAAGATGCCGGTCAGCGTGTGCGGATACATGAACGCCGCGAGCGCGGAACCGAGTGCCAGGCTGGCATAGGGCAGGTATTGCGCCAGGTTCAGCACGGTGCTGCCGCTGCCGCGGGCCTTGAACCCGGCATCCGCCGCCGCGAACACCGCGCCGTAGCCGCCGAGCTTGAGCGGGATGATCGCCACCGCGACGATCACCACGATGTAGATCATGATG
>CAXSEG010000327.1:0-3649 GCA_964235545.1 uncultured Acetobacteraceae bacterium
GTCCGCACGGCGCTGGTCAACGCCACGGTCGACCAGCCCAAAGGCCAGCTGTATGGCGGACAGCAGACCTACGCGTTGCAGACCAACGACCAGTTGCTGACGCCCGCCGGGTTTGCCGATACCATCATCGCCTACCGCAATGGGGCCGCCCTGCGGGTGCGCGACATCGGCCGGGCGATCCTGGCGCCGGATGACCGGACGCTCGGCGGCTGGCTGGATGGCAAGCCCGCCGTCCTGCTCGCGGTGCAGCGGCAGCCCGGCGCCAACGTCATCGCCACAGTGGCGGCCATCCGCAAGGCCTTGCCGCAGCTGGAGGCGTCGGTTCCGCCGGCGCTGAAGGTGCAGATCGTTTCCGACCGGACGCAAACGATCAACGCCAGCGTCTCGGACGTGCAGTTCACCTTGCTCCTGACCATCGCCCTGGTCGTGGGGGTGATCGCCGTCTTCCTGCGCAAGTTCTGGGCGACCTTCATCCCCGCCATCTCCGTGCCGATCTCGCTGGTCGGCACCTTCGCGGTGATGTACGCGCTGAACTACAGCCTGGACAACCTCTCACTGATGGCGCTGACGATCGCGGTCGGCTTCGTCGTCGACGATGCCATCGTCATGATCGAGAACATCGTCCGCCACATCGAGGACGGGGACGGCCCGCTGGAGGCCGCGCTGAAAGGAGCCGGCGAGATCGGCTTCACCATCGTCTCGATCTCCATCTCGCTGATCGCCGTGTTCATCCCCCTCTTCCTGCTGAGCGGGGTCGTGGGCCTGCTGTTCCGCGAATTCGCCGTGACCGTGGCCGTGTCGATCCTGGTCTCGGTCGTGGTGTCGCTGACGCTGACGCCGATAATGTGCGCCTACCTGCTGAAGCCCGACCACGACGCCAAGCCGGGCGCCGTATCGCGACTGATCGAGGGCAGGCTGGACGCCCTCGTCAAGGGTTATGACGCGATGCTGGGCGTGGCCCTGCGCTTCCGGCTGATCACGCTCGGCGTCATGATCCTGACCGTGGCCGCCACGGTGGCGCTGTTCGTCATCATCCCCAAGGGCTTCTTCCCGCAGCAGGATACGGGGCTGATCGTCGGCATCAGCGAGGCGGCGCAGAACGTCTCCCCGGGCGGCATGAAGCAGCGGCAGCAGACGGTCCTAACGCTCGCCGGCAAGGACCCGGCGGTGTCGTCCGCAGTCGGCTACATCGGCCCGGGTGGCCCGACCGTGACGGAGAATGACGGCCGGGTGTTCATCACGCTGAAGCCCGAAAGCCAGCGCACCGACACCGCCGACCAGGTCATCCAGCGGCTGGGCAAGACGTTCCAGCAAGTGCAGGGCATGACGGTGTTCATGCAGTCCGCGCAGGACATCACCATCGGCAGCCGGCTGTCCAAGACGCAGTACCAGTATACCCTGACCGACGTCGACGAGCAGGAACTGTCACTCGACGCGCCCAAGCTGCTGGCGAAGCTGCAAACCCTGCCGCAGCTCTCCTCCGTGGCGAGCGACCAGCAATCCGCCGGGCAGACGCTGACGGTCCAAATCGACCGGTCCGCGGCATCCCGCTTCGGCATCGACCCGGCAACCGTGGACTCGACGCTGTACGACGCCTTCGGCCAGCGCCACGTCGCCCGCATCTACACGCGGTTGAACCAATACTACGCCATCCTGGAGGTGGACCCGAGCCTGCAGCTCGGCCCGGAGGCGCTGAACCGGATCTACGTCCATTCGCAGACCGGCACGCAGGTTCCGCTTAGCCAGATCGCAGCATTCAAGTCGTCCACGGCGCCCCTGGCCGTCAACCACCAGGGGCAGTTTCCGTCCGTGACGCTCAGCTTCAACATTAAGCCGGGCGTTTCGATCGGCGCAGCGGTCACGGCGGTGCAGGCCGTGACGGCCAGCTTCCACTTCCCACGTTCGCTGGCAACGGGGTTTCAGGGCAGCGCGCAGGCGTTCCAGAACTCGCTCAGCAGCACGCCGATCCTGATCCTGGCGGCGCTGTTCGCCGTCTACATCATCCTGGGCATGCTGTACGAGAGCATGATCCATCCGCTGACCATTCTGTCGACCCTGCCTGCCGCCGGGCTGGGCGCGTTGGCGACGCTGATGGCGTTCGGCATGCCGCTGGACGTCATCGGGATCATCGGCATCATCCTGCTGATCGGCATCGTGAAGAAGAACGGCATCATGCTGGTGGACTTCGCCATCCATGCCGAGCGCGAGCGCGGCATGTCCGCCGAGGACGCGATCCACGAGGCGTGCCTGCTGCGATTCAGGCCCATCCTTATGACCACCCTGTGCGCTATGCTCGGCGGCGTGCCCCTGGCGCTCGGTACGGGGGTGGGGTCGGAGCTGCGGCAACCGCTGGGCTACGCCATGGTGGGCGGCTTGCTGGTCTCCCAGGTGCTGACGCTGTTCACGACACCCGTGGTCTACATTTACATGGACAAGCTCGCACGCCTTCTGAGTCGCAAGTCAAGAACGGTGCAGCCTAATCAAGTGCCGCCCGATCGTAAGCGGGACGCCGGCAAGCAACCGCTCCCTCAACATCAGCCGATATCGGTCTAAGCCGTTCTCAGCCTTATCCATGGAAGGACGAATCAGTGTTCATGAAGCACTATCGCGTGGGGTTGGTCATGGCCGTCGCTTTGGCCACGACCGCTACAAGCGCCCCTGGAGCAGAGCCGGGCAGCCCCGCCGCGGGAGCGCCTGGGCAAGCCACGTCAATTTATCGACCGGTCATGAGCGACCTGATGAACATGGTCGTCCAACCGCGGCACATGAAGTTGTGGCTCGCCGGCACCAACGGCGGCTGGGATTACGCGGAGTATGAGCGCCACAATATCGGTGGCGCGTTTGCGCGGATCGCCACTGCCATCCCGGTCTATCAGGGTCAACAAACGTCTGATTTCATAGCCGCCTTCGTGACGCCCCAGCTCGCCGGTCTCGAGACGGCGATCAAGGCGAAGGATGCCGCCGAATTCCGGACTTCGTACGATGCACTGACGGCGAGTTGCAACCAGTGTCATCAGGCGATGAACCATGCGATGGTCGTCATCAAGGTTCCTGCTGCAGATAGCTTTTCAGACCAAAACTTCAGCAGTAGGTGAACCAAGCCCTCACCGAACCTCTCCGACCGGTGCCGGGCCACGCCGTTAGTCGACGCTCATCTGCCAGACGGACGACACCCTCGCAGTCTGGCTCAGCACCCTGCGCTTCCGCCCGGGTAAGCGCAGCGGTAGACAGCGGTATGTCGCGCATTTCTCCGTCGGCGCGGTTTGAGGTGGGCAACGCGATAGCGATCGCCAGGCTGCGGACATGGCGCGGCGAGGGGCGAGTGAGCGCCAAGCCAAGACGTGGCGGCAAGCGCTCGCTCCGGATCGAGGCGTTAGGCCAGGCGGCTTTGGAAATCCTCGACGACATCACCTTGGACGAGCTAGCCGTCATGCTGGAGCGCACCATGGGCAGCGCGTCACTCGCAGTACGCTGGACTACGACGACGTGCAGGCCAGGGTGCGAGAGCATCCCAGCATCACTATCCTGGCGGCACTGTTCATCGCTGCAAGATATGAGGACAGCACGACTGAGCGGTGCTGGCCGCTCACGCCGTCGGCAATGAGGCTATGGCCTGACACGGCCGCGCCGGCTCGAACCACTACGAACG
>CAXSEG010000328.1:0-3642 GCA_964235545.1 uncultured Acetobacteraceae bacterium
AACCCGGCCATCCGCCCCTCTTGCAACGACGCGCCCGTGCCATCCTCGCCAGGCCACCCCGTCGCCAGCAAAGCCACGCCCCGGCCTTCGACCTCGGCCACCTCCGCCGCAACCCGCGCAATCCGCAGCCCCAACCCCGCCAGCTCCATCAACACATCCCGCCCACCCCGATCGGCGGCGGACGAAGCGGAGGCGCTGGCAGGATCGGGCAAATTCATGAACAAAAGTAGAACACAACCATCCCCATCGACCCAAGCCGGCAAGCCGGACTGCATACCGGGGGCGCGCTTTGGCATCCTACCGACTTGGCCGTGTTGCGAAAAAATGGCATGCCAAAGCGCCTCCCGCCGTACTGCCACATGCCCGAATGGCAGGGAGAGTACGCTGATTGTCTGGCTGAACGGCACGGTGGGATCGGGCAAGAACGCGCTCGGAGCGGCGCTCGCCGACCTCCTTCCAGCGTCGCGGTTCCTGGACGGCGACGATCTTGCCGGCCCAAGCCACCTGCCCGATCCCGTCCGTTGGGGTATGGCGCTCGATGCCTTGCTCACGGCCGTCGTCCGTCCCGGGCGTTTTCGGTGGCTCGTCGTTGCCTATCCATTGGACGCGAGCGGCTTCTTGCGGATGCGGGCAGCCTGCGCGAAAGCTCGCAGACCGTTCGCTGTCGTGAACTTGGACGGTCCGCTGCCTATGACGCTTCGGGGGCGCGGCGGGAGGACGCTGACTGAGGCTGAGAGGAAGCGCGTCCGCGCCATGCGCTCCGAGGGTTATCACCGCAGGCCATTTGCAGCGGGGACCCTACACAACGCATACCCATCCATCAGCCGGGCTTCCCGGCAACTCTTAACCTTGACACGACTGTCCATGGCAAAGAGCCGGCCCTGTCAGCAAGCGTAGGGTGCAATGCGCTTTGGCATTGCACCACCCCGGTAAGGAGGGTGAGTGTCAGCCCATCCTCCCAAGTCACGACCGCCTTCGGCTTCCGCCGGCCCTCAACCTACGTCCCGCCCGCCTGCCACGACCGCGTCCAGCACCCGCGGGATCGCCGCCTTGACCTGAAAATAACCTCGCGTCGCCCGCGGCCAGGCCACGCTGTCCCACGGCCGCCGGATCCGGATAGCTGCCGGCAGCACGTCCGCCGATGGCCCGCACGGCGCCCAGGCTGTCACCACCGGCAGGTCCTCCGCCCAGCCGTCGCCCACCAGCGCCGCCGGGCACCCGAACTGCGCTGCCGCCCGGTCGAGCGCATCCGCCATCGCGGCGTCGTTGAACTGCCGCACGCGCGCCACAGCCCCGTCCGGATGCGCCACCAGGCCGCCCACGCGGCGGACCGTGGCACTCCCCAGATCCAAACTCTCCGGACACAAATCGTCCAGATGGAGCAACAGCGCCACCTCGCCGGAGGGCAGCGTGCCCGGCGGCGGCAGCGGCGTGGCCGCGTCCGGCTCCGGCTCCTCGAGCGCCACCGGCGTCTCGTTCAGCCCCGACGGGTCGAACCGCCCGCCCGTATAGCGGCGGATGTTCTCCGCCCGCGCCGCATAGGGCCGGCCCCGCGTGTGCAGCCCCGCGACCCAGCGCCAGGACAGCGTGTTGCTCGCCGGGTCACCATCCACCAGGTGGCGCAGGAAGAAATCTGCGCCCAGCGCCCAGGGCAGCCCGAGGGTGAAGATCCAGATCGAGGCAAACCACATCCGGGTATGGTTATGCAGCCAGTTGGTCTCGACCAGCTCGCGCGCCCAATCGTCGAACCCCTCGATCCCCGTGTTCCCGGCCACCGCCTGCTCGAACACCCGGCGCAACCCGGACTCGCTGGCAAGCCGGTTGCGCCCGGCCGCGACCAGCCGCAGGTAGCCGGGCCAGAGAGCGGGCCGGGTCTCCAGATGGCCCTTGAAGTAGGTGCGCCAGAACACCTCCTGCACGAACTTCTCGGCACCATTCGGGCCATGCGTATCGAGCGCGGCTTGCACCACCTCGCTCTCCAGCACCATGCGCCGGCGCAGGTAGGGCGACAGGGCCGAGGTCGCCGTCTCCGCCTCCGGACCCAGATCGGCGTTGCGCCCGGCGGCATAGAAGCGGCCCATGCGGGGAATGATGCTGGCGAGGTGGTCGAGCCCGGCGGTGCGGGTGGCTGGGAAGCTGCGGTCCATGCCGCGCACATGGGGCGGATTTCCCGGCTAACATCCCGTGAGCGGCGGCAACTTTGGGTGGCCCAACGGCGCTGTCGCGGAACGTTGCCGCTATGTCGCGGCGGCGATCCCAAGGACAGACAATGCCCCAGTTCGACGCCACGATTAACCACATCAAGGAAGGCCTCAAGGGCTTCACGGTCAAAGCCGCCGTGAAGAACATCGAAGGCTGGGAAGCCACGCTGGAGAAGCTCGAGGCGCCAGCCGCCAAGACCATCATCAAGGACCTCGAGAACCTCAAGAAGCACCTCGAGGCCGAGAAGATCAACGGCAAGCAGATCAAGGCGCTCGTCCTGAAGCTCGGCAAGGAGACGGTGTCGATCGCCGGCAAGTCCGAGAGCAAGAACGCCGAGAAGATCAAGGCCCTGGGCGAGGCCCTGAGCCACGCGGCGGAAGAAGCCCCCGAGGGCGAGTGATCCATTAGGATCGTCAAAGGGACGCAGGGCTCTGCCCTGCACCCGGAAGGGGACAGTCGTCCCCTTCACCCCTTTATCGAAGCCGTGCGATCACGGCTTCGATAAAGGCGGCAGTCATGGCCCTGCCACCCAGATCTCCGGTGCGCACACCGTCTTCGTTGAGCACCGCCGCTACGGCCGCCTCCAGCCGGCGCTGCTCATCCCGCAAGCCGACATGCTCCAGCATCAGCCCGGCTGCCAGTAGCAGCGACGTCGGGTTGGCTACGCCCTTGCCCGCGATGTCCGGCGCCGACCCATGCACCGCCTCGAAAATCGCCGCCGTGGTGCCGATGTTGGCACCGGGCGCCATCCCCAGGCCCCCCACCAGCCCCGCCACCAGATCGGACAGGATGTCCCCGAACAGGTTCGTCGTCACGATCACGTCGAACTGCCACGGGTTCAGCACCAGTTGCATCGCGCAGGCATCCACGATGCGGTCGTCCATCACCACCCGCCCGGCATACTCCGGCGCGATCGCCCGGCCCTCGTCCAGGAACAACCCGGTCAGCGCCTTCAGCACGTTGGCCTTGTGCACCACCGTCACCTTCTTGCGGCCGTTGCGCACGGCATACTCGAACGCATAGCGCAGGATCCGCTGCGCCCCCGCCCGGGTGTTCACGCCCGAGGAGATCGCCACCCCATGCGGGTCATCCCCCACGGGGATGAAATGCTCGAACGCGACGTAGAACCCCTCCAGGTTCTCCCGCACGATCACCAGGTCGATATCCTCGAACCGCCCGCCCGGGATCAGCGTCCGCGCCGGGCGGACATTGGCATACAGGTGGAATTCTTCCCGCAGCCGCACGTTCACCGAGCGGAAACCGCCACCGACGGGCGTCGTCAGCGGCCCCTTCAGCGCCAGCCGGGTGCGCCGGATGCTGTCCAGCGTGGCGGCGGGCAACGGGTCCCCGGCGCCAGCCACGCCCGCCATCCCGCCCAGCTGCCGGTCCCACGCGAACGGGCTGCCCAGAGCCTCGAGCACCCGGACCGTCGCGTCCACC
>CAXSEG010000329.1:0-3615 GCA_964235545.1 uncultured Acetobacteraceae bacterium
CAGGGGGACCACCGCTTGACCGTGGACACGCCGATATGCATCAGCCCGATCGCGAACACGGCGCTGATCGCCGCGACCATGGAGTGGTCGTCCCCGAGCGTCGCGGCCATGAGCGCGCCGCCGAACAGGAACAGCACGACCAGGTCGAACGGCGCCATCATGCTCGCCGTGCGGCGCCCGATCAGCCGCACGGCGAACAGCAGGATGAGGTAGGCGGCGGCTGCTCGGAGGATGACGCTCACGGCATCACGAACTGCGTCCAGCGGATCGGGTCGTGCCCGGCGAGTTGGGCGATAAGCTGGTTCTCGCCGATCGTGGAGGGCTCGAGCATGAGGCGGACCTCGGTATTACGGGCGCCTGGCGGGATCGCGAGGGTGAGGGTGAGACCATCGGGAACCGCCTTGGTGGTGATCGGCGCCGGCAAGATGCGCTGGAGGCCCATCGGCTCGATGGTGTTGCTGCCGATGAACAGGTCCAGCGTGGCGGCATCGGTCGGATTGTCGATGTGGAACGTGACTTGCGTCGCCGCCTGGGACCGGGCGATCGGCTCGAAGTCGACGGCGAGGGCGGATGCTGCCGTGTGTTCGGTTTTGTGGCTGTACGGCCCTCGTCCCAACAGTCCTGCGAGCCCGGCACCGATGAAGGCGACCATGACGACGCGGCCAATGATCTCGGCCCGCCCCCAACTGCGTTCGAAGCGCTCGTTGTAGCCGACCTCGAACTCGCCATTGATCCGGTCGGCACCCTGCATGCCTGCCTGAACACGCCCCCGCCAACCAGGTTTCCAAAGAACGACCTTCCTTTGGCGGGTCCAGGGCGGAGCCCTGGCCTTATCGTTCGCTTAACACATCGCCGCCATCCTGCCTGCGTGATCCCAACCGGCCCCTGGTCCACCGTAGAACATTGGCGCCTGCCCAGGCTGGGCCGCCAGATCGACGCCATCGTGCTCATGCCGGGCGCCATCGTCGCTTGCACCCTCCGCCACGGGCGCCGGCACACCAGCCGGGACCGGGAGGCCGCCGAGGACGCGGCACTCGACCTGCACGATTTCCACGCCGGCAGCCGCGCTGTCCCGGTGGTCCCCTTGCTGGTGACCACGGACGCGGTTCGCAATGACGCCAGGCGCCCGTTGATGCTGCCCGGCGTCACCCCCGTGATGGAGGCCAGCACCGCCACGCTGGAGCCGGTACTGCGGGACATCGCCGGCGCCACCAGCTTCGGCGGGCTCGACCCGGCGGCGTGGCACGCGGCCCCCTACCGCCCGATCCCGTCCCTGATCGAGGCGGCGCGCATGCTCTACGCCCGCCACGGCGTGGCCGAGATCGCGTCGGCCCATGCAGACGCGCAGAACCTGCTTGCCACCCGCACCGCCATCACCGCCGCCATTGCCCGGGCCGCTGCGGACCGGCGGCCCACGGTGATGTTTGTCACCGGCATCCCCGGCGCCGGCAAGACGCTCTGCGGGCTGGACACCGCCTTCGCCGGGGATGCCGCGTTCCTGACCGGCAACCCGAGCCTGGTGCATGTCCTGCGCGAGGCCCTGGCCCGGGACTCCGGCCTATCCCTGCGCGCCGCACGGCAACGGATGGAGGGCGTCATCCAGCCGCTTCCCGCCTTCCGGGACAGCTACGCGCAAGGCGGCGTCCCGCCGGAACGCGTGGTGGTGATTGACGAGGCACAGCGCTGCTGGTCGGCAGACCACGCCATCAACCGGACTGCCCAGCGGCGCACGCCCCTGCTGGCGAGCGAGCCGGCCATCCTGCTGGACATCATGGCCCGCCGCACGGACGGCCCGGCCCTGCTCTGCCTGATCGGCACCGGGCAGGAAATCCACGATGGCGAGGGCGGCCTGGCGGAATGGGGCGCCGCCCTGCGCACCCGCCCCGCATGGCGCGTCCACGCAGCCCCCGAGGCGCTGCACACGGGCTCGCCACGGCAGCGCCTGCCCGCCTTACCTGGACTGGTCACCGAGCCCGCTTTCCACCTCCACGTTCCGGTCCGTTCGTTGCGCAGCGCCATCGCACCGGCCTGGGTGGACGCCGTACTCGCCGGCGATGCCGCCACTGCACGAACCCTCGCGCGCGGCGGCGTCCCGTTCAGCGTGACGCGGGATCTGGGCGTGATGCGCGCCCGCCTGCGCCGAGCCTGCCGCGGCACGCGCCGGGCGGGGCTGCTGTGCTCCTCCGGCGCGCGCCGGCTGCGGGCCGAGGGGCTGGGCGCCACCCTGCCCCATGACGACCCGGCTGCCACCGCCCGTTGGTTTCTCGACCGCTTTCCCGACATCCGCGCCTCGGATGCGCTCGAGGTCTGCGCCACCGAGTTCTTCGCCCAAGGTCTGGAACTGGACGCCGCCGGCCTGTGCTGGGACGCTGACCTGCTGTGGGACGGCACGCAATGGCTTGGCCGCGCCTTCCGTGGCACCGCGTGGACCCGGCCGCACGCCGCCCTGAAACGGCAAAACAAGCTGAACGCCTACCGGGTGCTGCTGACGCGGGCACGGTACGAGACGGTGGTCTGGGTGCCGCCAGGGGACGCAACGGACCCGTCGCGTCAACCGGCCGGGCTCGACGCGACCGCGGCGTATTTGCTTTCATGTGGGGCGCGTCGGTTGGGGGCTGGGGTTTGAAGCAAGCGAGAGGGCTCCGCCGGGCAGGGAACGTTTGTCTCCTGCACCCCTGGTTGCTGGTGTTCCTGTTGGTGGCGGGGCACGTGCAGGCGCGGGATCTCAAGGTGGCGACCTGGAACCTCGAGTGGCTCACCGCGCGTGTCGCGGGCGACCCGGCGCTCCCCGCGGACGTGACGCCCAAGACCGCGCCCGACTGGGCCGTGCTGCGCCAATATGCCACCCAGCTGAACGCCGACGTGGTCGCCCTGCAGGAAGTGGACGGGCCCGCCATCGCCGCCGCGCTGTTCCCGCCGGACCGCTACCGCCTGTTCTTCACCCACGACCATGTCGTCCAACGCGTCGGCCTCGCGGTGAAGCTGGGCATCCCCGCCCATCAGAACGCCGACCTCACCGCGCTCGACCTCTACCCCGGCGCACGCTACCCGCTTCGCAGCGGCGCCGACGTGACACTCGACCTGCCGTCCGGGCCGCTGCGCCTCCTCGCCGTCCACCTCAAGACCGGTTGCCAGCGCGACCGGCTGGACACCAGTGACCGGCCGCAATGCGCCACCCTGCGCAGCCAGATCCCCCCGCTGCAGGGCTGGCTGGCGCAACGCCGGCAGGAGGGCGCACCCTTCATCCTGCTCGGCGATTTCAATCGCTGGATGAATGCGGACGACCAGCTGCTGGCCGCCTTGCAGCAAGCTGCCCCCCTCGCCCGCGCCACCGAGGGGCATGACAGCCCATGCTGGGGCAGCGAGCACTTCATCGACCACATCATGGCCGGCGGTGCCGCCCGCGCTTGGCTCGACCCGGCATCCCTGCGCGTGCTGGTCTACGGCGAAGGTGCCGACCGCAAGGAGCACTTGTCGGACCACTGCCCGGTTTCCGCCCGCTTCCATCTCCCCGGCTGATCGGTCTAGAACCGCCGGCCACCTGCAAACTCGGAGGCCTAATGCCCGAATATACCGCACACGCCACCACCGCTGCCGGCCGGAATGGCCACGTGA
>CAXSEG010000330.1:0-3606 GCA_964235545.1 uncultured Acetobacteraceae bacterium
TGCAACGTCGCCAGCGGCTGCGCTGTGACATCCTTGTTGTCGGTGGCGAGCCCGGTGGCGGCACGGACCAGGCAGTTGGCGCCGTAATAGCGCTGCAACTTGCCGCCGATACCGCGGTCCTCCCAGATCTCCCGCGTGATGCCGTAGATGAAGTCCGGGACGTCCTTGTAGTCACCGATTGCGGGTTGCATGCGCGCCCTTCCTGCCTGGTGTGAGGGTAAGTCTCGCGCCGGCAGCCTAGGGCAGCTTGCGCGCATGCGACATTCCTTTGGTAGCTGGGCGACGCCGATGCCGCGCTCGTGCTTACTTGATGTCGCGTGGACGCAAGCCAACGCTGCGCTGCGTGGCAGATGGTGGGAAAGGAGGGTAAGCGATGCGGTTCTTCGATGTCATCGTCGTGGGCGTGGGTGGCATGGGCAGTGCGACGTGCTGGCAGCTTGCCAAGCGCGGTCAGCGCGTTCTGGGCCTGGAGCGGTTCGACATCCCGCATGCCATGGGGTCTTCGCACGGGACCACCCGGATCATACGGCTGCCCTATTACGAGCACAGTGCCTACGTGCCCCTGCTGCACCGAGCCTATGAGCTGTGGCACGACATCGAGCGGGTCACGGAGACCACGCTGCTGGTCACGACCGGGTCGGTCGATGGCGGCCCGGAAGACGACCCGTTGTTCAACGGCGCGATGCAGTCCGCCGTGCTGCATAGCCTGCACCATGAGGTGCTGACTGGGGCGAAGGTCAACGCGCGCTTTCCCGGCTACCGCATGCCGCCGCATTCCCGCTTCATCTACCAGCCCCAAGGCGGCTTCGTCGCCAGCGAGCGCGCCATCGTCGCCCACGCCAACGCGGCGGTCGCGGCGGGCGGCACGATCCAGGCGCGCGAACGCGTGCTGGGCTGGGAGGCCCATCCTTCGGGCGAGGGCGTAACGGTGCGGACCGACAAGGAGACTTACCAGGCGGCGCGACTGGTGATCACCGCAGGGGCGTGGATCGGCGAACTGGCCGCGCCTCTTGCCGGCCTGGCGGTTCCCGAACGCCAGGTCCTCGCCTGGACGCAGCCGTCCCAGCCGGCGCTGTTCAGCCCGTCACGGTTCCCCGTGTTCAACCTGCAAGTCGAAGAAGGCCGGTATTACGGCTTCCCGGTCTACGAAGTGCCAGGTTTCAAGTTCGGCCGCTACCATCACCGCAACGAGACCATGCCGGCCGACGAAATGCGGCGCGACGTCGATGCGGTCGACGAGGGCCTGCTGCGCGGTTTCGGCGAGCGGTATTTCCCGGACGGGACCGGCCCGACCCTGGCACTGCGTGCCTGCATGTTCACCAACACGCCCGACGAGCATTTCATACTGGACCACCATCCCGGCCATCCGCAAGTCGTCCTGGCCTCACCTTGCTCAGGCCACGGCTACAAGTTCTGCAGCGTCGTCGGCGAGATCCTGGCCGATCTCGCAACGGGCGATGGCCGCACCCGGCACGACATCGGCTTCTTGCGGCTTACCCGGCCAGAGCTCTCCGGCTTGGAAGTAGCCAGCCGTGGATAGCCGTCCGGCGGTGATCGCGCATTCCGGCTGAGTGGCGAGCTTTTTGGATGGCAGGGGAAGCGGCCGTGATCAACCGCTCGATGTCGCGCATCGACTCGCGCTGGTGCTGGGCAAAATTGCGCACCTGCGCCTGGGCGAACTTGATGTCCTCGATCGCGCGGGCCGGAATTCCGCCAGGCAGTCGCGGATTTCCTGGTCGGTGAGCCGGAAATCGGCACGGTCCAGCCCGTCGAAGCGGATGGACAGCTCGCGCACCGCCGCGTCCCCGCGGTCCTGCACGTCGGCGAGGAGCGTCTCCACCACCGTGCGGACCTGCTTGTCGTCAGCCGCTGCGGTGTCCGGGTTGCGTCCGTGCTTCAGGTATATTGCCATGGTTCTCTCCTGCCGGCAGCGCCGGCGCTATTGCGATCAGGCCTGCACACCCCAACGGCCGATGGTGCGCCGCTCGATGGTGCGGAAGACGAGGTTTTCCACCACCAGGCCGATGGCGATGACCGTCAGCAACCCGGCGAACACGGTGGGTATGTCGAGCACGTTCCGGTTCTCAAAGATGAACCAGCCCAGCCCGCCCTGGCCGGAGGACACGCCGAACACCAGCTCGGCGGCGATCAGGGTGTGCCAGGCAAAGGCCCAAGGCGGTCCAGGCCGGAAAGCTCGCCGGCATCCACTGCGGCTCGCCCGAAATGGTGCGCCAAATGCTGGCGGAGGGTTTCCACTTGGCGACGTTGCTGACCGACGCGCGCATGTTCACGAACACCTTGGCGGTGGCGCCCGGCGAGGCCCGCGATATCCGCCCGTCCCTCACGAAGGAGCAATACTAAGGACATGGCGGAGACGGAGCACGGCCCGGCGATCATCCGCAAAGTCGCGTGGCGGCTGATCCCGATCCTGGGGCTGTGCTATTTCGCGGCGTTCCTGGACCGGGTCAATATCGGCTTCGCCGCCCTGACGATGTCGGGCGACCTCGGCCTGACACCGGCGGCATTCGGGTTCGGCGCGGGCATCTTCTTCCTCGGCTACATCCTCTGCGAAGTCCCGAGCAACATCGTCATGGGGCACGTGGGCGCGCGGCTATGGATTGCCCGCATCATGATTACCTGGAGCATCCTGTCCGCGCTGACCGCGTTTGTGGTTGGCGAGCAGAGCTTCTACGCCATCCGCATTCTGCTCGGCATCGCCGAGGCCGGGTTCTTCCCGGCATGGTCGTCTACCTGAGCCTGTGGTTCCCTCGCGCCGACCGTACGCGGATGTTTGCCCTGTTCAACATGGCCGTCCCGCTGTCATCGGTCATCGGCTCGCCGATCTCGGTGCTGATTCTTACCTGCCTTGATCGGGCCGGCGGGGTGGCAGGCTGGCAATGGCTCTTCATCCTCGAGGCGCTGCCGGCGATCATCATGGGGGTGATGGTGCTGCCCGACCGGCCTGGCCGTGCGGAATGGCTCGCGCCGGCGGAGCGGACCTGGCTCGCCGCGACCTTGACCCGGGAACAGGCGGAGCGCGAAGCCGACGAGCGCTTCACCGTGCTGGGCGCGCTGACGGACCGGCGCGTCCTGCTGATGTGCCTGGTCGCCGTGGGGCTGGTGATCGGCACGACGGACGTCGCGGTGTGGATGCCGCAGATCGTCACGGCGTTCGGGTTGACCACGATGCAGACCGGCTTCGTGGCGGCGATCCCCTCGCTCGCCATGGCGGTCGCGATGGTGATGTCCGGGCGGCACGCCGACCGCACGGGGGAGCGGGTCTGGCACGTCGCCGCTCCCTTCCTGGCCAGTGCCGCCGGGTTTCTGCTGGCCGCGTCGACCGCTTCCCCCGTCGTGGGCCTGATCGGCCTGACGGTCGGGGCCGCGGGTGTGGGCGACGCCACCCCAAACATCTGGGTGTTCCCCGCGACCCTGCTGACGGGCGGCGCAGCGGCGGCCGGCGTCGCGCTGATCAACTCGGTCGGCAGCACGGGCGGGTTCTTCGGCCCGGCCGTGATCGGCTGAATCCGGCAGGTCATTATCACAACTTGCTAGAGCGGTTTGCGTCCGTTGCGAATCGTCAGGGCTTCCCCGACACGGGTCTGA
>CAXSEG010000331.1:0-3523 GCA_964235545.1 uncultured Acetobacteraceae bacterium
GGCGACGAGGGCGGCGACGGCTCGTTCGAGCGCACGGCGGACCGGATGGAGCGCTTTCCGCTGCCGACCATCTGCGCCCTGAATGGCGGGGTGTATGGCGGTTCGACCGACCTCGCCTTGGCTTGCGATTTCCGCATCGGCGTTGAAGGGATGCGGATGTTCATGCCCGCTGCCCGGCTTGGCCTGCACTACTACGCGGGCGGGATGCGGCGCTACGTGGCGCGGCTCGGGCTGGGGGGGGCCAAGCGGCTGTTCCTGACGGGGCTGCCACAGGACACGGCCGAGCTGCTGCGCATCGGCTACCTGGACGAGGCGGTGCCGGCGGAGCGGCTGATGGCGCGGGTGGCCGAGCTGGCGGCGACGCTGGCGGCCAACGCGCCGATCGCCGTGCAGGGCATGAAGCGATGCCTGAACGACATCGCGCGCGGCGAGGCGGATCTGGCGCTGATCGCCGCCAACCAGACGCGCAGCCGGGAGTCCGCCGACCTCAAGGAGGGCCGGGCTGCCTGGTTGGAGAAGCGCACGCCCCGATTTACCGGGGCTTGACCACGCCGCACTCTTAGGAGCCTCGCCCATGATCAAGTTCTACTACAGCCTCGCGCCCAACCCGATGAAGGTGGCCCTGTTCCTTGAGGAGGCGGGGCTGGAGTACGAGGCGATTCCCGTCGACACCCGCAAGGGCGACCAGCACGAAGCCGCGTTCGGCGCGATGAACCCGAACAACAAGGTGCCGGTGATCGTAGACGGGGACGCGACCGTGTTCGACAGCAACGCCATCCTGCTCTACCTCGGCGAGAAGACGGGGCAGTTCATGCCGGATGACAGCTTGAAAGCGCGCGGCGAGCTGTATTCGTGGCTGATGTTCGTGGCGTCCGGCATCGGCCCGTATTCCGGGCAGGCGGTGCACATGCGCCATTTCGCGCCCGAGCCGAAGGAGTACGCCGTCCAGCGCTATCTGTTCGAGGCCCGCCGGCATTTCGGCATTATCGACGCGCGGCTGGGCCAGCACGAGTGGATGCTGGGCAGCGAGTACACGATCGTCGATATGGCGCTGTGGGGCTGGGGCCGGATGCTGCCGTTCGTGGTGGGGGCGTCGCCGAAGGATGCCACGGTTTGGGAGCAGTTCCCCAACCTGAAGCGGTTCATGGACGCGGTGAACGCGCGCCCGGCCGCCGCCCGTGCCGAAGCCATCAAGGAACGCCACGCGTTCAAGACCGAGTTCGACGAGGAAGCCAAGCGCCACATGTTCCGGCACATCGCGGCGTAACACTGACTTGGAGCCAGGTGTCCAGAGGACGACTGTCCTCTGGTGGGGTCCGGGGCAACGCCCCGCCTCCGATCAAGCGGACCCGCCCTGAGAGCGGGCCGCCAGGGAGCAACGAGCCATGAGCATGACCGACAACCTCGCCACGGCCGGCGTGCGCCGCCGCTCCTCGCCGGCGCTCGCCTTCTGGTCCAGTTGGACCGGCTGGATGCTCGACGGGTTTGATTCCGCGATCTACCAGTTCGTGCTGGTCTCGGCCTTGATCGAGCTGCTGCCGCTATCCGGGCTGGAGGCGAGCCGCGGCAACATCGCGTTCTATGGCGGGCTGCTGTTCTCCGTGTTCATGCTGGGCTGGGCGGCATCGATGTTCTGGGGCTGGCTGGCCGACCGGATCGGCCGGGTGACGGTGATGTGCATGACGATCCTGTTCTACTCCCTGTTCACCGCGCTGTGCGGGCTGAGCTGGGGGCTGGTGAGCTTCGGGGTGTTCCGCTTCCTGGCCGGGTTCGGCATCGGCGGCGAGTGGGCGGCCGGCACGCCGCTGCTGCACGAATCGGTGCCGGAGCACATGCGCGTGCGCCTGGCCGGGTGGCTGCACACGGCGACGCCGACGGGCATCCTGGCCGCCTCCGTGGTGGCCTTGGTAGGGCTGCCGGTGCTGGGCTGGCGGGGCATGTTCATGCTGGGGCTGGGCCCGGCGCTGCTGGCCTTCGTGCTGCGGCGCTACCTCGCCGAGCCGGTGCGGCAGCCCGCGGACCACGCGAGCCGCCTGTTCACCGGGGCGCAGGCACGCGTCACCTGGGCGGCGGCGCTGATGATGTCCTGCGCGATCTTCGGCCTGTGGTCCTCCACGTTCTGGATCCCGACGGTGGTGATCACGAAGCTGATGGCGCAAGGGGCGCCGCTGGCGCATGCCCAGGTGATGGCGGCGTGGAGCGGCGTGCTGGTGAATGTGGGCACGCTGGCCGGCTGCCTGCTGATGCCGTTCGCCACGCGCTGGATGGGTGGGCGCAGGCGCAGTGCGCTGGTGTTCTTCGCCGGGTCACTGCTGGTGAACCTCGTGGCATATCTATGGGTGGTGCCGCGGGCGGCGGACGTGACGGCGTTCTTCGCGGTGTTGCCGCTGCTCGGCTTCTTCACCAACGGCATCTTCGCGCTGTTCACCATCTGGCTGCCGGAGCTGTTCCCCGGCGCGCTGCGCGGGTTCGGCAGCGGCTTCGCCTTCTCGTTCGGCCGTCTGTTCGGGGCGGCAGGGCCGATGGTTGTGGGTACGCTGGCGGCGGTGCTGGGAAGCTTCCCGCTGGCCATCGCCTGCGTGTCGGTGATCTATTTGCTGGCGCTGCCCTGCGTGCTGCTGGCGCCGGAGACGGCGGGGCGGCCGTTGCAGGCGTGAGTTGCGGCCGGGATTATGGTGTATCGACTTTGTTGCTAGCGCTCCAGAGTTGTAGGAGGTGCGTATGCGTGTTTCCATTAGGAAATGGGGCAACAGCGCGTCGATCCGAGTCCCTGGTGCGATGATGTCCGCCGCCCGGTGGCCGTTGGACCAGCAGGTGGAGATCCGGGAGGAAGAGGGCCGGCTGGTGATCGAGCCAGTCCGGCCCGCCAGATATGATCTGGCAACGCTCGTTGCCGGCATCACTGACGAGAACCGGCATGAACTGATCGAGACGGGTCCGCCGGTCGGCGACGAGGTTTGGTGAAACCTGCCTTCGTGCCGGACGCAGGAGATGTCGTTTGGCCCCAGTTCGATCCCCAGGCAGGCCATGAGCAAGCTGGACATCGGCCCGCCATCGTCGTCAGCCCGGCAAGCTACAACGGAAGGACTGGCCTTATGTTGTGCTGCCCCGTGACGACCCGCATCAAGGGCTACCCGTTCGAGGTGGCGCTCGCCGGGCAACCGGCCTCTGTGGCGCTGGCCGACCAGGTCGAGAGTCAAGACTGGCGCGCTTGGAAGGCCAGCAGGAAGGGCCAAGTCAGCTTTGAGCTGCTGAACGAGGTCAGGTTCAAGCTTGCGGCCTTGATCGGTCAGCCAGCATCGGAGCGCGGGTGAAGACGCTGGACAATGAGTGACGTGAAACCCTGCATCATCGTCACCGGCGGGAGCCGCGGCATCGGCGCGGCGATCTGCCGCAAGCTGGCCGCGGACGGCTACGCGGTGGCGGTGAACTACACCGCGAACCGCGGCCTGGCAGATGCCGTGGTGCAGGACATCGTGGCCGCCGGTGGCCGGGCCGCCGCGATCGGGGCCGACGTGGAGGA
>CAXSEG010000332.1:0-3480 GCA_964235545.1 uncultured Acetobacteraceae bacterium
TTATGGGCATGGCTTACTCTCCGGCTCTAGCTAGAGGCATATCGGACCCTAATAGCCCAAGACTGCATTCGGTCGCCCGCCATCCTCCCGCAATTCATTGAGCGTGTCCGCTGCTACCTGGGCGTGCTTCTCCGTATTGAACCCCACTAGCCCCGCCGAGCCAGGATCGTCAGGGGCGCCCGATACAACCGCCCGGGACTGCACGCCTTCGCCTGCCTTGTGGACCCAGTAGCGTGGTTGTCCGGCTTGGCTGGACGTTCCGGCGTCGGTAGCGTTGGACATAGGACAAACCCTTCAACTGTTTGCGTCATCCTGGCTTATGACTGTCAGGGCGGAGACGCACATCAAAGCATTCGCGACGGAGATAGAGTCCTTTTTGGCATCGCGTCCATTTTGGGTTGGATCGAGCCGTCTGGCATTGCCACCGCGAATCGCTACCCAATGTGTCGCCTGTGCCGGACAGTGAGAGTTGCCCCCGCGCCGCCTGCGGATTGAGCGTGATCGTGTCTCACCACGTGGTGTAGGAGCAGTGTTCCTGGATAGCTTGGGCTACCGGGATCAGGCTGCCAGAGCTGGCATGCTGACGGTAAGATCATTGTTCAGCGGTGCGATGGCTTCCAGGGTCATGTATCGAGCACGCTGGATAGCCTACTCGTCGTTCTGCTCGAGCAGCAGGGCGCCGATCACGTTGATTGGTGCGTCCGGCGCTACGCTCTCCGGGTGTAGCTCCACACGCAGCCTCGGTCTCCAGCTGCATCAAACGCTCGGCGGCAAAGCCGATTATCTCACGCAGGAATGTCGCGTCAGAGCCGTTCTCCAGCAGCGCGCGAAAAGCAGCGTTGTCATCGGTCATCGTGGTGGTCCTCGGGTCCAGTTTGTGTCTTGACAACCCAACCCTACCCAAGATCACCGCCATGGCTGCTGAACTCTGTCAGCGACCTCCTACACCGCGTCCGGGGACACAAACTTTGGCGTTCTGAATCGGGCACGTCACACACAACCTTCGATCCGCGCTATACCTCTTGGCATACAATCTAATCGGCTAATGGCTGCCGCTGCGATATAGCAACGCGAGGCTAAAGAATTCCGTATTTTTCAAAAATAGGTGAGAGTGATCGCTGGACCAACAAGGTCCGGCCGACATCTCGCATTAGACGCTAAACCCGCTCCACACCCCAAAAAATCGCAAACCCATCCACCATCCCCGTCAACCCCTCCCGATAAGCCGTAGCCTGCAAATACTGCCCCAACGGAATATACGGCACATCCACCAACACCTGCTCCTGCAACCGCGCCGCCGTAGCCGTCTGGCTCGCCAAATTCGCATCCCCGAACCACTCAGTCCGCAACGCCTCGATCTTCGGCGCGTCCGGCCACCCGAACCAAGCGTCCTGCCCATTGCCCCGCAACGAGATATGGCCCGCCGGCGTCAGCATGTCCCCACCGGCCCAGGCCGTGTAGAACACGCTCCACCCACCCTGATCCACCGGCGCCTTGCTCACTCGCCGGCTCAGCACCGTGCCCCAATCCAACGCCTGGTAGTCCACGTTCATCCCGGCCTTCGTCATCATGTCGGCCCCCACGTCGGCCATCGCCTTCAGCACGGGGAAGTCGCTCGCCACCAGCAGGGCCACCTTCTCCCCGCGATACCCCGCCGCCGCCAGCTCCGCCTTCACCCGCCCCATGTCCCGTGGCCCGGTGAGCACCCCCATCCCCGCCTGGTTCGCCATCGGCGTGCCGGGGCAGAACACCCCCACCTTGTCGTGCCACAGGCTCGGGTCGGTGCCGACCACCGCCTGCATGAAGTCGCTCTGGTCCACCGCGCCCAGCAGCGCCCGGCGCACCCCCGGGTTGTCGAACGGCGGCTGGAGCTGGTTCATCCGCATGATCGCGATCTGCCCCGTCGGGTCCTGGATCGCCACCTTCACGCCGCGCGACGTCCGCAACAGCTCGATCAGGTCGGCCGTCGCGTAATCCCACCAATCCGTCTCGCCGGATTGCAGCGCCGCCGCCGCCGTCGCCGGGTCGGGCGTGGTGTGCCACTCCACCCGGTCGAAATGCACCACCTTCGGCCCCGCCGTCCAATCCGGCGTGCCGGACGCCAGCGGCACGTAGCCGTCGAACTTGCGGTACACCGCCAGCGACCCCGGCCCCCGCTCGCCCGGCACGAAGCGGAACGGCCCCGCGCCCACCATCTCGGTCACCTGCGTCATGGCATCCGTCAGCGCCAGCCGCTCCGGCATCATCGCCGGCATATACGTCGTGTTCTTGCCCAGCGCCGCCGGCAGCAGCGGGAACGGATGCTTCAGCCGGAACAGAATGACCTTGTCGCCGTCCGTGGACAGCTCGTCCGTCGCCGCCATCAGCGCCTGGCCGAACCCGTCCTTCTTCGCCCACCGCCGTATGCTCGCCACGCAATCCCGCGCCAGCACCGGCGTGCCGTCATGCCACAGTAGCCCGTCGCGCAACGTCAGCCGCCACAGCGTGCCATCACCCTCCACCGTGTGCCCGGCCACCATCTGCGGGCTCGGCTCATACGCGCCGTTGGTGCCGTACAGCGTGTCGAACACCATGAACCCGTGATTGCGCGTCACGTACGCCGTGGTCCAATGCGGGTCCAGCACCGTCAGGTCGGACTGCGGGATGAACTTCAGCAGCCGGGACGCTCCCGGCGTCCCTTGCGCCCGCACCACGCCCGGCATGGCAAGGCCAGCGGCGCCGGCGGCGAGCAGGTGGCGGCGTTTCATGGACGATCCCCTAATCAGGATTTCTTCACGTTCCAGAACATCACGAACCCATCCAGCACGCCAGACAGCCCGCGATACGCCGTGGTGATGAAGTTCTGCCCCAGCGGGATGTACGGCACATCCTGGAACGCCCTCCCCTGGATCTCGGCGGCGATGCGCTTCTGCTCCGGCTCCTCCGCCACCAGCCACTGGTCCCGCAGCACCTCGGTATCCGGATTGTCCGGCCACCCCGGGGACGCCGCGGCCCCGTTGCCCCGCAGCATCACATTGGTCGCCGGCGTCAGCAGATCGAGCCCGTCCCAGAACGTGTGGAACACGCTCCACCCTCCCGCACCCGGCGCCGCCTTGCTGGTGCGCCGCTGCACCACGCTGCCCCAATCCATCGCCTGGTAATCCACCTTCATCCCCAGCCGCTGCATCAGGTCTGCCCCCACATCGGCCAGCGCCTTGAGCGTGGGGAAGTCGGTCGGCGCCAGCACCACCACCGTCTCGCCCTTGTAGCCCGAATCCACGATCGCCTTGCGCGCCGCCGCCAGGTCCCGCGGCGCCGTCAGCGCCGCCATCCCCGTGTCGCTCGCCATGGCCGTGCCCGGCGTGAAGAACCCGGCCGGCACGTGCTTCAACGCCGGATCATCCCCCACCACGGCAGTCAGGAAATCCATCTGGCTCACCGCCGATAGCAGCGCACGCCGAATCGCCGGGTTGTCGAACGGCGGATGCAGCTGGTTCATCC
>CAXSEG010000333.1:0-3397 GCA_964235545.1 uncultured Acetobacteraceae bacterium
AAAGAGGGGCTGGGGGAAGAGCCGCGCCTAGTCTGCGCGCATGGGCTCGCTGGCTTGCAGCATGGTGCTGCCGCGGCCGATGGCGAAGTAATGCAGTCCTGCCTGCTGCATCGCCACCGGGTCGAACACGTTACGCAGATCGATCACGGTGCGGTCGGCCAGCACCGAAGCCAACCGGGCGGGAGAGATCGCGCGGAACTCGTTCCATTCGGTGATCAGGACCATTGCGTGCGCACCTTCGAGCGCGTGTCCGGCGTCAGGGCAGAACACCACCTCGTCCGGCAGCATCGGCCGTGCCTGCTCCATGCCTTCCGGATCGAACGCCTGGATCCTTGCCCCTTCCTCGATTAGGCGGTGTACGATGGCCAGGCTCGGCGCCTCGCGCATGTCGTCGGTCTCGGGCTTGAACGTCAGGCCGAGCACCGCCAGCGTCTTGCCACGCACGCTGCCGCCGCACGCCGCCACCACGCGCGCCGCCATGCCGGCCTTGCGTGCGTCGTTCACCGCAACCGTCGCCTCCACCAGGCGCGAAGGGGCGCCCCAATCCTGCGCGATTCGGGCGAGCGCCAGCGTGTCCTTCGGGAAGCAGGAGCCGCCATAGCCCGGCCCGGGATGCAGGAACTTGCGGCCGATCCGCCCGTCCAGCCCGATGCCGCGTGCCACGTCGTGCACGTCCGCGCCCACCTTCTCACAGAGGTCGGCCATCTCGTTGATGAAGGTCACCTTCATGGCGAGGAAGGAGTTGGCGGCGTATTTCGTCAGCTCCGCCGTTTCCAGGGCCGTGAACAGGATCGGCGCCTCGATCAGGTACAGGGGGCGATACAGCCGCCGCAGCACCTCCCGCGCCCGCTCGCTTTCGGTACCGATAACCACGCGGTCGGGGCGCATGAAATCCCCGATGGCACTGCCCTCGCGCAGGAACTCGGGGTTGGAGGCGACGTCGAACGTGCCGTCCGGACGGGCCTCGCGCATGATCGACAGGATGCGCCGGCCGGTGCCGACCGGCACCGTGCTCTTGGTCACGATCACGGCGTAGGCGGTCAGCGCCCGCGCCACCTGGGCCGCCGCGGCGTTGACGTAGCTGACATCGGCGTGGCCGTCGCCGCGCCGGGTCGGGGTGCCGACGGCGATGAACACCGCCTCCACGCCATCGACTGCTTGCGGTAGGTCGTCGGTGAAGCGCAGGCGGCCGGCGGCGACGTTGTCACCGACCAGCTTGTCCAGCCCGGGCTCGTAGATCGGCATCTTGCCGTCGTTCAGCAGGCCTAGCTTCGCCGGGTCCCGCTCCACCACACACACGTCGACACCCAAATCGGCAAAACAAGCGCCGGACACTAGGCCGACATAGCCGCCGCCTATCATCGCGATTTTCATCGTCGCTACTCCGCAGCGTTGGTCATTGGGGCGGCAACTTGGGGCGCGCTGGCAAGGGGAGCGCTCTCCCCCCGCTCGGCCAGCAGCCGTGCGAAATAGGCGATAGTGCGCTGCAGGCCTTCCTCCAACGGCACTTTCGGTTCCCAATCGAGCAGCTTGCGCGCGAGCGTGATGTCGGGGCAGCGCTGCATCGGGTCGTCCTGCGGCAGCGAACGGAACACGATCTCCGAATCGGACCCGGTCAGCGCGATGATGCGTTGGGCCAACTCGCGCACGGGGATCTCGTGCGGGTTGCCCATGTTCACTGGCCCGGTCACCTCGTCGTCGGTCGCCATCAGGCGCAGGAAGCCGTCTACCAGGTCGCTCACGAAGCAGAACGCGCGGGTCTGGCTGCCATCGCCGTAAAGGGTGATCGGCTCACCCTTCAGTGCCTGCACGATGGAGTTGGACACCACCCGGCCGTCGTTCGGGTGCATGCGCGGGCCGTAGGTGTTGAAGATGCGCACGACCTTGATGCGGGTCTTATGCTGGCGGTGGTAGTCGAAGAACAGCGTCTCCGCAGCGCGCTTGCCCTCGTCGTAGCAGGCGCGCGGGCCGAGCGGGTTGACGTTGCCGCGGTAATCCTCGGTCTGCGGATGCACCGTTGGGTCGCCGTAGACCTCGCTGGTGCTGGCCTGGAAGACCTTGGCCTTCACCCGCTTGGCCAGGCCCAGCATGTTGATCGCACCGATCACGCTGGTCTTGGTCGTCTGCACCGGATCAAACTGGTAGTGGATCGGGGAGGCGGGGCAGGCGAGGTTGTAGATCTCGTCCACCTCGGCATATAGCGGGAACGTCACGTCGTGCCGCAGCGCCTCGAACTGGGGCAAGCCGAGCAGGTGCGCGATATTGTCCTTGCGCCCGGTGAAGTAGTTGTCCACGCATAGCACGTCGTTGCCCTCGGCGATCAGGCGTTCGCAGAGGTGGGAGCCCAGGAAACCGGCTCCACCCGTCACGAGCACGCGCTTGCGGGTCAGACTCATCGGCTTTGAACTCCCTTGACGGCTAAGGCTTTGTAGAAGACCGAAGCACGTGCAGCAAACTCCTATCTTCGGGACCGACCTCCCGGTCCGCGATGTGCTTCCGGTGCTGGAAGCGGCGTTACAGGACGGCAATGCCGTGCTGGTGGCGCCGCCGGGCGCGGGCAAGACCACGCTCGCACCTTTGCATTTGTTACGTAATCTAACCGGTCGGATCGTGATGCTGGAGCCGCGCCGGCTGGCCGCACGCGCCGCCGCCACGCGGATGGCCAGCCTGCTGGGCGAGGAAGTCGGGCAGACCGCCGGCTTCCGCACCCGGCTCGACTCGGCGGTGTCCGCCGCCACGAGGATCGAGGTCGTGACCGAAGGGCTGCTGGTGCGCCGGCTGCTGTCGGATCCGGGGCTAGACGGCGTGGACCTGGTGATCCTGGACGAGATTCACGAGCGCGCGCTGGCCGCCGACCTGGCGCTGGCGCTATGCCTGGACCTGCAACGGCAACTGCGGCCAGAGTTACGCCTACTAGCAATGTCCGCCACCGCGGATGGCGCGCGGCTTTCGGCGCTGATGGGGGCGCCCGTGATCGAGAGCGCCGGGCGGATGTTCCCGGTCGCGGTGGAACAGGCCAAGCGGGACCTCGCCTCGCCGCGGGACCTGCCCGGCGCCATGGCCGCCACGATCCGGGACGCGCTGGCGGCGCATGCGGGGGACATCCTGGCCTTCCTGCCCGGCATGGGCGAGATCCGCCGCACCGAGCAGGCCCTGGCGGGATGCGGCGCGCTGGTGCTGCCGCTGCACGGGGACCTGCCGCCGGCCGAGCAGGACCTGGCATTGAGGGTCGCGGAGGGTCGCCGCGTGGTGCTGGCCACCAGCATCGCCGAGACGTCGCTCACCGTGCCCGGCGTGCGCATCGTGGTGGATGGCGGCTGGCGCCGGTCGCCGCGGCTGGACACGGCGACCGGGCTGACCCGGCTGGCCACCGTGCGCATCAGCCGCGCCGCCGCCG
>CAXSEG010000334.1:0-3373 GCA_964235545.1 uncultured Acetobacteraceae bacterium
CGCACGAACCTGCGCTGCCGCGATCCGGCGGGGCGAGAAGACGTCCGTGCCGCGGCTGAAAGCGCCCAAGGGTGATCCGAAGGAGACCACGCATGTCTCCTGCGTCGATGCGGACGGGCTCGTCGTCTCGCTCACCCACTCGCTCGGCATTCCCTCCGGCGTCATCCCGGACGGTACCGGCTTCATCTTGAATGGCTGCATGAGCGTGTTCGATCCGCGGCCCGGGCGGGCCGGATCGATCGCGCCGGGCAAGCGGCGTTTCGCGTCGATGTGCCCGTCCATCGTCAGCAAGGATGGCCAGCCAGTGATGACGCTGGGTGCTCCCGGCGGAACTTGGATCACGCTCGGCGTGCTGCAAGTGATCCTGAACGTGTTGGATTGGGGGATGGGCATGCAGGAGGCAATCAGCGCCCCCCGCTTCGTGGCGACCAGCGACGTGATCGACATCAGCAACCGCATTCCCGGTAGCGTGCAGCGTGCCGTGGAGGCAATGGGCTACACGGTCAAACGGTCCGCGCTCAGTTATGCGTTCTCCGGGGTCCATGGCATCGCGTTGTTCGACGGCAAGCTGGATGGCGGTGCCGACCCGCAACGCGACGGCATGGTGGCAATACTCGACTGACCACGCCGACTGACTCGCCGGCTGCGTTACTCTGCAGCCATGGCGGGCAGCGGTGGCAATAGGCGGGCCAGCGCGGCGTAGCCGTTATGGTCCATGCCGACCCCGGCTGCCCGCGCCTGCGCCACGAGTTCCGGCGCCCAGGTGATGTGCTTGCGCCCATCACCCGCGACCATCACCGCGATCTCGGCCGGGACGTCGCCGACGGCGGTGATGCTGCGCCATACGCCCTGCTGCACGGAGAACAGGTCCTGTGCCGCCACGCGCATCGTCACCTCCTTGCCGGGTTCGTTGACGGTTACGTCGAAGGCGCCCTGGAAACCGATCAGCACCTGTTTCTCCACCAGCTTGAACGGCCCCACCGTGTTGCCGGGCTGGATGCGCAGGAACTCGACGGAGAAGCCGTGCGGGTTGCTGATCGGCGTCTCGTGGTCGCGGTCCTCGGTCATGCCGTGGCCCAGCACCGGCGCCAAATCGCTGGCATGGCCGGGCAGGCAGCTATCCAACAAAGCGTGGTCCGACCATTGCCGGTCAGCATTGGTGACCACACGCCGGCGCATCTCGGCCGGGGTGTAGCGGCGCAGGCCCTCGATCGTGGCGCGGTCTACCGGTTGCAGCAGCCGCTCCGGCTCTGGCTGCGGTGCACCGGTCCCGGTATCCACCAGCATGTTGTCGTTGGTCAGATACAGGCCGTATCGCGCCGCTGTCTCCAGAATAGAGGGGTGCCAGATGATCCCGCCGGTGTCGTCGCCGCCCAGGGCGGAGAAGATCCAGCCGTCCTCGTTGCCCGTGTTGGTAAAGCCGCGGAAGATCCAGGTCGGCACGCTCACCACGTCGCCGGCGCGGCCGGTGATCTCGCCGTCCTTGCCGTCCGGCCCCCAGCGGAAGGTCCACTCGCCCTTGTAGATCATGAACACTTCGGCAGTGTAATGGACGTGCAGGTTGTTGACCGTGCTCGGCGGCATGGCCGCCACGCCCAGGCTGAAGCCGTGCGGCTCCATCAGGTTCACCACCTGGTCCGCCGACTGGGTTACCCCGGCGCCGATCAGCGAGTAGTTCTCCTTGTCGGTGGAGCCAGGCATCTTGCAATCGATGAAGGCGACCTTGCAGGCCACCATGTCGGACCGCTTGACCAGGCGCTCTCGGGCAGCGGTCTCGGTCAGTGTCGTATCGGTCATATCGTTCTCCGTCATTCGCCGGGTACGAGTTCTGGCATCGGCTGCGTGAGCGGCTGCAGGCGTAGGCCACTCTCGGCATCGAACAGGTGCAGGCGGCGCCGGTCTGCCTTCAGCCCGACATTGGCGCCGTAAGGGGCGTCGAACCCGCGCTCCGTGCGGGCGATCACCCTCGTCCCGCCCACTTGCGCCGTGACCAGCACGGCCTCACCGGTGAGTTCGGTGGTGAATATGGTGCCGGTGATATTGCCTTCGCCGGGTTGCGTGATGGCCATGCATTCGGGCCGCACGCCAAGCACCACCCCATCCCGCGTGCCCTCACCGGCGCCGTTCAGGCGCACGCCGGGTGCCACGAAATCTCCTGCCACCAAGCCGCCCGGGATCAGGTTCATCGGCGGTGAACCGATGAACCCGGCGACGAACAGATTGGCAGGGTTATCGTACACTTCGGCTGACGGCGCGATCTGTTGCACCACGCCGTTCCTCATCACCGCAACCCGGTGCGCCAGCGTCATCGCCTCGATCTGGTCGTGGGTGACGTAGATCGTGGTGATGCCCAGCTCGTGCTGCAGATGCTTGATCTCGGCCCGCATCGTCACGCGTAACTTGGCATCCAGGTTGGACAGCGGCTCGTCCATCAAGAACACGGCCGGCGTGCGGACGATGGCACGGGCCAGCGCCACGCGTTGCCGCTGCCCGCCCGACAGCTCCCGCGGGCGGCGGTGCAGCAGCGCGCCCAGCTCCACCTTGCGCGCCGCTTCGGCCACACGTGCCTCGCGGTCGGCGCGGCCTACGCCGCGGACGCGCAGCGGGTAGGCGATGTTCTCCCCCACGGTCAGATGCGGATACAGGCCATAATTCTGGAACACCATGGCGATGTCCCGGTCCTTGGGCATCACGTCGTTGACGCAGCGCTCGCCGATCCAGATCTCGCCGGCGCTCGGCTCCTCCAGCCCCGCCACCATGCGCATCGTGGTGGTCTTGCCGCAGCCGGACGGGCCGAGCAGCACCAGGAACTCGCCATCCGCTACCGTCAGCGACTGACGGGCGACGGCGGCGAAATGGCCCCAGCGCTTCTCGACGTCCTTGAGCACGACCTGTGCCATCAGCGCACCGCCCCCATCGTCATGCCCTGGACGAAATGCTTCTGCACCAGCAATGCCAGCACGATCATCGGCGCCATGATCAGCAGCCCGGCGGCGGAGAGCAGGTTCCACTGCATCCCTTCCTGCCCATTGAACAGCTGCAGGCCGACCGGCAGCGTCACCGCATCCCGCCGGGTCAGGATCAGCGCGAACAGGAACTCATTCCAGGAAATGATAAAGGCGAAGATCGCGGCGGTGACGATCCCGGGGGCCGCCATCGGCAGCACGACCCGGCGCAGCACCTGCAGCCGGGTGGAGCCATCAACCAGCGCCGCTTCCTCCGTCTCGAGCGGGATGCCGTCGACGAAGCCTTTGATCATCCACACCGCGAACGGCATGACGATAGCGGTGTCCACCAGGATCAGCGCCGGGCGGGTGTCCAACATGCCGAGCGAGCGGAACATCAGGAAGAACGGCAGCACGATCACCACGGC
>CAXSEG010000335.1:0-3348 GCA_964235545.1 uncultured Acetobacteraceae bacterium
TTACCGCCGTGCTGACCCGCCACGATGCCACCATGGTGAGCCAACTCGCCGCCTTCGAGGCGTATGTCGCCGAGGCTGACCGCGAGGGCCCGGCCGCCTACCCGCTCTACCGCTGGACCAAGGCGACCATCGCTGACCCGGTGATGCTCGCCAAGCACGGCACCAGCTTTTCGATCCGCGTCGCCGGCCAGGAAGTCTACCCCTCGCCGGTCGCCGACGCCCTGGAGGCTGCTCTGAAATCCCTCGCCGGCGGCCCCTTGGTCACCCGCATCAGCCGGCACAACACAGATCCGGCAAACAATCTGCCGGTCCCGCGGCAGTATCAGTAATGCCAACGAGTCTTGATGCTGACTTGGCTGGTGCGCTGAAGCGCACCCTACATCATGGTTGCAATGATTGTAGGGTGGGCTTCAGCCCACCGTAGCCGCGTCAAGTTTAAAGCTGCTGGTTTAAGAGGCAGGCAGCCGTCCCAGTATGCGGCGGACACTTGGGCTGCCAAGGCCGAACTCCGGCGTGGCAGGCCATCCCACGAACTCGGACGACGCGGCCAGCTTGACGCCCAGATCATCCGCCGGCCCACCTCTACGCCAAAGCGTCCGGGCCGGCGCCAGCACCACGCCAACCCTGATCGCGACCACCCTGTCCAGCAACCGGCCCGGCCGTACCCAGACTATCCCGTGCCCCGTCCGGCTGCCGCGTCACACCACCCCCGCCTCCCGCAACCGTCCTATTTCGCCCTCGCTCAACCCCAGCCGCTCCCCCAGCACCGAAGCGGTATGCTCCCCCAGCACCGGCGGCGGCAGGCGGTAGCTCACCGGCGTCTCGCTCAGCCGCACCGGATTGGCGATCACCTTCACCCCGTCCGGCGTCGCCGCGTGCGGCATGTGCACCACCGCCCCACGCGCCTGCACCTGCGGGTCGGCGAATACCTGCTCCAGCGTGTTGATCGGGCCGCAGCCCACCTTCAGCACCTCCAGCCGGTCGATCCACCACGCCGTCGGGTGGCGCTGCATCACCGGCGTCAGCGTGTCCGTCACCAGTTGGCGGTTCGCCACCCGCGCCGCATTGGTGGCGAACCGCGGATCCTCCAGCAGGTGGGAAAGCTCGAACGCGTCGCAGAACCGCTTGAACGTCGCGTCATTGCCAACCGACAGCACCATGAAGCCGTCCCCGGTCGGAAATACCTGGTATGGCACGATGTTCGGGTGCTGGTTGCCCAGCCGCGCCGGGTTCTCGCCGGTCGCCAGGTAATTCATGCCCTGGTTCGCCAGCCAGGCCACATGCGTGTCCAGCATGCCGATGTCGATCTGCTGCCCCTGTCCCGTCGCGTCCCGGTGGCGCAGCGCCGCCATCACTCCGATGCAGCCATACAGCCCGGCGAAGCTGTCCGCGATCGACGCACCCACCTTCTGCGGCATCCCGTCCGGCTCCCCGGTCAGGCTCATCACGCCGCCCATCGCCTGGATCAGGCTGTCATAGCCTGGCCGCGGCGCATACGGCCCAGTCTGCCCGAACCCCGTGATCGAACAGTAAACCAGGCGGGGAAACCGCGCATGCAGCCGCTCGTAGCCCAACCCGTAATTCGCCAGCGCGCCGACCTTGAAGTTTTCCACCAGGATGTCGCTCTGCTCGATCAACCGCAGCGCCAGCGCCTGCCCCTCCGGCTTGGCGATATCCAACGTCACGGAACGCTTGTTGCGGTTCACTCCCACGAAATACGCACTCTCCTGCGTGCCCGGCATGCAGGGCGGCGCGAAGCCGCGCGTGTCGTCCCCGGCGCCGGGCTTCTCGACCTTGATCACGTCCGCACCCAAGTCGCCCAGCATCTGCACGCAGGTCGGCCCCGCCAGCACCCGCGTCAGGTCGAACACGGTCACGCCGTGCAATGGGCCGCCATTCTGCGCCATCTTTATAGTATCCCCGCGCTATCGCCCCCGCTTGCCCGCATGCCGGGCCGGGGCCATTGTCCGGCCCGGCTTACAAGCAGATCGCCGTGGGAGGCAAACGATGCTCGACCGTCCTCAACCCGCCGCCAGCGGGCCGAACCTCGATGAGCGCGCGCTCGCCCGCGCCATGTCCGGCGCGCACCTGATCGGCGGCCAGTTCGTGCCCGCCCGTTCCGGCAAGACCTTCGCCGTGGTCAATCCCGCCACCGGCGAAGAAGTCGGCCGCGCCGCCGAGGGCGATGCGCAGGACGTGGATGACGCCGTGCGCGCTGCGGACCAGGCGCAGAAGGCCTGGGCCAAGATGGCCTCCCGCAAGCGCGGCGCCCTGGTCGGCCAGTGCGCCGCCTTGTTGCGCGAGCACGTCGAGGAACTGGCCCGGCTGATCGCGCTCGAGACCGGCAAGGCCCTGCGTACGGAAAGCCGGGTGGAGGCGAACACGATCGCCGACATCTTCGAGTTCTACGGCGGCCTGGGCGGCGAGTTGAAGGGCGAAACCGTGCCCTTCGCCCCGAACGTGCTCTCCGTTACCGTCCGGCAGCCGCTGGGCGTGGTCGGCGCCATCATCCCGTGGAACGTGCCCCTGCTACTGATGGCGCTGAAGGTCGCCCCTGCCCTGGTCGCCGGCAACACGGTGGTGGTGAAGTCGGCCGAGGAGGCGCCGCTCACCGTGTTGCGCGTCTGCGAACTGGTGAACCGCATCCTGCCCGCCGGCTGCTACAACATGCTCTCCGGCTACGGCCCGGACTGCGGCGCACCGCTGGTGGCCCACCCCCTGGTCCGCAAGGTCACCTTCACCGGCAGCGTCGAGGTCGGCCGCATTGTCAGCAAGGCCGCCGCCGAGAAGCTGATCCCGGTGACGCTCGAATTGGGCGGCAAGTCACCCATGCTAGTGTTCGCCGATTGCGACTTCGAGCGTACGGTCGCCGGCGCGCTCACCTCCATGCGCTTTACCCGTCAGGGCCAGAGCTGCACCGCCGCCAGCCGCATCTACGTCGAACGTCCGATCTTCCAGCGCTTCGTGGACGCAATGGCCGAGAGGGTGGACGCCATGGTCATGGGCGACCCGCTGGACGAGAAAACCGACATCGGCACCATCATCAGCCGCGAGCAGTTCGGCAAGGTGCAGCACTACATCGAGCAGGGCCGCGCCACTGCTGGCGCCGACGGCCGTGCCTGCTCCGCCATGCCGGCCGACCCCGCCCTCAAGAAGGGGCTGTTCATTCAGCCGCACATCTTCACCAACCTGCCGGACGACAGCCCATTGGTGCAGGAGGAGATCTTCGGCCCTGTCACCTGCATCTTCCCGTTCGATGATGTGGAGGACGTGCTGGCCCGCGCTAATGGAACGGATTATGGCTTGGCGGCTTCTGTTTGGACCAACAACCTGAAAGTCGGCCTGGAC
>CAXSEG010000336.1:0-3217 GCA_964235545.1 uncultured Acetobacteraceae bacterium
GAACGCCTCGGGCATGGGTCCGTCCTGCTTGGGGGGCGGTTGAAGGGGGCAGCGGTTTAGCTCAACCTCGCGCCAACGGGAGGGGACTGCAAGCCATGCCGAGGGACGCGGAGCAGGCGACGGCGGCGATGTGGGCGGCGGATGCGGCCAGCCAGGGCCTGGGGCTGGCGCTGGAGGAGGTGGCGCCGGGCCGGGCGCGGATGGCGATGGTGGTGGGGCCGCACATGCTGAATGGGCTCGGTGTGTGCCATGGCGGGTTCATCTTCGCGCTGGCGGACAGCACGTTCGCCTTCGCCTGCAACAGCCGCGGGCAGGAGACGGTCGCGCAGACCTGCACCATCACCTATCTGCGGCCGGTGCGCGCGGGGGAGCGGCTGGTGGCGACGGGGCGGGAGGTGGCGCTGGCCGGTCGCTCGGGGCTGTACGACGTGACGGTGGTGGGGGACGGCGGCGAGGTGGCCGAGTTCCGCGGCCAGTCCCGCCAGGTCGGCGCGCGGGCCCCGGCATGACGCGGCTGGTGACCGAGCTGGACCCGGTAGAGCGGGCGTCCCGCGACGAGCTGGTGGCGTTGCAGACCGTGCGGCTGGCGGCGACGCTGCGCCGGGTCTACGGCGCGGTGCCGCATTACCAGCGGGCGTTCGCAGCCGCCGGGGTGCATCCGGACGATTTCCGCGAAATGGCGGATCTGGCGAAGTTCCCGTTCACGACCAAGGCGGATCTGCGCGAGACGTATCCGTTCGGGCTGTTCGCGGTGCCGCGGGAGCAGGTGGCGCGGATCCATGCCAGCAGCGGTACGACGGGCAAGCCGGTGGTGGTGGGCTACACGGCGGCAGACCTGGAGATGTGGGCCGGGGTGGTGGCGCGCTCGCTCTATGCCGCCGGGGCGCGGCCCGGGATGATGATGCACAACGCCTATGGCTACGGGCTGTTCACCGGGGGACTCGGGATTCATGCGGGGGCGGAGCGGCTCGGGCTGACGGTGGTCCCCGTGTCCGGCGGGATGACGGAGCGCCAGGTGCAGCTGATCGCCGATTTCCGGCCGGAGATCATCACGGTGACGCCGTCCTACATGTTGGCGCTGCTGGACGAGTTCGGGCGGCAGGGGATCGACCCGCGCCACAGCTCGATCAAGATCGGCATCTTCGGGGCGGAGCCGTGGACGAACGCGATGCGGCGGGAGATCGAGCAGGCGTTCGCGATGGATGCGGTGGACATCTACGGGCTGTCGGAGGTGATCGGGCCCGGCGTGGCGCAGGAATGCGTGGAGACGAAGGACGGGCTGCACGTGTGGGAGGACCATTTCTACCCCGAGGTGATCGACCCGGTGAGCGGCGCGGTGCTGCCGGACGGGGAGGTGGGGGAGCTGGTGTTCACCTCGCTGACCAAGCAGGCGATGCCGATCATCCGCTACCGCACCCGGGACCTGACGCGGCTGCTGCCTGGGACGGCGCGGCCGGCGTTCCGGCGGATGGAGAAGGTGACGGGCCGGTCCGACGACATGATCATCCTGCGCGGGGTGAACGTGTTCCCCACCCAGATCGAGGAGGTGCTGCTGGGTGCCGCGTGGTGCGCCGGGCACTTCCAGATCGAGCTGCTGCGGGAGGGCCGGATGGACACGATGATCGTGCACGCGGAGGCCCGGGTGGCGGCGTGGGACGGGGCGGGGCTGGTGGAGGGCGCGCGGGCGGTGGCGGAGCAGATCAAAGGGACGGTGGGGGTGACGGCGCGCGTGGTGGCGGAGCCGCCGGGCACGCTGGAGCGGTCAATGGGCAAGGTGCGGCGGGTGGTGGACCGGCGGCCGAAGGAGTGAGGAAGCATCATCGTGGTCGCGCCGTGACGACGCGCCGCAGCAAGGCTAGGCTGGTCGCTCGACCAGCCATGCGCTCCGGCGCCAAACAATGCCCCAATAAGGAGGAACGACCATGACACTCACACGCCGAAGCCTGATCGCTGCGACCGCTGCCGCCGGCTTGCCCTTGATCGCCCGCGCCCAGCCGCGGCCGGTGATCAAGATCGGCGTGTTGAACGACATGTCCGGGCCGTACCGGGACGCGACCGGGATGGGCTCGGTGGCGTGCGCGCAACAAGCGGCGCGGCAGTTCAACAGCGCCGGGTTCGACGTGCAGGTGCTGGCGGCCGACCACCAGAACAAGCCGGACGTGGGGGCCGCTATCGCGCGGCAGTGGTTCGACCGCGACGGGGTGGACGTGATCATGGACGTGCCGACCTCCTCCGTGGCGCTGGCGGTGAACTCGATCTGCAAGGAGAAGAACAAGGTCTACATCAACACGGGCGCCGGCACCGGGGACCTCACGGGCGAGCAGTGCACCAACGTCACGATCCATTGGTCGTACGACACCTACATGCTGTCCCGCTCCACCGCGACGCAGGTGACCAAGCTTGGCGGCAACAAGTGGTTCTTCGTGACCGCGGATTACGTGTTCGGCCAGCAGCTGGCGCGCGACGCGATCCGGTTCGCCAAGGAGGGGGGCGGGCAGGTGCTGGGCGAGCAGCGCTACCCGTTCCCGTCGACGACCGACTTCTCGTCGTACCTGCTGGCGGCGCAGGCCTCCGGCGCGAACACGATCGGGTTCGCCAATGCGGGTAACGACACGTCCAACTGCATCAAGCAGGCGCAGGAGTTCGGGCTGATGCAGAGCATGAAGGTCGCGGCGCTGCTGATGGAGATCACGGACGTGCAGGCCATCGGCACGGATATCGGCGCCGGGCTATACGTCAGTGCATCGTTCTACTGGGACCGCGACGAGGGCACGCGGGCGCTGACCAAGGCGGTGCAGGGCGGCATGCCCGGCGGTGAGCCGCCCAACATGATCCAGGCCGGCTGCTACGCCAGCACGCTGCATTACCTGAAGGCAGTGACGGCCTTGGGGGCGGACAAGGCGCGGGACGGCGCGGCGGTGTGCGCGGCGATGAAGGCGATGCCGACCGATGACGAGGCATTCGGCAAGAACACGATCCGCAAGGACGGCCTCTGCTTGATCCCAGCCTATCTGTATCAGGTGAAGAGCACGGCGGAGAGCCACGGCAAGTGGGACCTGCAGACGCTGATCGCCACCACGCCGGCGGCTGAGGCATGGAAGCCGCTGTCCGAGGAAGGCTGCACGCTGGCCCCGGCCTGAGGAGCTGATGCCATCTGGCCTGCGCTACGGCGTGGAAGTGCGGGGCGCGGTGGCGGCGGATGGGCCGGAGATCGTCC
>CAXSEG010000337.1:0-3175 GCA_964235545.1 uncultured Acetobacteraceae bacterium
GACACCTCCGCCTCCGCGTAACCGCCAATGGCCGGCGCGGGCAGCGACTCACCGGCGCTACCCGCGCCGGCAGGAAGACCTTGCGCGTCGGCCGGCAGGTCGAACGCGAGCCAATGCGTGTAGTCCACGCCGGTGACGCCGTCCGTCTCGATCATCTCGAGCGCGAAGCCTTGCGTGCCCGCGGGCGCCTCACCCCACTCGATCGGCGGGGACTGGTTGGCCCCGTCGCACCCGAGCAGGTTCGACCGCACGCTGTCGGGCATGGGCGTGTTGTCGGCAAATGCGCGGCTCGTAACGGCTAGTGCGGCGATGCCCGGCGGCCGCAGCGGAGGCTCCTGCGCCAACGCGTCAGGCGCCTCGGCAAGCCATCCGGCGGCAAGGCAGGCCAGCAGCAACGCACGGCGCGACTGCGGCAGGGCTGCGACCAGGTGCTTGGAGGGCCCCGCAGTGTGCGTCATGGCGTTAGTCCGGGTAGGGTGCGGCCGGGATTACTGGAGAACTTCATCCAATCCCGTCTGGACGATAGCCCCTGTCGGGGCGAAGCAGCCTTGCGTGCCGGGCGAAGATGCCGGTCACCGCTGGCCGGGGTTGCCTGCAACTTCGGTGCCTCCGCGTGCATGGGCATCGTGATCGAAGTGGCTGGCCATGAACCCTAGAAAGGCGCGGGCCGCCGACGACACGTATTTCCGGTTCGGGTAGAGCGCCACGATATCCATGTCGTTGGACGGGAAATCCCCAAGCACCTCGACCAGATGCCCGGTTTCCAGGTCGCCCTTCACGTCCCATTGCGATTTCGACACCAGGCCACGGCCGGCTAGCGCCCAGTCGCACAGCACCTCGCCGCTGTTCGAACGCAGGTCGCCGGACACCCTGACCTTCACTGGCCCCCCCGGCGTGTTGAAGAACCAAACGTCGCGCCGAGCCTCTGGACGGTCGAGCACGAGGCAGTTGTGATGGCGGAGGTCGTCAGGCGTTTGCGGGGCGGGGTGCCGGGCCAAGTATGCCGGGGCGGCGCAGACAACGCGCCGGTTCGGCGCCAGATGGCGCGCGACTAGCAGTGAATCCTCGGGCACGCCGATACGGATGGCGACGTCGATCCGTTCCTTGACCAGATCGAGCACGGTGTCGGACACGATCAGCTCGGCCGTGACGCCATCATGCCCGTCCAGGAAGGCCGCAAGGGCGGGGCCGACCTGTCTGCGGCCCAGGTGGACTGTGGCCGTGACCCGCAGGTGGCCTTGCGCCTCAACCCGGCCCTCGACCGTCGCCGCCTCGGCTTCCTCCATGGTTTCGAGGATGTGCAGCGCATATGAGTGGAACACCCGACCCGCCTCCGTGAGGCTCAGATGCCGTGACGTGCGGTTGAGCAAGGGGACGCCCAGGCGTTCTTCGAGCCGCAGGATGCGCTTGCTGGCCACGGCCGGGGTAATGTTGAGGCTGCGCCCGGCCGCGGAAAGGCTGCCGCTCTCGACTGCGCGCACGAGCACGAGCATGTCGCTCACCCGGTCCAAGTCATGCCGCCGCAATTCACCCTCCACGCCAGACCGTTATCTGTCTGAACGTTTAGAAGCTGGCCTCGGTTTGCATGGTGATGTGCGCTGTCGTTCATCGGCGCGGCACGTCAGCCTGCCGAGGCCATCTTATGCCGTAGGGCGAAGCTTGTTCGCCCGAGCGTCGTCTTTCCTTCCGGTTCGGCAATCCAAACCTCTTGTGGCTGGGGTTGCGATGGTTGTGGTGGTGCATGTGGAGGCGATTAGGGGACGGTTCGGTGGCGCGTTGGCGCGCTGGCGTTGGTGGGCCGGAGTGCTGGCGTGTGTGCTGTTGCTTGCCGGGCCGGGGATCTGTGCCCTGAGCCCGGCCGACTTACGCGAATACGCCGGACGTTGCCGCGTCCTGCTGGTGTTCGCGCCGCGGCCGGACGATCCCGCCCTTGTCAAACAGCGCGCCATCCTCGACGCCACGGCGGCGGGCGCCTCCGCGCGGGACTTGGTTGTCGTGCCGGTGGTGGGCGGCAGCGAGCGCGATGCCCGGTTGCGCGCCAGCTTCAGTGCCGGCACAAGCTTCCTCGCGGTGCTCGTCGGCAAGGATGGCGGCGTCAAGCTCCGCTCGGGAGCGCCTATCCCGGCCACCCAACTGTTCGACACCATCGACGCCATGCCCATGCGCCAGTCCGAAGCGGCGGCACACAGCGCCGGATGCCAGACGGACGGCCAATGACCATGCGCCGCGTGTTCCTGGCGCTTACCGCGGCCGCAGCGGCGCTGAGCCTGCACGCCAGGAAAGCGCGGGCACAAGGGAAGCGGCCGAACAGCGGGCGCGGCATACCGGGTGCCACCAACATGGACCATGTCGGCCTGACCGTGCCGAACCTGGATGAGACCGTGCGCTTCTTCGTCGAAGTGCTGGGCGCTGACGATACGGTCCATGTAACAATGCCCCAAAACTCGCGTTCAAACCTGTGTCGACCACGATCACGGTGCCAGCGCCGCGAATGAGCCAGACGTAGTAGGCCATGTCGAAAGGCGACTCGTGCCGATCCGCGCCGATCGCCACCTTGCCAGGCGGCAGGGCGTCCGCTTCGGCATATTTGATGGCTTAAACTTCGTACGTGGGCTGATCGGAGCTGATAGGCTCGGCAATTGTCAGCCTTCGAGCGAAAGAACCGCGTCGGCGAACGCAGCCGGCGCTTCCTGCAGCAGGTTGTGACCGATGCCCGGCAGCGCCGCATGCCTCCGCAGGTCGGCGAAGTGCGGCGCTATCTTGTCTAGAGGCTCCGGCGGATCGACGCCGTCGTCGACGCCCGCGAGCGCTATCGTAGGTGCCGCGATCCGCGGCTGCGAGGCAAGGCGCCGCTCCAAATCGTCCAGAGCCGGGTCGCCAGGAACGGCACCGATCCGAAAGCGGTAGGAGTGCAGCACCACGTCCACGAAGTCCGGGTTGTCGAAAGCAGCGGCAGTCTGGTCGTACGTGGCGTCGCCGAAAGCCCAAGTCGGCGAGAAGTCCCTCCATAGGAACCGGCACAGGCCCTGCCGGTCCGCTGTGAGCGCCTTCTGTCCCTGTTCGGAGTTGAGATAGCACCAGTACCAGTGCCGGCGCTCGGCGTCGGGCATTCCTGGCGTCTCATACCAACGGCGCTAGACCATGACCTGTTCGGCCCAGCTTCTGGTTGCGATGG
>CAXSEG010000338.1:0-2969 GCA_964235545.1 uncultured Acetobacteraceae bacterium
CGGCTTTACGTGCTATCCGTGATTGCGGCGCCGGAGCTGGTGGACGGCTACGAAGCGGATGGCTGGACCGTGTTCGAGGACCCGACCCGGGCGGTGAACGCGATCGCGGCGATGGGCCGGTTGGGGGATGCGTTTGCCGGGGTGGGCGCGGCGGTGCCGGCCGATACCGGGCCGGTGAGCCTGCCGGCCAGCGCGCCGGACGAGGCGGGGGCCAAGCGCCTGCTCGCCGCCGCCGGGATCGCCAGCGCGCCGGAGCGTGCCTGCGCGGACGCCGAAGCAGCGGTCGCGGCGGCGGAGGCGATCGGCTTTCCCGTGGTGCTCAAGATCCTCTCCGCCGACATCGTGCACAAGTCGGAGATCGGCGGCGTGCTGCTGGGCGTGGCCGACGCTGCCGCCGTGCGAGCCGGGTTCGCGACGTTGGCCGGCCGTGCTGCTGCCCGCCTGCCCGATGCGCGATTGGAGGGCGTGCTGGTCGCCAAGCAGCTGGAGGGCGGCGTCGAGTGCATCCTCGGCATCCATCAGGACCCCGTGTTCGGTCCGGTGGCGATGGTAGGGCTTGGAGGAATATATGTGGAGATCCTGCACGATGTGGCGTTCCGCCGCTGCCCGTTCGGCGCGAACGTGGCGGAGACGATGATCCGTGGCCTGCGTGGCGCTCCCTTGCTGCTTGGCGCAAGGGGCCGGCCGGCGGCGGACATTGCGGCGCTGGCGGCCATGCTCGCCCGGCTGTCCGTGTTCGCCCATGCCGCCGGTCCACGGTTGCGAGCGGTGGATCTGAACCCCGTGCTGTCGTTGCCGACCGGTGCGTATGCTCTGGATGCCGTGGTGGACATCGATGGCTGACCTCGAGAACCTCCGCCTGATCCGCGACAGCGCCGCCGCTATCCTGCCGCGTGGCGACCTGCGCCGGATCCGGGCGCTGCGCTTCATCGAGCCCGGCTACGACCCGGCGGTGCTGCGGCAAATGGGTGAGATGGGCTGGATAGGCTTGCGCGTGCCGGAGGCGGCGGGTGGCGCCGGGCTGGGCGCGGCCGAACTCTGTGTGGTGGCGGAGGAGGCGGGGGCGGCGCTGGCGCCCGAACCGCTAATCCCCTGCGCAGTCGCGGCCGGGTTGCAGCCGTCAGCGGCGTTGCTGGCGGGCGAGGCGGTGACCGTGCTGGCCTGGCAGGAGCGGGCGGATGCACTGGGGGCCACGCCGCAGACGGTGTTCGCGGATGGCCGGGTCACGGGGCAGAAGCTGTTCGTGCCGGTCGCCGACACCTTCATCGTGACGACGCAAGCAGGCCTGGTGGTGGTGGCGCGGGATGCGGCGGGGCTGACGCTGGACGTGGTGCGCATGCAGGATGGCGGCAGCGCCGCCACGCTCGGCTTGGACGGCACGCCGGGCACGAAGCTGCCGGGTGACCCGGCGTATGCGCTGGAGGATGCGACGCTGGCCACCGCCGCGATGCTGCTCGGGGTGATGGAGCAGGCGTTCGCGCTGACGCTCGACTTCCTCAAGACCCGGCAGCAATTCGGCAAGCCGATCGGCAGCTTCCAGGCGCTGCAGCATAAGGCGGCGGACCTGAAGCTGCAGTTGGAGTTGACCCGGGCCAGCGTGGAGGCGGCGGCCGCAACGGTGGATGCCGGCGGCGCGCTGCCGCTCCGCCAGGCCGCCGTGTCCCGGGCCAAGGCGCGTGCCGCGACCGCCGCGATGCTCGTCACCCGGCAGGCGGTGCAGTTGCATGGCGGGGTGGGCTATACGGACGAGTATGACGTTGGGTTGTTCCTGCGCCGGGCGATGGTGCTGAGCAACCAGTACGGCTCGGCGGCCGCGCACCGGGCGCGCTTCGCACGGTTGGTGCCTGACGATGAGGAGTAGGCTTCTATACCCCCGATGGGTTCCTTGTGGGACAGGCTCGGGGGGAGGGGTGGCACGCACCGAACCTACCCGTTTGGTAACAGCGCACGCTGGAAGCCGAGTGCCGCTGGCATCCCTCCCCTGACCCCTCCCACGAGGGGAGGGGGATGAGTATGAACAACCGGAGCAAACCATCATGCTGAACGGCAAAGTCGCGATCGTCACCGGCGCCGGGGGCGGGATCGGGCGGGAAATCGCGGTTGCCATGGCGCTGGCCGGGGCGGATGTGGTGATCAACGACGTGGGCGCCTCGCTCACCGGCGAGGGGCTGTCCGCCTCGCCCGCGGAGCAGACCAAGCAGATCATCGAGCAGCGCGGCGGGCGGGCCGCGATCAGCACCGACAGCGTCGCCGAATGGGATTCCGCGCAGAAGATCGTGCAGGCGGCGATGGACGCCTTTGGCCGGGTGGACATCGTGGTGAACAACGCCGGCATCCTGCGGGACGTGATCTTCCACAAGATGTCCCCCAAGGACTGGCTGGACGTGATCGGCGTCCATCTCAATGGCTCCTTCTTCGTCAGCCGCGCCGCCGCTGACCAGTTCCGTGCCCAGCAATCCGGCGCCTACGTGCATATGACGAGCACATCCGGGCTGGTGGGCAATTTCGGCCAGGCGAACTACTCCGCCGCCAAGCTCGGCATCACGGCGCTGTCCAAGTCGATCGCGCTCGACATGCAGCGCTACAATGTCCGATCCAACTGCATCGCGCCGTTCGCCTGGAGCCGGATGACCAGCTCGATCCCCGCCGAGACGCCGGAGCAGCAGGCGCGGGTGGCCAAGTTGCAGCAGATGACGCCCGACAAGAACGCGCCAATGGCGGTGTTCCTGGCCTCGGACGCCGCAAGCGCGTTCACCGGGCAGGTGTTCGCGACGCGCTACAACGAGATCATGCTGATGAGCCAGAGCCGGCCTGTGCGCTCCGTACACCGCGGCGAGGGGTGGACGCCGGAGCTGATCGCCGAGCATGCTGCCCCCGCGTTGCGGCCCAGCTTGATCCCGCTCGACCGCAGCCAAGATGTATTCAGCTGGGACCCGGTCTGAGCCTGCGCTCCCTCACCCCGGCCCTCT
>CAXSEG010000339.1:0-2933 GCA_964235545.1 uncultured Acetobacteraceae bacterium
GCGGGCACCAGCAGCTTGCCGGCCTTCACCATCTCCCACAGCCGGTGGACGCCGGTGGTGGTCTCCTCGGAAAGGCCTTTCACGTCCTTGAGCAGCTCGGGATACTTGTCGTGCATCATCACGGTGAGGTCACCGCCGTCATCAAGGATCATGTTCGGGGTCCAGCCGTGCGGACCGTGGATGGTCTGCTCGATGCACCAGTTGAACTCTTCCTCGTTCATGCCCTTCCAGGCGAACACCGGCGTGCCGGCGGCGGCCACGCCCGCGGCGGCATGGTCCTGCGTCGAGAAGATGTTGCACGAGGACCAACGGACGGTGGCGCCCAGCGCCGTCAACGTCTCGATCAGCACGGCGGTCTGGATCGTCATGTGCAGGCAGCCGGCGATGCGGGCCCCCTTCAACGCCTGGCTCGGCCCGTATTCGGCACGCAGCGCCATCAGGCCGGGCATCTCGTCCTCGGCCATGGCGATCTCCTTGCGGCCCCACGCGGCAAGCGAGAAATCCTTGACCTTGTAGTCAGTCGGCATCGAGACATCGGGCATTGGGAGAGGCTCCTGTTGATGCGCCGACGCTATATAAGGATATCTTGATGTTTGCAATTCGGCCTCGACAGCGCCGGGCTCCTGCGCCATGACGCGGGCCCAGTGTCCGACATCGACAACTCCCCTCTCCTGCGCCACCGGCCCTTCGCGCTGTTCTGGTCGGCGCGCGTCTGCAGCAGCTTCGCCTACCAGATGCAGTCCGTCGCGATCGGCTGGCTGGTCTACCAGCTGACCGGCAGCGCCTTCGACCTGGGGCTGGTCGGCCTGGCGCAGTTCCTTCCGGTGGCGCTGCTGACCCTGGTCGTGGGCCACGTCGCCGACCGGTACAACCGCCGCCGCATCGTCGCCTGCTGCCAACTGGCCGAGGCCGCGGCCGGGGCCGCGCTCGCCCTGGGCACGGCGGCCGGCGTGCTCGGCGTCACCGGCGTGTTCGCCATCGTGGCCCTGATCGGCGCGGCGCGGGCGTTCGAATCACCGACCCTGTCCGCCCTGATGCCCGGCCTGGTCGGCGCGGCCCGGCTGCAGCAGGCTAGCGCCTGGTCCGCCTCGGCCAACCAGACGGCCACCATCCTCGGCCCGGCTTTGGGCGGCCTGCTCTACGCCGCCGGCGCGCCCATCCCCTTCGGCCTTGCCGCGGCGCTGTTCCTGCTGGCCAGCACCCTGGTGTTCGCCATCCGGCTGGAGCGCCCGCTGCCGCCCAAGGAAGCCCCCACCCTGCACTCCGTGTTCGGCGGCATCCACTTCATCTGGGACAACCCGGCCGTCCTGGGCGCCATCTCGCTCGACCTGTTCGCCGTCCTGCTCGGCGGCGCCACCGCCCTGTTGCCGATCTACGCGCACGACATCCTGCACACCGGATCCTGGGGCCTCGGCATCCTGCGCGCCGCCCCCGCGGTGGGCGCGCTCACCATGTCCGTTCTCCTGGCCCGCCGCCCGCTGCGCCGCCACGCCGGCCGCATCATGTTCGGCGCCGTGATCGTGTTCGGCGTCGCCACCGCGATCTTCGCCGTCTCCCGCTCACTGCCGCTCTCGCTCGCCGCCCTCGTGGTCCTCGGCGCCGCGGACGTGGTGAGCGTGGTGATCCGCTTCGCTCTGGTGCAGATGCGCACGCCGGATGCGATGCGCGGCCGGGTCAGTGCCGTGAACATGCTGTTCATCGGCACGTCCAACCAGTTGGGCGAGTTCGAGTCCGGCACGACGGCGGCGCTGCTGGGGGTGGTGCCGGCGGCGTTGCTGGGCGGGTTGGGGACGATCGCGGTGGCGCTGCTGTGGATGCGGTGGTTCCCGGCCCTACGGAAGGTGGACGAGCTCGGGTGACGGGCCCTGGCGCGGACCGGCCGTGCAGTCCCGCATCACCCAAGCGCGATACGGCTGAGTAGTTACCGAGCCTATCAAGGCCCTTGGGAAGCGGGCAGCGTGGGTCTTTCGAGACGGCCATGGCGGCTCGACCTATCAGGAGTTTGGCTATGACCGAGAAGACACCACATCGGCCGGAGAGCGATGTCCTCGTCCGTGCGGGAACGGACGGGAGAGCCATTATGGGCTGGTCCCGCGGCGTCTTCGCACTGTCGGTCCTGTCCGTGGCCGCAAGCTTGCCCGTACCGGCGTTCGCGCAGGGCCAGGCCAGCCCGTTCGTTGGAACGTGGCACCTGGACGCCGCCCTGTCGAAGGCCGCGCCGGGTGAAACGTTGCCCCGCGATCTCACGACGGAGATCAGCCGCGTCGAGCCGGCCCATGTGCATTGGTCCACCACGACGGTAAATGCCAAGGGCGAGAAATACGTGCGGGTGTTCGACAACCCGGGCAATGGCGAGTTCTACTCGTTCTCACCCTACGTCATGGTGTCGCACACGATCGGGCCGAATAGCCTGCAATCGGTCTATCGCGACAACACCGGGCAAAACGATGTGTTGACGTGCACCCTGTCGGCTGCCGGGCGGCAGATGAGTTGCAACGGGATGGTGACCCGTCGGGACGGATCGGTCGTCCGCTATACCGACGTGTTCGGGCGGCTTTGATCGTGTTCAACAGGCCGGCCGGACCGTCGACACGGCAGAGAAGCTCCATCGGACGCGCGTTCGTGCTCGGGGCACTGCTCGGTTTGGGCGGTTGTTATGCCGCGTCCTATGGCGGCGGCCCGATCGGGTATGGGGGTGGCGGCTTCGGTGATGGCGGCTATGGCTACGGCTTCGGCGGTCATGACTTCGCGGGCCCAGGATTTGAAGGCGGGGGCTTCGGCGGCGGCTTGGGCACGGGGGAGTTCGGCCGTGGTTACGGCAGCGATTTCGGTGGCGGGTTTGGGGGTGGCGGGTTCGGTTGGGATTGACCCGGTTTCATGGACACCCTGAAGCTTTCACCAGAGGTGCTCCTGATGCCCAAGACGCGTCCGCC
>CAXSEG010000340.1:0-2886 GCA_964235545.1 uncultured Acetobacteraceae bacterium
GCCGCGTACAATGCCTTGTCGGAGCGCGACAGCAAGCCATCGGCCTCGGTCGCGTGGTCGGGCGCGCAGGCGATGCCGATACTCACGCCAATCTGAGCAGTACCCACATCGCCCAGATGATACTCGCGGCTGAGTGACTGAGCGACCCGGTTGGCGATATCGATCGCTGCGGCCGGAGTGGTATCCATCAGCAGAAGCGCGAATTCGTCGCCGCCAAGTCGCGCGGCCATGTCTGTGCCACGTTGTTCCAGCTGCAGCCGCAGCGCGACCGCCTGTAGCAGGAGGTCTCCTGCTGCGTGGCCCAGCCGGTCGTTCACCGGCTTGAAGCCATCCAAGTCCAAGCTGAAGAGTGCGCAGGGGCGACCCTGACGGGCCTGCGCCAACGCCTCCTTCAGCCGCTCACCCAGCAGCAGCCGGTTTGGCAGTTGGGTCAGACCGTCATGGTGCGCCATGAAGCGGATCTTCTCCTCTGCGCGCAGGCGCTCGGTGATGTCCTCGTAAGTCGCCACCCAGCCGCCGTCGCTCAACGGCTGGTGCGAGATGCACACCCGGCGTCCATCGCCCAACACTTGGATGAAAGTCCCGGGCTGGCGCAGGTCGATGAACCGCTTACGCTCAAGCCAGACGTGCTCGGCCGTCCGATTGGCGTAATTGCCGACAGCCTTGCTGTTGGTGATCATATCCCGCAACGACATGCCGACCCGCAGAGTATGCATCGGCTGGTTGAAGATACGGCAGAATTGCTCGTTGGCGAGCCGGAGACGGTCTTGGCGGTCGTAAAGGCAGACACCCTGGGTCATGTTCTGGATCGCTTGCGCAAAGACCTCCGCGTCTTTGCTCATGACCGGTGTGTCGCGGTCGGAGCATTGCAGACCGTTCCGTGGGGACTCAGCACAGGCGGGACTGACCATGTTCTCCTTGGCCCAAGCGGTCAGCTGGTCGTCGAGTTTGGGCGCTAGCAACATAATCGGACACACTCGCAAGCTGGGAACACGATCTCATTGATCGTCGTGTGGTCCATAAACCACCGATGGCTCCCAATATCCTTGCTTCGTCAGCGTGTTCTACAAAGTTTTGGCTCTAAGCTAGGCGGTCTAAGTCCAATGACGTGTCAGCCAGGTGGCGGCGTGGGCCAAAGACTGCGCCGGCGCGCCAGATTGAACGCCGGGGAAGGGAGACCCCATCGCAGGACAGCGAAGGCCTTCCCACTCGCCGGGTGACGCCACCATGACCTTGGGTGGGCCATCCGGACACGCCCGGCGTACCTCAAACGGTGTAGGTCTGCTCCGCGCCTTTGGCGACCAACTGCTTCACTTCGTCCATCGCCTCGGTGAACCGTTTGTTGAGCAGGGCAAGCGCCTCGCCGTTGGATTGCTGGATGAGGTCGCCGATCTCCTGCATGTTCGCCACGGCGCGCTCGTAGGAGGACTTCAGCATCTCGGCCTGGCGGGCGGTGCGGGTCTGCGGCGTCTCGCTGGCGGACAAGGAGCGCATGCCCTCGGTCAGCTTGGACATGGTCTTTCTGCCAAGCGTGCTCGTTTCAGCCGGAGAAAAACCAGAGACGATGGTGGCGAGAGTTGTAATTGACGCCTCGAGAGACACTGTGATTATTCGAGGCGACAAGCGACGAAGCCCGCCTGCAGACAAGCAAGGTGGCTGATGTGTCCGGCTTTCGGCAGTTCCATGTTTCCGAGGCAGCGCTTGAGCAGGCCCGCGCAGCCGGCTTGCAGGGCGACACGCGAGCGGGCCTGATCGACATGGCCCGCAACACCGCGCCGCTGACCCACGTGGAAGGCAACCGTCGCTTCAACGCTTCAACGGCTGGTAGCTGCGGATCGAACAGGGGACGGTGAAGGTCGTCGGCCTCCTCGATGGAGGCAGTATAGGCAATGCCAGTCCAAGTGCCGCCAACCAACGGACGGCGCAGCAGAAGACGGAAACTAAGGCCAGCGTAGAGCACGCAATTAGCATGCCCATCGCACATCCCACGTTCAAAGCCTAGAGACTAACCGACCACCACTATGTCCAGTAGGGACATTATGACGAAGAAGGCCGGGGCCTCGTATCGTATCCACGGCTCGAATCGTATCCTGAACTTATCCCGCAGCCGTTTCGGCTTGTTTCCGGGAGCCGTCATCTACGGCAAGCTATTTCGCAGTGCGCCGTCCTTTATGTTCGGCGTTTACCTGCTCAAAGAAGCCAACTAGTCGACCACTCAACACATGCCCCATGCCTTTCTCGAACGCCCTCTCGTCGGCGACTGGCGGTATCTCTGGCTGGACGCCACCTACCGCAAGCAACGCGAGGGCGGAGTAGCCCAAGGTTCCGCCTGCAGAGCAGGTGGAATGACTACGGAGGAGGGCAGACCAGAACGGTGGCGGTGATAATTGCCGTGGCGGTGAACACCGAGGGCAAACGGGAAATCGTGGGCCTGCATATTGGGCCATCGGAGGCGGAGATCTTCTGGTCGACGTTCCTGAAGAGCCTGGTCAAGCATGGCCTGCGTGGCCTGCGTGGCACCAAGCTGGTGATCTCGGATGCGCACGAGGGCCTGAAGGCAGCGATCCGCCGTGTGCTGGGCTCGACCTGGCAACAGCCCCCGCGTCCACTGGATGCGCAATGCGCAGGCCTACGTGCCAAAGGGCCAGCAGAACATGGTGTCGGCCGCCTTGCGCCAGGCATTCACCCAACTGGACCACCAGAATGCTACCCAGACCATGCGCCACGTGGCCGACCAACTCCGCGACAAATGGCCCAAGCTCGGCGCATTCATCAACGAAAGCGAAGCCGACGTGCTGGCTCACATGAACTTCCCCGCCCAGCACCGGGTGAAGATCCACAGCACCAACCCGATCGAGCGGCTGAACAAGGAGGTCAAACGCCGCG
>CAXSEG010000341.1:0-2851 GCA_964235545.1 uncultured Acetobacteraceae bacterium
CACGGCGGGAGGGCAATCATGACCTGCTCGACCGCGCGGTTCGCGCCAATGTCCAGCGCGTCGTCGACCGGTTGCGCACCACGGAGCAGATGTTGATGGAACCGCTTCGTGAGGGAAGCCTGAAGATCGTGGGAGCGCGCTACGACCTCGATGACGGCAACGTCGAATTCCTGGATTGACCAGCCAAAGTACGGGGCCCGCGGCAGCCCCGGTAAACCACTACCAGAGCACGCCATCCTGCTCCGTAACGCGGTCCGGGACGGGGTGTCCCCCAATTGCTTGTAGAAGGTCGATCTCGATCGTTCGGGTGATTGCCTGCATCGGTATGCCGTGGATGGAGCCGTCAAACGGGTCCTGCAGATCCTGTCCGATGCGATCAAGGGCCAGGAACATGAAACCCACTGGAGTCGAACCAATCGGTGTCAATAGTCCAAGGTCACTCACGAGGCCGATTGGAAGTAACAGACAATAGATATTGACGAATACCTGGGGAAACTGAGTGTATTGGCGCGCCAGCGGCGTCTTCTTGATGCGCTCCAGCCCACCCTGCGCATTGGCCAGTGAGTCCAGCGTCTCGTTCAGTCTGCTCAAGTTGATCGCATCGAGCGTGCCAGACCGTCTGGACGTCGCTAGCTCGGCCGCCATCGCATTCTGGATCGCCGCTGGGACGTTGACGTGCCCACCGAGCTTGGTCGCCGCGTCGGGCGGGATGTAGGGGGCCACGGCCGGCTCGTACGCAACCCCGAGAAGGCTGCACCGCAGCGTCAGGGCGTAAGCGATTTGGTAGCGCGCCAGCCGATCCCGCAGCTTTGTATCGTCGGAGAAGGCAATCAGCCCCCTGACGAGGCTGCGCGAGCTGTTTACCACTTGTCCCCATAACACCCTGGCTTCCCACCAACGGTCATAGGCCGCGTTGTTGCGGAAGGTCACGATGATGGCGATGGCGCTTCCGAGGAGCGGCAGCGGCAGGTTGTCGATGCCGATCCGATGCCAGCCCATCACGTAGATCGCGGTGATGGCGGTGTCGTAGATGATCAAGAAAACGAGGTTTCGCCCGAGATGCCGAGCGATCCGGGCGAAATCCAGCCTGTTGCGCATAATCATGACTTGGACGGATGCGCTAGGAGCATGATCAAAACCTCTGCAGGACTGCCTGCGCAGATGTGTGCCACATCCCGGGACAGAGTGGGGGGCTGGCCGGTTAAGATCGCCGGCGGCCTGCGAAACCGCTGCTGCCGAACGCTTTGGCCGGCTACGTTCAGGAGAGCGGTTGGAATGCCACGGGGCACATGCAACTTCATTCCTGGTCGAGACCACTTGACTCCACCCCACCGTCACCCCATGTCGAAGTGCAACCGATCCGGGCCCCTCTGGCGAAGACAACGACGTGATCGTCGTTTTCGCGATGTCGGATCGCCGTAGCCCACGCTGGTATGGGCTCGGTCAATCCGCGGCCCGACACGATCCGTCAACCACGCGACTAGACCGAGTCCGGCAGCCAGATGCGACCTCTGAGCAGGAGCCGTGCCGTTGAACGCAGATCGATCCACACCAGAGCAGGGCGGGACCAACCGGGAGCGGCGGCTGGAGTTGCTCGTTTGCCGACTACCTCAGCGTCTGCAACCCGCAGTGCGATGGCTGCGCCAGCCTTCCGCGCGCTGGGTGCGCGTTCTCGCCGGCATCGTCCTCATTCTCGGTGGCATGCTCGCCATCCTGCCCGTCTTCGGCCTGTGGATGCTCCCGCTCGGCCTGATGCTGCTGGCGGAGGACGTGCCGCTACTGCGCCGCATGATGGATCGCTGGCTGCACTGGATCGAGCATCGTCGCCCGCACTGGATGGGTCTGCCCCGCAAATTTCGTATCACGTCTTCCGAAGGCCAGTCCGCATGAACGCCAATCAGCTCTTTTCCCGCAGCGCGCGACCTGGTGCGACGGGCACCGTCGCATACGATGCATGGCGATCGGCCTGAACGTGACCGGGCTAGTCGCCTACCTGGCAAACGCGACCGGCCTATGTCAATTCGTCGCTGGCACGCTGCAACTTACGGGTGATCGCCGTGGCCGTTGGGCGCCGGTAGCCGCGCCATGACATGGTTGACGGACCCGCAAATCTGGGCCAGCTTCGTCACCTTGGCGGCGCTGGAAATCGTGCTGGGTGTCGACAATCTGGTGTTCGTCGCGTTGCTGGCCGGGCGGTTGCCCCCATTGAAGCGCGCGGCCGGACGCCGGGTTGGGTTAGCCTTGGCCCTACTCACCCGGCTGGCGCTACTTGGCTCGATTTCCTGGGTCGTCAGCCTGACGCAGCCGGTGCTTATGGTGCACGGCTATGATGTCACTCTGCGGGATTTGATCCTGCTGGGGGGTGGCCTGTTCTTGCTGTTCAAAGGCATGCGAGAGATCCTCACCGAGATTGCGGCTAAGGAAAAGCTGGCAAATGTGGGGCGTCAGCCCACGGGTTTCTTCGGCACGATCGTGCAGATCGCGTTGCTCGACATCGTGTTCTCGCTGGATAGCGTCATCACCGCCGTGGGAATCGCGCAGAATATCTGGGTGATGATCGCAGCCATCGTCTTAGCGATGTTGGTAATGCTGATAGCGTCCAACTGGCTCGCCAGGTTTATCGAGCAGCAGGCGTCGGTGAAGATGCTGGCATTGGCGTTCATTCTGCTGATCGGATGCGTGTTGGTGGCCGATGGCGCCGGGCTGCACATCCCGCGCGGCTATATCTACGCAGTCATGGGCTTTTCTACCCTGGTCGAGAGCCTGAATATTCTGCGGCTAAGGGGCGTCAAGAGAGCGAAGCAACTCAAGCCCATAAGCGGCAGCGTGGAAGCTTTTGGAGGATAGCATG
>CAXSEG010000342.1:0-2837 GCA_964235545.1 uncultured Acetobacteraceae bacterium
GGGACAAGGGCGCCTGCCCGGCAGGCGGGAGCGCAGCGACGCACCCTTGTGGCGCGTCCAGCAGCAGCGGTATCGCCATCCCATCCCCCGTCCGTGGCTTCCTCCTCCCCAACCTTCCCGGCTCCGGTGCGAACGGGCACCCGTGGCAACAGGGTTTTCTGCGGTGCTTTCCGTTCGCTCCGAAGCGTCCCACCCTGGCCCGGTCCTGGAAGCATCATGGGAGGCGGCCGTGTTGCGGCTGACGCGTCGAGGCGAGGTGGCCGAGCTGAGGGACCTGACGGCCGACGAGGACCTGGCGCTGCGTCGCGCCTTCGGGCGCTACGGCAGGGTCGAGGACCGGCCGATCGGCGGCGCCGTCGTGCGTCGCCACCAGCATTCCGGCGCCGGACGCTGGTTCCTGTGCGACTGCCTGGGCGACGTGCCGCGGCCTCCTGCCCTGGTCCCGGTGACGGAGGACCACATCCGGCGCCATACCGAGGCACCCTGGCCGGCGCACAATCCGGCCTGCGACTTCTACCGGGACCAGGCCGAGCAGCGCCTGATCTGCGGCAGCTACGCCCGCGTGGCGCCGCGCAAGCCGATCCCGCTCGTCACCCGCTACAAGGGCCCCGAGCACACCACGGCGGCCGTCACCGGTCGCAGCAGGGACCGCCATCGCGGGCGGCTGGCGACGCTGCTGATGACGCTGCTAGAGCAGGCAGGCCTGACGCGGATCCCCCCAGGGCAGCCGCTACCCTCGATCGCCGAGCAGTACCGGACCCTGCGAACGGCTGCCCGCGAGATCGAGCTCGAAGAGGGCGTCGCCCTGGCGAGCTTCCTTTGCACCTACCTCCCTGCCCTGCCCGAGCTGATGGCGAAGATCGCGCGCACGCCGCCGGAGCGCTTCCGGCGCAGCCACCGGCCACACGGTTTGCTGGTGACGATCGCGGCCCAGGCAGCCGAGGGTCAGATCCGGCCGCTACGTGGCGACCCGATCCCGGTACGCGGCGAGATCGCGATCTTCGGAGAGCGGGATGGGCATGGCCAGGAGCCTGCGGGTGATCGTCGGGCCCGATCGCCCTACCTCGCGGCCTGCGTCGTCGGCCAGGCGGCGCCGGGCCAGCCGGTCGAGGTGCTCAAGGCCTACCTGCACCCCTGCGCCTCGCCAGGGCATCTCATGCCGGTCGACAGCAACCTGGAGCGCCAGACCTTGGCGCTGCTTCTCAACCTGCAGGACTGGTTGGGGAAGCGCCGCAAGGTGCGGGTGACGATCGACAAGCCGGTGTTCGATCTCGGGTGGTCGTCCGCTCCTGAACCAGTCGCGGTCGCCGGAGCAGCGTTGTCCAACACCGAGGCTCTTCTGGCTAGGGCCAACGAGGTTCATCACGCCAGTCTGGCCATGCTCCGCGACCTGGGCATCAAACATCGACCCGGAGGCGACGAGGAGCCCCGCGACCCCTGCCTGCCCGACTTCATCCTCTGGGCCGAGGCGGATTACCGCATCCAGCATCGGGTGGTTGTCGTGGAGACAATGGGGTTCGCTGACGATGGGTATCGGGACAGGAAGCACCGCACCCATGGGCTGATGTCGCGGATGCTGGGTGAGGCTCCGGTCGTCGAGCATGACTTCTGCTCACCGGCGGGCATCGTCCAGGTTCAACGTGACCGGCAGTTCTGGCTTGATGCGAGGTGGATGGTGACCGGTCCGGGACCCGCCGGAGCGGATGGGCGATCGGGGTAGAAGAAGCAAAGGGGGATTGTGTTGCATGGGTCGTTGGGCGGCCGCAGTTCGGCTATCTCGCCGCACCGTTATGGGAGGCGGACGTATTCCGGACGTCCGAGTTCCAGCATCCAGTTCAGCGCGTTCAGAGCAATCGCGACCTCGGTCGCTCGACGCCGTCGGTTCGGGATCGTAGCCCGTCACCGATACTTCGCTTGAAACGGCTGATGTCGGCCTCAACCAGAGCACGCCAGTTGTAACCAGCGGCCTTCTGCCACGCCATGCGGCCGCGGTCGGCGATGATCTGCAGATGGCGGTTTCGCATCGTGGGTGCCGTCGGCGCTGTGTCACCCAGCACAGCACTGGACCGTGGCGGCACGATGACGGACGCCTCGGGATGTCGCGCGGCGATCTGGCCATAAACACCGTCCTGGTCGTAAGCAACCGTCGGCGGTGAACGATGCGACTGGGCTATCCACTTGGTCGAGCAAAGCCCCAACCTGCGAGGCATCATCGACATCGCTTGTGGTCAACGCCGCCGCTGCGATCTGCCCGGTGTCGGCGTCCACGGCGATGTGCAGCTTGCGCCAGGACCGCCGTGTCTTCGTCTCGTGCTTCTCGAGCAGCCACTCGCCCGAGCCGTATAGTTTGAGCCCCGTGCTGTCGACCAGCAGGTGCACGGGACCAGAACCTGGCCGAGGACGAACCACGTCCAGTCTCTCGGCCCGGCGGCTCAAGGTCGTATGGTCCGGCACGGCGAGGTCAAGACCGAGCAGGGCGATGATGGAGCCGATCAGCCCTTCGGTCTGCCGCAGGGCCAGGCGGAAGACCGACCTCAGCGTCAGTGCCGTCGCAATGGCCAGGGCCGAATAGCGCGACTGCCCGCCTCGGGTGGCTCGGGGCTCAGCCTTCCAAGCCGCAATCGCTGCGTCGGTGAACCAAACCGTGAGGCTGCCGCGCTGCCGCAAGGCTGCATCGTAGGCAGCAGAGTTCGTCGCCCGGTGGGGCTGCTTCGCAATGTGGTGGCGACGCTCAACATTGGCTTTGAATGGCACGACATCAGCCCCGGACAGTGACGGGGCAAAGCTCCAGCGTCATCCTACCCCTGCCAATGCCCTCGCGATCCATGCACCATAGT
>CAXSEG010000343.1:0-2834 GCA_964235545.1 uncultured Acetobacteraceae bacterium
ACAAGAGGTCGAAGCCTCATTGAGGTAGACGCCAATGAGGCTACGACTGCTTGTGATGGAAAGCGAACTCCATCCGTGTGTCAGATTGGCATACCTCTCATTCCGGCAGGGGCTGACGATTACTGCTCCAGTGCCGCTCGATCGCTCGCTGCCCCTTGAAGACAAAACATCGTCGCGAGAGGGAAAACGACGAACATGGATATGATCGAGAGCAGCGCGCAATTGTCGCCGTATGAGAAGTCGAGCCCAACATCGCCGAAAAAAACGAAATAGAAGTAGCAGCTCATCAACGTCACGAAGACGTCGGCCGCCTGACTGCGGGCGAAGAATGTTCGACGCGCGAGCGGGAGCAGCCGGAAGAAAAAGCTCCAAAGGATCAACAGCGACGGCACTGTGACGATCGGCAGCAGCAGCCAGGTTGAGATCCCAAGACCTCGCGCCACCAGAGCCATGTCCGCATGCGTCGTCAGCGTACGCATCGGCGCGTAGCTCCAGACATTCCCCGCGCCCATCAACGCCAACCAGAAGAGAAACATTGCGAGCACCGGTCGCGCCCGGACCACGGCACGGCCGAGTGCGAGAAGGCAGAGCATATACAGCACTCCATTGCCGACGCCCGGCCCATCGAAAGCGATCAACGACGCCTGTATCCCGTGTCCGCTCGCGAAGATCGGCGCGTAGTCCACCCCATCGCCCACGTCCTGCTGGAACAGGAAATTCGCGAGACTTCCCCGGCCGTAATCGATCCCGACCGGACTTCGCATCCATCCGAGGAGCCACGCCGTGGTGGCGTGCGAATACTCGTGCGTGAGATATGCTGTCGCGTGAGCTAGGAAGATCAGCCCGAGTGTCAGGACAAAGAACCGACGATCCTCTCCTGTGATCCTGAGCACATCCGCCATCGTGTCGTCCTCCGGCACTTCGCGCTTGCCAGCCGAGTTCCGACCAGCGGGAGCTTCAAAGTTTGCCTTGCTGACGAAAGGTCCGCAACGGGTCGATTTCGGCGGTAGCCGTCAGCGGTTGGCTACTGCCGAAGACATGGGAGACAGATTCTCGTCGGAACGTCAGCATCACCCCGTGTATCCTAAACTCGTCCCGTCGCCGTCCAGCGTGCCACGCTTGGCCTGCCGTTTGTTAACGCCTGTTGCGCGGCGCGATCCCAGTCGTAGGCGATGGCGCGCAGGTCGGCCGACCAAACGCCGCCTAGTTCGCGCGTGACTACCGCGTAGCGGGCGTGCGGCGCCCCGGTCTCGATTGCGTGCGGGACTGGGTTGTCGTCGGTGTAGGCCGGCATGCCGATGCTGCCGGGATTCACTACCGTCACGTCGCCGACCTGAACCACGCGTGGCAAGTGCGTGTGGCCGCATAGGACGAGGCGTGCAGCGCCGATGCCCGTTAGCCGCGGCCGGATCGCGTCGCTGGGCGCGAGAACCGTTCGACCGCTTTGCACGTCTTCGAGCAGGTAATCGAGGTCCCCTCCGGCTGGGCTGCCATGACAGGCAAATGCCTCGCCGTCCGCGAGCCGCAGCGTTGCAGGCAGGTTCCTGATCCATGCCATGTGCGCCGCCGAGAGCAGAGGCCGCGCGAAGGCAACGGAGCCACTGGCATCGTCGCCTTCTAGGAGGTTGCGTTCATGGTTGCCGGCCAGGGTCGGACACCCCAATGCAATCTGCGCATCGGCACTGCCGGCCGGGTCGAAGGGACCAGTGACAAGGTCCCCCAGGTTGACGACCAAGTCGGGCGCCTGCGCACGCAGGTCTATCAGCATGGCTTCAAGAGCAAGCAAGTTGCCATGGGTGTCGGCGAGGATGGCGATTCGCATCAGCTCGGCCTCTGACCTGGCAGCGACTCTTGATTGGCTTCGATCAAAGAAAGTCCGATGCGAGTTTGCTACATCGCAGACCGGGGCAGAGGAGGGTCCGCTTCGAGTCGAAACCGGCGGTCGCGCGCCCTGCTCAGTCCATTGTGCGTTCGTCTCACCGATTGTGCGTTGGGTCTCAGCTAATGTGCGCCGAACGGCGCCATCCGTCTCAGATAATATGCGTCGAAACAGGCCATCTATTGCGCGTCTGGGCGTACTTCAGTGCGCGTCGCTACAGGTAGCCGCCGTCCTGAACGCCCTGCGGCACCTGTAAACCTACCATGGGAGGGGGGTTGATCTTCGCGGGTTGGCCCCCCGACCATGCAGATAGTGTGGACGTGATGGAGCCGTATTCAAGAGAAAGCTGGCGGTAGTGATCCTGGTCCTGCTCCTGGTCATCACTTGGCTCCTGGCGAGCCGGTATGCTCATGAAGACCATTAACGACGCCCACGCGATCGCAGCCTGCTCGACCGGCTGCTCGGAAGATAGGAGACCGACATGGCTACGCTGACGCCTCTCGCCGATGACACTGCCTCGCTATCGATCGGCAAGCTGACCATAGAGAACGGTATCGACCAGCTGTCGCTCTCCGGCAGCCTGGACATTGCCCGCGACCAGCACGGGCTGGCACAGGCCCGGCAGATCAAGGCGCTTCTGGATGCTGCCGTGGCGAAACTGAAAGGGCAGGCCGACCTGCCGCAGGTCCTGCCGAAGGCGGCGGCGCCGAAGACCATGCGCAATCCATTCGCCTGAGGCCGCCGCCGTGTCGGACGTCAATGATGAAGCTACTGCCGTGCGGGTAAATACCCTGCGTGGGTGCATGATCTGCGGGAAGCCTGCCCCCTTCGGCTTCACCGCAAGGCGAGGCCCGGTCTGGACCTGCCTGGAGCACCGCAATGCTGGAGAGCGGGTCCTGGTACCGCCACCGGGCGGCCAATGGACTCCAGGCTGACAAAGCATGGAAAGCAGCGG
>CAXSEG010000344.1:0-2813 GCA_964235545.1 uncultured Acetobacteraceae bacterium
CAACGTTCGACGCTGTCGCGCACGTAGGCGCGGGCGAAGGCGTTGGCCTGCATCAGGGTCGGGAAGCCGTCTATCTCCTCGACCAGCTTGTCCTCGGACGCGCCGGAGAGGTCCAGGATGCGCACGCGCCAGCCGCCTTCCGGCGCGAAGATGTCACTCATTGCCGCTACCCAGTCCATCCAGGTTGCCCGTAATAATAGGGCGGGAAGCGCTTGGCGTCCCATTTTCGTGCGCGTGTCGGTGGAACGCCAAAGCGCATCCCACCCTACGGCGTTGGTGTCGTTCCATGGCAACGATCTACTAGGCGGCACCTTCGTGGGAATCAACGCCGCGCTTGCGGGCGCCGTTGCGGCGAAGGAGAAACTCGCGGCCGACCTTCACCCGGGCCTCGCCGTCATACTCGACGATGTCGGCGGTGGCGTAGGTCTCGCCCCAATGCTCCGGGATGTAGCTGCCGGTGCCCACCACGTCGACCGGTGCCTGGGCGTCCGCCATGACCCGGCATTTGTCCACGTTGAAGCCGGAGGAGGCCACGATGCGGACGCGCCTGAAGCCGGCCTCGTCCAGCGCCTCCCGAATGCGCCAGATCGCGGCGGCGGAGACGCCTGTGCCGACCAGGTAGCGCAACTCGGTGTCGCTACGGTAGCGGCGGATCGCGCCGGGCGAGTGGCGTTCGAGCACGGCGTAGCTCTCGGCCGGGTCGAGGCCCTCAAGGAAGCGGCCGCCATGCGTATCCAGGCGGACGGAGAGCAGGCCACTGGCGGCCATGTCGCGGAACCGCTCGCACACGGCAAGCCCGTCTGTGATCTCGCGCCCGAAATAGTCGGTGAGCACGGTGAGGCGCTCGCCGGGGAAGGTCTCGACGAACATCTCCGCGGCCCGGACGGTGGACCCGGCATAGCCGATCAGGGCGTGCGGCATGGTCCCAGCACCGTGGGCCTGGCCGAACCAGTGTGCCGTAAGCTCGGTCGCGGTGCCGACGAAGCCGACCGCCCCTTCGCGCCGGGAGGCGGAGCTGCCGACACTGGCAGCGTAGCCCATCATGTCCTGCATCTCGGCCCCGGCGCAGTGGCGGGCGTCCATCGCCAGAAAGCCGACCTGGGGCAGCGCGTTGCACATTTGGTAAGCGTTGTGGGCCGCCACGCAGCAGGCGCCGAGCTTCTGCAGGAAGATCGTCTCGCAGTTCGACAGCAGCTGGAACGAGCCGGTGACGTAGATCAGCGGTTCGCCGGCGCCTACCCAACTGCCTTCGGGGTGTGTCAGGTCCAATTCGATGGCGTAACCCGACTCTGTCGCTACCGAGCGGAGCCAATCCACCATCAGCTTAGGCGCGGAGATGACCGGGCGGCGCAGGAAGACGGCGTAGGTGACGCGCTTGTCGCCGAACCTCGCGATGATGTCGCGGGTGCGGTTGAAATAAGCGTCGGTTCGGTTGTTGACGTCTTCGGAGAGCTTCATCTTGCAACCTGAGAGGGCAGGCGAGGGTCGTGCCCCTCGACCCCAGGCGGGGACAGTCGCGCCCTTCACCCGTGACTGTAAAGGTCTATTGGGCGGCGACCGAGGCCGTGCGCGGGGGAATGCGGCGGGATTTCAGCTCTTCCGCCACCAGGAACGCGAGTTCAAGGGATTGTTCCGCGTTCAGCCGGGGATCCACGAACGTCTCGTAGCGGGCGCCCAGGTCGGCCTCCGTCAGCCGATGGGCGCCGCCAACGCACTCCGTCACATCCAGACCCGTCATCTCCACATGCACGCCGCCGGCCCAGCTGCCCTCCGCGGCGTGCACGTCGAAAAAGCCGCGAACCTCCTTGAGGATGGCGTCGAAGAACCGGGTTTTGACGTGGGATGCGGTGCTGACGGTATTGCCGTGCATCGGGTCGCAAATCCAGAGCACGTGCCGCCCCTCCGCCTGCACGGCCCGCAACAGCGGTGGTAGGGCTTGGGTAATCTTCTCGGCGCCCATGCGGCTGATCAGGGTGATGCGGCCGGGCTCGTCGGCCGGATTCAGCGTCTCGATCAGCCTGAGCAGGTCGGAGGCCGCCATAGTCGGGCCGACCTTGATGCCGATCGGGTTCTTAACGCCGCGCAGGAACTCGACGTGGGCGCCGTCGGGCTGGCGCGTGCGGTCGCCAACCCACAGGAAGTGCGCCGAGCAGGCGTACCAGTCGCCGCTGGTGCTATCGACGCGGGTCAGCGCTTGTTCGTACGGCAGCAGCAAGGCTTCATGGCTGGTGTAAAAGTCGGTCTCGCGGATCTGCGGCGTGTTGAGGCTGCTCATGCCGCAGGCGGCCATGAAGGCCAGCGTCTCGTCGATGCGGCCCGAGAGGTCCATGTAGCGCGCCGCCAAGGGTGAGCGGGCGACGAAGTCGAGGCTCCAGCGCTGCACCTGGCCCAGGTCGGCATAACCGCCATTGGCGAACGCGCGCAACAGGTTGAGCGTGCCGGCGGACTGAAAATAGCCGGTCTCCATGCGCGCCGGGTCGGGGATGCGCGCGGCGCTGGTGAACTCGGGGCCGTTGATGATGTCGCCGCGATAGCTGGGCAGCGTCTCGCCATCCATGGCTTCGTTGTCGGAGCTGCGTGGCTTGGCGAACTGCCCGGCCATGCGGCCCATCTTCACCACCGGAACGCTGGCCCCGAACGTGAGCACCACCGCCATCTGCAGCAACACCCGGAACGTGTCGCGGATGACGTTGGCCGTGAAGTCGCCGAACGATTCCGCGCAGTCGCCGCCTTGCAGGACAAAGGCCCTGCCGTCAGCGGCCAGCGCCAGGGTCTCCTTCAGCCGGCGCGCCTCGCCGGCGAACACCAGCGGC
>CAXSEG010000345.1:0-2791 GCA_964235545.1 uncultured Acetobacteraceae bacterium
GCATCCTGAACATCTTCGAGGGCGCTGCGGAGATCCAGGCCAACGTCGTCGGGCGCGGGCTGCTGGCCCGGCAAATCTGATACTGCAGGACGGAGGAAAACCATGATCCTGACCGTGGCGCAAGCACGTTCGCTTGCCGAGAGAAGCATGCGGTCGGTCGGCCATACGCCGGACGAGGCGGCCATTATCGCGGATCACTTGATCGATTGCGAATTGAGAGGTTTGTCGTTCGGCGGGCTTCCCCGGGCGGTGTCCATCATCGAGCGGATCAAGGAGACGACTACGCCGCGTCAGCCGATCACCGTGACACGGGAGACGCCGGTTTCCGCGGCGCTGCATGGCGGCGACCAGGTCGGCTACCTGGTCGCGCACCGTGCGACCGAGATGGCCTTGGAGAAGGTGAAGACGACAGGCCTCGCGGTCGTCGGCGCGCACGAGACCTGGTATACCGGCATGTATTCGTACTACCTCGAGCGCGTCACCAAGGCGGGCTATGCCGGCATGATCGCCGGCAGCGCCCCGCCGCGTGTGGCGCCATACGGCGGGACAGAGCGCAAGTTCGGCACCAACCCGATCGCCTTCGGCTTCCCGTCCGCGGACACGCCCATCATCTGGGACATCGGCACGGCCGCGCTAATGAGTGGCGAAGCCATGCTGGCTCGCCGTTTGGGTCAGCCTGTTGCCGAAGGATCAGCCTTTGGCCCGGATGGCGTGCCGACCACGGATGCCGATGCGGCACTTCAAGGCGCATTCGCCGTTTGGGGCGGTCACAAGGGATCGGGGCTGGCGGTCGTCGTGCAGCTGTTGGGCATGATGTGCGGCGCTGCCGCGGAACCTCCGATTGTCCGCGATTGCGGCTTCTTCCTGTTCGTCGTCGATCCTGGGCTGTTGTCCCCGGCCGAGGATTTCAAACAGCGCGTGGCCGCCTACGCCGACAGCCTTCGTGCGACACGGCCGCTTGATCCGGCCAAACCGGTCCGCGTGCCGTTCGAGCGTTCGCAACGGGAGCGGGCCCGGCGGATCGCGGCGGACGCGATCGACGTGCCAGACGGCGTTTACAAATTGCTGCGGACCGCCACAGGTGATTGATCCAGCATCCGGATGTGGCGAGCGAGGATTCGCGCACAGGCCAGGCAGTGCCGGCTTCAGACGCGACTCGCGCATTCGGATAGCAAACAATTCATCGTGGCCTAAAGTGCACATGTCTATCCAGACGTAAATCTCAATGCTGCAGTCAGTTACATCGACCATCCGACCAGCGTAGCCTACAACGGTAGCACCGGCAGTGCGTTGAATATTCTTTCAGGTGCAGTGACGTTCTTCTAGCGTCAGGACTCATCTTGGCAGCCGGGAGATGAGGATGGCGCTCGGTCGGCGATCAGTAATGCAGCAGGCGGCAGGGCCCCGAACAGGGCCGCTGCTCCTCAAGGTTGGTTCTCCGCGATGGAAACCAGCCCCCTATTAGACGAGTGGTCCGTTTTGGGTCAGGGTGAGCGATGACCTGGCTTGCCACCCGTGCGCTGACCACCGCAGCCACGCTCGTCGGTGCCATGCTGCTGCTGTTCACGCTCTCCGCCGTCGTGCCGGGCAATCCGGCGGACACGCTGCTCGGGCCGCAGGCCAGCCCGGAGTATGCGCGGCAGTTCGTGGCGCAGATGGGGCTGGACCAGCCCATCCCGATCCGGTTGCTGCGGTTCTTCGCGGCATTGGTGCAGGGTGACCTCGGGCGGGACGTGATCAGCGGGCGGCCGGTCACGGCGCTGGTGGCGGCCGCCTTGCCCGCCACGCTGATCCTGACCGGTGCCTCGATCGCGCTCGCCATCGTGCTCGGCATTCCGGCGGGTTGTCTCGCGGCGCTGCGCCCGGGCTCGCTGTTCGACCAGACGCTGGCCATGGTGAGCATCGTATTCGTCGCCATTCCCTCCTTCGTGGTGGCCATCGGGCTGTTGCTGCTGTTCTCGACCGGGCTCGACTGGTTTCCCGTGCTGGCGGGCGAGGAGGGCGGGGCGGACGCGCTGGTGCTGCCGGTGACGGCGTTGGCCGCCGGGTGGGTGGGCTACATCGCGCGGCTCACCCGGTCCTCGATGCTCGAGGTGTTGGGCGAGCCCTATATCCGGACCTCGCGCGCTTTCGGGCTGTCCGAGCGGCTCGTCGTCGGCAAATACGCGCTAAAGAACGCGGTGATCCCGACGCTGGCGGTGCTCGGCCTGGGCGCGGGACGGCTGCTGGGGGGTGCCGTGCTGGTGGAGGTGGTGTTCGCCCGGCCCGGCCTTGGCCGCCTGGTGCTGGACGCGGTCAACACACGCAACTACCCCGTGCTGCAAGGGGCGGTGTTCGTGGTGGTGCTGCTGTTCGTGCTGACCAACCTGGTGGTGGACCTGTCCTACGCCGCGATCGACCCGCGGCTGCGGCGGGAGCGCCGGCCGCGATGATGCGCAGCTGGTCCGGCCGCATCGGCCTGCTGCTGGTGGCGCTCGTGCTGCTGTGCGCCGTGGCGGCCCCGTTGCTGGCGCCGTACGATCCGGAGGCGTTGGATGTGCTGAACCGGTTTAGCGGGCCGACCAGGGACCACTGGCTGGGCACGGACCAGGTCGGGCGGGACCTGCTGAGCCGGCTGATCTATGGCACGCAGGTCGCCGCCCTCGTGGCGCTGGCGGCGATCACGCTGGCGATGGCGGTGGGCGTAACCCTGGGCGTGGCCGCCGGGCTGGCGGGCAGCTGGCTGGAGCGGCTGCTGCTGGTGCTGTTCGACATCGTGGCCGCCTTCCCCAGCCTGATCCTGGCGCTGGCG
>CAXSEG010000346.1:0-2620 GCA_964235545.1 uncultured Acetobacteraceae bacterium
GGAGAGCGGACATGGTTCTGGCCTGGCTCCTGCCGCAGCCTGGAATGGATCATGTTCAGGGCCCGGATGCGGCACACGCATCGGCGAGGAGTGATGGACATGACGGTCGTGGCGACCCCCGGAACCGGCGGCCCCGTGCTGGAATACGGTGCGACAGGGCAGCAGGGCGGCTCGGTCGCCGCAGCGCTCCGGGCAGCCGGAAGTTCGGTTAAGGCCTTTGTACGATGCCACCAGCCCCACGGCCCGCGCGCTGGCGGCGTCCGGTGCCGAGCTCGCGACCGGCAATCTGGCTGACGCAAGCTCGGTCCAGGCCGCGATTGCGGGTGTGTTGAGTTGCATTGAGATCTGACCCGGAGAGGGTCTGAGTTTTCGCTGAGAAATGACCCGTGTCTGTTTCACATCCCCCGGCGCAATCGCCGGGATTTTTGGAGTGATCGACATGGAGTTGTTGAGTGTAATCCGCCGGTGGCACTACCGGGACCACATGCCGATCCGCGAGATCGAGCGGCGGACGGGCCTGTCACGGAACACCGTCCGCAAGTATCTGCGATCCGATGCGGTAGAGGTGCGGTTCAAGGTTCCGGAGCGCCCGAGCCGCCTGGACCCGTTCGCCGACAAGCTGTCGCGTTGGTTGGAGGTGGAGGCGGGCAAGCGACGCAAGGTGCGCCGAACCGCGCGGGGGCTTCACGCGGATCTGGTCGTTCTGGGCTACGACGGCTCCTACGCGCGGGTTGCGGCCTTTATCCGGCACTGGCGGGCAGATCGAGAGATTGCGCAACGCACCACTGGGCGTGGTGTGTTCGTGCCGCTCGTCTTTCCACTCGGCGCTGCCTTTCAGTTCGACTGGAGCAAGGATTGGGCGGTAATCGACGGCAAGCGCGTCAAGCTGCAGGCTGCGCATACCAAACTGGCGCACAGCCGGGCCTTTGTGGTCCGGGCCTATCGACTGCAGACCCACGAGATGCTGTTCGACGCCATCGCGCAGCGATCCCACGGAGTGATGTCAGCAAAGCTGACAGTGGCCGAGGCGTTCCGAGTGCTGGGCGGTGTTTCGCGCCGCGGCATCTTTGACAACATGCGGACCGCCGTCGACCGCGTTGGCACTGGCAAGATGCGGCAGGTCAACGCTCGTTTCGCCGCCATGGCCAGCCACTACCTGTTCGAGCCGACGTTCTGCAGCCCGGCCTCGGGCTGGGAGAAAGGACAGGTCGAGAAAAACGTGCAGGACGCCCGGCGGCAGATCTGGCAGGCCATGCCAAGCTTCGCGGACCTGCCCTCGCTCAACGGGGTGGCTGGAGGCGCGCTGCATCGAGCGCTGGGGCGAAATCCCGCACGGGGTGCTGCCGGGCAGCGTCGCTGACGTGCACGCCCAGGAGCGGGCCAGCTTGATGCCGCTGGGACGGACGTTCGACGGCTTTGTCGAGCACACCAAGCGTGTGTCGCCGACTCGCCTGGTCCATTTCGACGCCAACCGCTACAGCGTTCCGGCCTCGTTCGCCAATCGGCCTGTAAGCCTGCGGGTCTATCCCGATCGACTGGTCGTGGTAGCCGAGGGGCAGATCGTGTGCGAGCACGCCCGCATCGTCGAGCGCGCGCACGACGTTCCCCGCCGCACCGTTTACGACTGGCGGCACTACCTGGCGGTGATCCAGCGCAAGCCGGGCGCCTTGCGCAACGGCGCCCCGTTCGCCGAGATGCCGGAGGCATTCCGTAGGCTGCAAGCCCAGTTGCTGCAGCGACCAGGGGGCGACCGGGAGATGGTGGACGTTCTTGCCTTGGTGCTGCAGCACGACGAGCAGGCGGTGCTGTGCGCGGTGGAGCTGGCCCTCGAGGACGGCGTCGCCACCAAGACCCACATCCTCAACGTCTTGCACCGCCTCATGGATGGCGGCGGCGCGGCCGCAATCATCGATGCGCCGCAGGCCCTTGTGTTGCGCCAGGAGCCGATAGCCGACATCGAGCGCTACGACGCGCTGCGGGATCGGGAGGTGCGCCATGCGTCATGATCCCGCCAGCGCCGCTCTCGTTGTCATGCCACGCGGGCTCAAGATGTTCGGCATGGCCCAGGCGGTAGGCGAGCTTGCGGAACAGGGGGCCCCGGCATTCGAGGCAGCCGTCCCCATCCTGTGCCAACTGCTCAAGGCCGAAATGGCCGAGCGGGAGGTGCGCTCTATTGCCTACCACACCAAAGCGGCCCGATTTCCAGCCTACAAGGACCTGGCGAGCTTTGACTTCGCCGCTAGCGAGGTCAACGAGGCCACGATCCGGCAGCTGCATCAGGGCGAGTTCACCAATCGGGCCGACAACGTCGTGCTCATTGGCGGACCCGGCACCGGCAAGACGCACATCGTCACCGCACTCGGCGTTCAGGCCATCGAGCACGGCCGCAAGATGGTCCGATTCTACTCCACGGTGGATCTGGTCAACCTCCTGGAGCAGGAGAAAACCGCCAACAAAGCCGGGCACCTGGCCGAAAGCTTGCTCCGCCTCGACCTCGTGATCCTAGACGAGCTGGGCTACCTACCGTTCAGCTCGTCTGGCGGGGCACTGCTGTTTCACCTGCTCAGCAAGCTTTACGAGCGCACCAGCGTGGCCATCACCACCAACCTGAGCTTCAGCG
>CAXSEG010000347.1:0-2434 GCA_964235545.1 uncultured Acetobacteraceae bacterium
TTACGTAGGTCTAGTTCATTCGGCGACATGGCGGGTCCTATTCGTGGGGCCGCCGTGAAGAGCGAATATGATGCCGCTCGTACGGCGGCATCGTTCACACAGGGTCGAACGCGCCGCTTCTATGAAGGGGCGGTGTAATACCAGCTATGAAAGGGAAAATTCTCGACCATGGTATGAACTATCAAGGCAGGAGCATCACCGTGTCAACGGAAACCGGGAAAGGTCCGCTTTGGGGTCGAAAGCAGCCATTGCGATACCGATCAGCAACGGGTTGTGAGAGCAAGCCGTTGAGCTGGTCCGCCGAACATTACGTCGCCTTCGAGGATGAGCGAACCCGGCCGGTCCGGGACCTCCTTGCAGCAGTGCCGACCATGGACGTGCGCAGCGCTATGGACCTCGGCTGCGGCCCCGGGAACTCAACCGAGATGTTGGTAGCCCGCTTTCCCAACGCCAAGGTCGTCGGGCTGGACAACTCGCCCGACATGATCGCCGCGGCACGAGGACGGCTTCCGGGTATCGGGTTTATGATCGCGGACCTTGTCTCCTGGGACAACGCGGGGCCATTCGATGTCATCCTGTCGAACGCGGCGCTGCACTGGGTGCCGGACCACGCCATCCTGCTGCCACACCTCGTCGGCAAGCTGGCACCGGGTGGAAGCTTGGCCGTGCAGATGCCCGACAACCTCGACGAGCCGTCGCACCGACTGATGCGCGAGGTCGCGGCAGACGGTCCCTGGGCGGGTAAGCTGGCCGAGACAGGCAAGACACGCACTGCGGTGGCGAGTGCGACCTGGTATCACGCACTGCTCAAGGGATGCTGCAGCCGGGTCGACGTATGGCGCACGACCTACCACCACCCGCTCAGCGGCGGAGCCGACGCCATCGTGGCGTGGTTCGCGGGAAGCGGCCTGCGACCTTTCCTCGCTCCCCTCGATAAGGCCGAGCGAGCCTCCTTCCTTGGGTCATATCGAGCAGGCATCGCCCGTGCCTACCCAGCGTTGCCCGACGGAACCGTGCTGCTGCCGTTCCCCAGGTTGTTCATCGTCGCGACGCGTTAAGTCGAGGTCGAGCCCGCCTCCACTCCGACAGCGACGCCGCCTGTCGGCGGTACACTCAGGTTCGAGTGGGCAGCCGAAAAGGCGACCTCGACAGACTGCTAGTCCAGGGAGCAGCAGGACGCTTGACCCAAAGACCTCCAAAGACATATCGTAAGATATGACATACAACATTGACACACCGCGCGAACACCTTCGTCACCTGCTCCGGGCTATCGGTGGTGGACAGGGACGAGGCGGCTTTGGTCACGGTGCGGGCGGTGGTCGCGGCCGCGGCTTCATGGGCGGCGACGGCATCCCTGGCGGCCGCAGGATGAGCTCGGCCGACCTGCAGCTCGTCGTGCTGGCCCTGCTCGCCGAACAACCGGCGCACGGCTACGAACTCATCCGCAAGCTCGAGGAGCGCTCGGGCGGTTTCTACGTGCCCAGCCCCGGCATGATCTACCCGGCCCTCACCTACCTGGAAGAGATTGACCACGCTGCGGTCGCTCCGGACGGCAACCGCAAGCTCTACTCCATCACCGAGGCGGGTCGCGCACATCTCGATGCCAACCGCGACCAAGTCACGCTGATCCTGGACGGCCTCGCGCGCATCGGCGGACGCATGGCGCAGGTGCGCGAGGCCTTCGCGGGCCTGGAGGACGCCGACCCCCAGGCCGCGGACGAGCTTCATCAGGCCCGGCACGCCCTCAAGCACGCCCTGATGCGCAAGCGCGGCTGCGCGCCCGACGAGGCCCGGCGCATCGCCCGCGTCCTCGACGTCGCGACGAAGGAGATCCTGGCGCGAGGCGATTGAGCGTCAACAATCGCGTCTGCATGGTGACCCACGGGAGACCACGATGAACCAGTTCGCCCCCATGCTGCCGGGTTGCAGACATCGGCCCGCGCCACGTCTACTCCAGGTCATTCGCCCAGCCACCTTTCCGGCCTGATGGAACGACGTCACTCGATGCGTGTGCTCCCGCCCGCTCCCCTGTCGCATCCCGCCCAATCACGTCGACAACTGTTCGCCCGTGAACCCGGATGGCAGTTCAGCCTGATGCTCGCGCTGGACGTCCTGTTCCTGTTCGTCGCCGTGCCCGCCTTGTCCGCCGGGGACGCCAGCCGCGAGATCGTGACGTCGCTGCAGCTGCTCCTCGCGGCCACGGCGATCGCCCTGCTGGCCAAGGCGACCTGGTTCCGTTTTGCTCTCGCGGCCAGCTTCGGTCTGACGCTGCTCTCGCATCTGCTGTCGGGCCCGGTGCAGCAGGCCACCACGCTCGTCGTGGTGTTCGTCTACAACCTGCTGGTGACGGGAGGGATGACGCGGGCGATCTTCGCACCTGGCGACGTCAACCATCACCGGATCGCCGGAGCCATCTTCATCTACCTCAACGTGG
>CAXSEG010000348.1:0-2135 GCA_964235545.1 uncultured Acetobacteraceae bacterium
GGCAGGTCGGCCGGGGTCACCCAGGGGAGCGGGTTGTGCCCCCACTCGCCGGCGATGCGGTTGCGCCCGGCCACCACGCGCCCGTCCACCACGATCCCGGCGCCGCAACCGGTGCCGATGATCACGCCGAACACCGTCCGCGCCCCCGCCCCGGCGCCGTCCACCGCCTCGGACAGGGCGAAGCAGTTGGCGTCGTTCTCGATCCGCACGTCCCGGCCCAGCGCCGCCGCCAGGTCCCGGTCCAGCGCGTGGCCGTTCAGGCAGATCGAATTGGCGTTCTTCACCAGGCCGGTTGCCGGGCTGATCACGCCGGGGATGCCGATGCCGACCGTCACCGGGCCGACCAGCGCCTCCACCGCCGGCACCAAGGCCGCGAGCGAGCGCACCGCGTCGTCGTAGCCGAGCGGGGTGGGTTGCCGGTCGCGTAGCAATACGGCGCCGGCCTGGCCCAGCACGGCGTGCTCGATCTTGGTGCCGCCGAAATCGATGCCCATGCGCAGCATATGCAGCCCTTGCCCCCGGCACCCGGCGATCCCAGGATGGCGAAATGGCCGCTGAAACCCTGCTCGACGTCAAGGGCATGAATTGCCCGCTTCCGGTCCTCCGCGCCAACCGGGCACTCCGTGGCCTGCAACCCGGCGACAAGTTGCGCGTGCTCGCCACCGACCGCGCCGCGGTGGCCGACTTCCGTGCCTTCTGCCGCGAGACCGGCCACACGCTCGTCAGCCTGAGCGAGGAGGCCGGCGTGTTCTCCTTTACCATCCGCCGCCGGGTGGAGGACGCGGCATGAAGCCGGTCGCCCTGTTCACCCACCCCGACTGCCTGGCGCACGATACGGGGCCATACCACCCGGAGCGCCCGGACCGGCTGCGGGCGGTGCTGCAAGCGCTGGAGCACCCGGATTTCGTGCCGCTGTTGCGCGAGCAGGCTCCCGAGGCCACCCGCGAGCAGCTCTGCCTGGTCCACCCGGTCGAACACGTGGACCGGCTGCTCGCGCTGCATCCCGAGCCCGGCGAACTGCTCGCCATCGATCCGGACACCGTGGTCAGCCCCGGCACCATGGCGGCGGCGCGGCGTGGGGCCGGAGGGGCCGTGGCCGCGGTGGACGCGGTGATGGAGGGCTGGGCCGGCGCCGTGTTCGTGGCGGTGCGGCCGCCGGGCCACCATGCCGAGCAAATCCGGGCCATGGGCTTCTGCTTCTTCAACAACGCCGCCATCGCCGCCCGTTACGCCCGAGCCCACTGGGGGTTGGGCCGGGTGGCGGTAGTGGATTTCGACGTGCATCACGGCAACGGCACCGAGGACATCTTCACCGCCGACCCAGCCGTGTTCTACGGCTCCAGCCACCAGCACCCGTGCTATCCCGGCACCGGCTCGCCGCGGGACCGCGGCATCGCGGACAACATCGTCAACGTGCAACTGCCGCCCGGCGCGCGCAGCGACCGCTTCCGCGCCGCCTGGGCGGAGCGGATCATCCCCGCGCTGGAGGCCTGGGCGCCGGAGCTGCTGATCATCTCCGCCGGGTTCGACGCCCACCGCGCCGACCCGCTGGCCGAGCTGCGGGTGGAGACGGAGGATTTCGCCTGGCTCACGGACCGCCTGCTGGCCGTGGCGGACCGCCATTGCGCCGGCCGGGTGGTCTCCATCCTGGAGGGAGGCTATGATCTCGATGCCCTCGCAGCCTCCACGGCGCTGCATGTAAGGCGGCTGATGCGGCATTAATCGTATCGAAAACTGCCACCCGGAAGCCACACTGTCACATCGTTGCCGCGTTGCGGTGTTGTCGGGTCCCCGCCAAACGCGTAATCACGCTCGTCCGAGGGGGAACGCACATGTCGCAAGACATATCCGGCCTGTCGTTCGAGGACGCCCTGGCCGAGTTGGAACGTATCGTCAAAGGGCTGGAGGGCGGACAGCAGAAGCTGGAAGACGCCATCACCGCGTATGAACGGGGCGCTCAGTTGCGCCACCACTGCGAGGCCAAGCTGGCCGAAGCCGAGGCCCGGGTGCAGGCCATCGTCCAGCGCACGGACGGAACGCTCGCTTTGCGTCCCGTGCCGTAAGGAGAGTTGAGCCCACCATGAACGCCCCTATCCTTCCTCCCCGCCCGCTGACGCCGTTGCTGGACCGTGTTC